>JAJYQJ010000050.1 GCA_021794655.1 Actinomycetes bacterium | reverse complement strand
AGGTCGCAAAGACCTACGGGGGGCTCTTCTGCTCGACGAAGAGAGGGCCGTACCCGCCCGAGCCGGGGCTCGTGTCGCCGATGGATCTGATCCGCGCGTTCGGTACGCGGACGCTGCCGGGCGGTGGTGCGAATCCGTACTACTACGGGCACGAGTCACCCGCTGGATTCACAGAAGCTATCGCGGGTTGGAATTTCATAAACAACAACAACGACGCGTACGACGCGGTCCACTACGACCACGGGACCGGAGAGGCACAGGACGCGGCGGGGGCCGCGAACACGCTCACGAAGGAAGTCGGTGCGTGTCCGAACTGCATGGTCCTACCGATCCGGGTCGGAGACTCCTTCATAGCGTCGTCGAACGCGTTCGCACAAGGGGTGTTGTTCGCGGTCGACTCTGGGGCGAGCGTCATCCAAGAAGCGCTCGGGACCTACGACATAACCGAGACGGCGAGGCAGGCGATATCGTACGCGGAGTCACACGGTGTCCCTGTCGTCGCCTCCGCGGCGGACGAGGAGGCGCAGCACCACAACTTACCGGCGCTACTCGCCCACACGATCGTCGTCAACTCTGTCACGAAGGCGACTTCGTACAACCCGCCGAGCTATCTCTACTTGAACGGGTGCACGAACTACGGCGCGAACGTCGCGGTTAGCGTGGAGAGCTCGTCGTGCTCGTCGGAGGCGACGGGCAAGACGGGGGGAGTGGTCGGTCTCGCGGAGTCAGCGGCGCGCGCAGCGATGGCTAACGGTGTGATCCGACCCTATCCTGGCCTGCACAGCGCAAACGGCGGATCGGTCCCTCTGTCGGTGAACGAGATCCGCCAGCTCGTGACGATGTCTGCGTCACCGGTCGACTTCGCTAAAGCGGCGCCGCCAAACGGGCCGGCGAACAACTACGCGGTGAGCGCTCCTGGCGTCCCGCTTGTCAAGACGACGAGGTACCCGAGTCAGGCGGGATACAACATGTACTTCGGCTACGGGCGCCTCGACGCGGCACGTCTCGTCTCATGGATCCAGAGAGGCGATATTCCCCCCGTCGCGCAGATCAACTCGCCGTCGTGGTTTGGCCTGTTCGCGCCAGACGAGACGATGACGGTGACCGGGGTCGTCGGGACACCGAGGGCGCCTTCATGGAGGTATCAGGTCGATATCGGCGTTGGGTCCCAACCGAAGCCGGGCTCGTGGAAGATGGTCGCGCAAGGCTCGGGTGCCGGGGTGAAAACCGGCGTACTCGCGACGTTGCCGATGAACGACGTGAGAGCGCTTTTTCCGAGGGGAACGTCGTTCTCGGGGGGGCCGGTTACGAGTAGCGGATCGCCCGCCGCGAACCGATTCACGTTTTCTTTGAGGGTCGTCGTCCAGGTTACGGCGGGGAAGACGAAAGGGATGGTAGGTGTCGCGAGGCGCGCGGAGTTCGTCCACTCAGATGGGACGCTTCTCTCTGGATATCCGAAGAAGTTTGCGAGTTCTCTCGACGCGCCGCCGACGCTCGCACCGATCGGCCCGTCGCATACGAACGTCCTCTTGGTTCCAACAGCCGGCGGGAGTATCTACGCGATCGAGTCGTCTGGAAAAGAGTTGCCGGGATTCCCCGTCCATACGGCGAACCTCGCGTACCACTCGGGCGAGGCCGCGTTCAAGACCGGTGCGGTCTCTGCGGTTCCAAGGGGCGAGATTATCGGAGGGGTCGCCGTCGGAGACCTCAGCAACGCGAACGGGTCGAACTTAGACGTCGTCGCGTGCGACCTCGCGGGCTACTGCTACGCGTGGAACACCCGGGGTCAGCTCCTAGCGGGTTATCCGGTCAGGACGAACCCGGCGTTCTCGTCTCCAGCTGCCGTGAGTCTTCACAACCGTTTGCTGCCTGGAATAATGGGTGCACCAGCCCTCGCAGATCTAAGCGGGAACAACACGTTGGACGTAGTGGCTGCTTCGATGGATCGCCACGTCTACGCCTGGGGACCAACCGGCCACCCGGCGCCGGGCTGGCCGGTTCTCGTCGTCGACCCGACGCAGGTCAAGTCGGTCGACCCGGTCACGAACAAGGTGACGTTCAAGTCGTCGGTCACCCCCGATCAAGGGACGAAGCTCGTCGCGACACCGGCGATTGGAAACCTAAACGGGGGCTCAGGGCCTCCCGATGTGGTCGTCGGCTCCAACGAGACCTATAAGGAACCCCTAAACGCGAGCGTCGGGTCGGGACCGCTCAGCCTCTTTTTGAACGCGTCGGGACTGAGTAGTAGCGCCGGGAACTCACGGGTGTACGCGATCTATCCAAACGGATCGCTCCACGGCGCGAGTGCGCAACAGCCGCGCCCACCCGGCTATCCGAACCCCGGCGCGTTCTTGCCCGGTTGGCCCGTCGCGATCGCAGACCTGAGCCCCGGACTACTACCGACGGTCGCCGACGGGATCACCGCGAGTCCCGCCCTCGCCGACCTCGCGGGCAACGGGAAGCTCGAGACCGCTCTCAGTAGCTCCGCAGGGCCCGGGTACGTGCTCAATCCCAACGGGAGCTCGTTCCTTGGGACCGCGGCCGACGGAAAGCCGAAGGTGACCGCGTCGAGTGGCGCCGGTCCACTCTCGAACTCAACGGGTCTCTTGGGAACGAGCATCCCGGCCCTTGGCGGAGCGGTCCTCGCCCCGCTCGGTGGAAGCTCCCCCGGGATCTCGATGATCGAGCCGGCCCTCAGCGTCGGAAAGCTCTTGGATCAGGGATACGCGGCCGACCAGACCCCACACGACAGCCAGGTCGACGCCTGGAACACATCGACGGGGAGTTTCGATCCGGGGTTCCCCCAGCTCTTGAACGACATGGCGTTTTTGTCGTCGCCGATCGTCGCCGACGTCGGCGGGGCTCGCAACGGGCCCTACGCGGTAGTCGGTAGTGCGACCTATGACATACGTGCGCTCAACGCGAACGGCAAGGAAGCCCCGGGATTTCCGAAGTTCACCGGCGGTTGGCTCGTCAACAGCCCGACGTTCGCGCCGTTTGGATCTGTCAGCACCCAGGTCTTAGCGGCAGGCACCCGTGAGGGGTACCTTTTCTTATGGCGTACGCCAACCCCGGCGTGCTCGTCGAGTGGGCCGTGGCCGCGGCAACATCACGACCTTTGGAACACCGGGAACCTCAACGCGGTAAGCGCCCTCAAGCCGAGCGTTCCCGCGAGCTGTCGACATCGCTAGAGAAGAGTCGAGCCAGGTACGTGTAATTACGGGCGTATAGGCGGTGGCTACTCAGGTGGTCAACGGGACCTTCGCCCCTACCCCAGGGGGTATATGTTGGCGTTCAATTGACCTATGACGGTTCGTGTTGTGATTATCGGTGGAGGTACTGGTGGGACGCTCAGCGCGAACAGGCTACGCCGGCGCTTTGGAGAGGATCAGATGGCGATCACGGTCGTCGACCAAGACAATCGCCACGTCTACCAACCCGGTCTGTTGTTCGTACCCTTCGGCCTCACCCACGTCGAAGACATCGTCAGATCGCGGGTCCGCCAGCTTCATAAGGGTATCGAGTTCGTCGACGCGGCGGTCGACCGAGTTGACATCGCGAGCGATCAGGTGTTTCTCGAGGGGGGAGAGGCACTTCCCTACGACGTCTTAGTCGTCGCGAGCGGCGCGTCACTCGTTCTAGAGGAGACCGAAGGGCTGACCGGCGCGGGGTGGATGGAGAAGGTGTTCACCTTCTACACACCCGAGGGCGCCGCCGCGCTGGAGGCGGCTCTTTCCAGGTTCGACGGCGGTCGGGTGGTCGTCAACGTCGTCGACATGCCGATAAAGTGCCCGGTCGCGCCGTTGGAGTTCTGCTTCCTCGCCGACTGGTACTTCCACGAGCGCGGCATTCGAGACCGGGTCGAGCTCACATACGTCACCCCGCTCGACGGGGCGTTCACGAAGCCGGTCGCGTCAGAGCACCTCGGCGGCATGCTCAAAGAGCGTAACGTCGAACTCGTCACCGAGTTCAACACCTGCCTCGTCGATGGGGAGAAGGGACGGCTACTCTCCTACGACGACCGGGAGTTGGCTTTCGATCTAGCTGTCGTCGTGCCGCTACACGGAGGCGCCGAGTATGTCGGTCGTTCGCCGGGGTTAGGTGACGAGTTGAACTTCGTCCCGACCGACGAGCGCACCCTGCAAGCAAAGGCGGCGCCGAACATCTTCGTGATCGGCGATGCGAGCGACCTATCGGCGTCCAAGGCCGGTTCGGTGACCCACTTCGAAGGCGAAACCCTGGTTGAAAACGTCGCCCGTCACCTCGACGGGGAGCCGTTAGTCGAAGGATTCGACGGCCACGCGAACTGCTTCGTCGAGACCGGTTTTCACAAGGCGCTACTCATCGACTTCAACTACGACCAAGAGCCAGTTGAAGGTCACTACCCCGGCGCCGTCGGCTTGCCGCTGCTAAAAGAGTCGCGGCTCAACCACTTCGCGAAGCTCCTATTCCAGTCGGTCTACTGGCACGGGTTACTGCCTGGCCGTGAGATCCCGGCAGTAGGCGCCGCGATGCCGACCGCCGGCAAGCGGTTGGATACGCCGACACGAAAGGAGTAACTATGCCCACGACGACCCTAGCTTCGACAAACGTCGAACTCAACGATGAAGGCTTCTTTGTCCACCCTGAGCAGTGGAACGAAGAGATGGCGCCCGAACTGGCCCGCCAAGAAGGCATCGACGAGCTGACCGAGGGGCATTGGAAGGTGATCCGGTTCATGCGCGACGAGTTCCTCGCAAAAGGCGCCGGTCCGTCGGTGCGGATGCTCGCAAAGACGTCGGGTATCTCGATCAAAGAGCTCTACCAGCTGTTCCCTAAAGGCCCGGCAAAGATCGCCGCGAAGATCGCCGGAATACCCAAGCCTCGCGGCTGTATCTGAGCAAGGAGCCTATCGTCATGGCCGACACAATCGAAAAGGTATCGATCGTTATCTCGAAGGGTTCTCTCGACGGGGTCTATCCGGGCTTGATCATGGCCAACGGCGCCCGTGCGGAAGGCATCGAGGCAAACCTCTTCTTTACGTTCTTCGGACTCGACGTCGTCCATAAGGCTCGTCACGAGCACATCAAGATTGCGACCGTCGGCAACCCGGGCCTCCACTTTGCGACGATGCTCGGCGGACTGCCCGGGGTGTCTACGGTGATGACCCATTACATGAACACGAAGATGGAGAAGCTCGACATCCCACCGATCCCCGAGTTCATCGAGATGATCGCCGATACCGGGGCTGGCATTTATGCTTGCAAGGCGTCGGTCGACCTCTTCGCCTTGGAGAAGAACGACCTCATCGACCAGGTGCAAGACATCATCACCGTCGGTGAGTTCTACACCCTCGCAGCCGGCGGCGAGATCATCTTCACCTGATAACACAGTACCACCGGATACTCAGTACCGCCGGATACTCAGTACCGCCGGATACTCAGTACCGCCGGATACACATTACGGACGGATACTGAACCGCGGTTCACACACCCGGCGGTGCTGGCGTAGCTGCGATCCCAACGACTACCCCCGCGCGGAAACGCCCCGCGATCGATCCGTAGAAGTTCGCGTCGCCGAAGCTGAAGACGCCACCGTCGGCGGCTACGAGCCAGTAGCCGTGTCCACTCGCCGTAGCGGCGATCCCGACGACATGAGAAAAGACAGATAGTGAGCGAAGCGGCGGGGAAGCTCCGGCGCCCATGACGTAAGTCGCGCCGTTGCGTTCGACGAAGCGGTACGTGGAACCGGGAGGAGATGTCGGAGGAGAAGGTAATGGTGATCCAGGCCCGGGGTTTGGACCTGGTCCCTGCGGTGGGTTATCTGGCACGATCCACCCGTCGCAGGTGACCGATCTCGATCCATTGGTCGCGGTCCAGGAGTCACAGCGTGGCCCAGGTGAAACGAGGGCGTCCGGTTCTATCCGGTGGAGTGCGATCGCGGTGTTGACGACGGTTCGATAAGCGACGTTGTCGACGTTGACCAAACCCCAGTTGTTGTTCTCTCCGTCCCACTCCCGGCCACCCGCTGGTTCGTCGACGTATTCGAACCATGAGTCCCCGACGACCCATGGGGATGCGTACATCGTGTTCACAAACGAGCTATACGCGCTCGCCCGATCGGCCTGGGTCGCGAAAGTTGGAAAGATCGGCGGGTAGCTGTTCGGGAGGCCGCTGTCTGCGGCGCGAAAGCCGTACTCACCAACGATGATGGGTTTCTTCACGATTGACTCGATATTCGAGAGGTTCTTGGTTGGATCGATGTACTGCGGGGCGTACTTTTGGATCAGTGCTTCCAGCCCAGGTGTAAGTGCGTAGTCGTCGACGCTGAAGACGTCCACGTACGGACTTGCCGCTTCGAGGAGCTGTGGCTGGATGAGTTGGATCGGCGCTTTCACGCCGAGGATGAGATGGTTGGGATCGTACTTTCGGATAGCTGCCGTCGTGACTTGGAAATACCGAGTTGCCAATGCGTAGACGAAACCGTTCGGGTGCCCGATGTAGCGCTCCGCAACCGCTCTTCCCGGCGATCCTGCAGGGAGAGCGAGGTAGTCATCTTGAACTACGTTGGTTGAACGCCAGTCGGGACCCCAGTGGAGCTCGCTGTCGGTGTACCAGCCGATGAGGTTGCGCGAGTGGGCGAGTGGGGCCACTTGAGAAGCTGCGACAGCGTACGCGTTGGTCACGAACGACCGAGCGAACCAGTCGGAACCCGAAGCCATCGAGAGGAGGTATGTATAGGGAATGGCGTGAGAGAACGTCGAGTAGTCCGAGAATGCACCGACGCTGTTGAAGCCCCATTAGCGTAGCCGTGCGACGGTCGCGGTCGCCCAGCTTGCCGTGCTCGGATACTGAGACGCGATAGTCTCACAGTACGGACACTTTCCGGTCCCTTGGTCGAAGTCCGGGGACGCGGAGACGTGATCGACCGCCGACGCGTAGAACGGCCGGCCGCTCGGGGTTACCAGCCACCAGCGCCCGCCCACCTGGGCTGTCTGGAAGTATCCGGTCGCGTGGAAATGTATGTGGCCGCTGTGTGTTTGATAAGCAGTTTGGGGTTGAGGCGAGGCGGCGCCGACCCGCCCGGCAACTGGACTCGCACCCGCAGGCAGTTGAGCGCCCACGTAACTGCGACAACCGATATCAAGAGCGCCAAGACGCGGAACGTGTGGACTACCGACTTCCCCCGCTGGCCGGGCATGCGAGCAGTCTATCTGGGCAAACTCTCTGGGTCAACGTGGAGAACGAGACTGAATGGAGGTCTGGCGAACGTCGCGGTTGGCGCCTCGCACCGGCTCGTCGGCGTGGTCGTTCCGGAGTTCGACGGTGGGCGAAACGGGATCGACCGATGTTGTGCGAGCGGCGACCTTAGATCTCGTCTTCGAGCTGCGTAGTGCAACAACGCACAAGAGTGTCGCAAGTGGTACATGACAGGCGCTTTAGAAGGCGCGACCCAACGTCCAAAGACAAGTCGGGGAGGGGGGATTTGAACCCCCGGCCTCCTGCTCCCAAAGCAGGCGCGCTGCCTGGCTGCGCTACTCCCCGGTCGACTCGAACGATATTGGCCGCTCCGATAGGTTACCGCATCGACGGCCGTCGTCGTCCTCTGGGTGAAAAGACGCGCACTGAGCGCTCCGTTTTTGGGTGGATCGACCGCGTCGAGATCACCGCAGGCAAGCGAGCCCAACTACTCGAATGGATTCCAGGTGAATCTGGCTGAGTCGGAGCTGCCTGGCCCGTGGGATCGAGGTTCGCATGGAGCGACCGAGCGGTCTCGCCTGATCGAAGAGGACGCTACAAGAGAAGTAACGTAGTTCTCTCACGAGCAAGAAAAGTTACGCTTGCAATCGGATTTCGCGCAAACGATACTCTGGCGATGTTGATTCCTGCACCCGTCGACGCCTCCTCAATCCCCACTCTTTCGGGTGTGTTCGCCCCCGTTACCGAGGAACGTGAGGCGACTGAGCTGAGCGTCCGCGGGGGAAATACCGGCAGACCTTCGTGGCGCCTACCTTCGCAACGGACCGAATCCGCTCTACCCACCACTTGGCAGCTATAGCTTTCCCTTTGAGGGTGACGGCATGCTGCACGGCATCTGGGTAGACGATGAAGGACGTGCTCGCTATCGCAACCGCATCGTTTGGACTCCCTATGCTCGCCTCGAAAGAGAAGCGGGTAAGGCACTTTGGGCCGGAATAATGACACCGTATCTGCCCGGTCCCGACACGGTTCCCGAGCCGTACGCGAAGACGTTCAAACAGTCGGCCTTCATAAACATCATCCACCATGGCGGTCGCTGGCTTGCCCTCTCAGAGGTGGATCCGCCCTGGGAAGTCAGCGCGGAGCTCGAGAGCGTGGGCGATTCCCCCTTCACTTGGGATGGACGCATCGAGGGGATGTGCGCGCATCCGCGGATCGATCCGGCAACCGGTGAGATGGTGATCTTCCGGTACAACCTTGTGGAGCCGTATCTCGTCTGGGCGACGATAGCCGCCGACGGAACCGTTGCGCGTGGCCCCGAACCTATCGAAGTCGATGCTTGCTACATGATCCACGACTTTGTCATAACTGCGACGTACGCAGTCTTCTTCGTCGCGCCCGTGGTGTTCGATCTCGATGCGCTCGTAACCGGGTCCGGTCCGGTCCTTGCCTGGAAGCCGGACCTACCGATGCGAATCGCGGTAGTGCCGCGAACCGGCCCTTCGACCGAACTGCGTTGGTTCGAGACCGACCCGTTTTGGGCGTTCCACTTCGCCAACGCATTCGAGGACGGCGACGACATCGTTGTCGACTTTTCCAAGTTTGCGTTCTTCGCCGTGGGACCGGCACCAGACCAGTCCGGTGCCGTCACCCGCCTCCGGATCAACCGGACCACAGGCGCGGTTACCTCGACGACGTTTGACGACCGCCTCACCGAATTTCCGCGTATCGACGACCGCCTTCAGGGAGCACGCCACCGACACTTCACAGTGTCCGCGAAGGATTCTGGACTAGGAATGGGTCTCTTCAACGTCTTGATGCGGATCGATGCCGAGACCGGCCGCGTCGAGGAGTGGAATTCGGGAGACTACGTCTTCGACGAGGTCGTCTTCGCACCGGCTGAGGGCAGTATCTCCGAAGTCGGCTACTTTGTCACCTTTCGGACCGACCGTAAGACCCTGGTGAGCGACTGGGTGGTGCTCGATGCGCAGGATATCGCGGCCGGGCCGATTGCCACGCTCGAGTTGCCATTCCGCGTGCCGTTGGGTCTGCATGGCAACTGGTTCGGGTGCTCCGACTTGAATCCGGCCGAGTTGTAGTAGCGATTGGCTCCCCCTGAGGCTCAGAGATGATGTTGATTCGAACATGGCAACCGAGGCCTGGAAGTAGTTGGCGAGTTCAACGTGTGCGCACGTCATTACCGCCTTGGGTGGGTGCAGAGGTGGGCTCGTGACGTCACTTGACCACCGCCGGACAATGGAGTCCGAAGTCCAATCGATTCTGGTCGAAGCGGTCAGAGGGCGGGGTGGAACTGGATATGTCATCCCGTTCTCCCCATTCTCACCTGTCTCCAACTGGTTCGACGCGCGGGATCCATCGATCCGTCAGGTGCACTATGCGATGTTGGCGACGCGCGGGCGAAAGGGGTTCGAGCATAAAAGGGACACGCTCGTCGACCCTTAGACGACATCTTGAACGAGATGTCACTTCACACAGAAACAGGTCGCGAGATGGTCCGATGATCCTCAGTGGTAGAATTTGGCTTGTGAACCCACCCCCTTTGACGTCGTGCGACAGGCCGGGCGATGGCCCCTCCTGATCACCACGGTGGGAGCGCCGGCTTCGATGAGGGGCCTACTCTGCCAGTGCACGCGGGCGTCCGAACCGCCGCTCCGGTTGTCATGCTGGTTCTGTTGGGCGTCGAGTTCTTGGTCGGCATGGCGGTGAACCTCTACGTCCACCTTCCTTCTACCAGTGCGACGATGGCACAAATGATGGGAAGCGGGCCGCTCCTTATGATCCACATGATGCTCGGGATGATGCTCGCCGCGGGTGCAGTGGTGGCCGTCGCGGTCGCCGTGCCGTTCGGGCGTAGAGTGGCCACCTGTGCCGTTACCGCCCTCGGCGGGATCTTCGTCGCGGGATTGGGAGGAGTGCTGTTCCTCGTGGACGGCCAAGGCAATGGCGCGTCGTATCTCATGGCTGTCGGGTTTCTCGTCGCCGCCGGCGGATATGTCGCCGAACTCGTCGTAACCGGGTGACGAGCGAAGTGGCCCAACGGGTTACATCGATGATGCCGATCCTGCTTCGATGAAGTTCTCGTTGTCCCACCAAGATCAGCCCTTGGGACAGCGTGGACCGCCTGGATGGTCGGCGATTATGTGTTTACGGGTTGTCGCAAGATCGTCTTGAGTCGTGCGGGCTCGGTCTTGCGGGCGTCGGAGAGGTAGATCTCATGATGGCGCCCGGTAGGGACGAAACCGTTTGCGGGGAGGAAGTCGCGATGCAGCCGTTCTAAGGTTGGTCCTTCGTCGTCATAGGGGCCGACGTGGAGGATCTGCACGCTGCGACCTTCCTTGAAGCGCTCGAAGCGGATGAGGTCAAGTGCATCGAGACGCTTGTTTCGCGCGGTACTCAGTGCTTCCTTGACGAGGTCGGCGGTGACCCAGTCAGGCTGTGCGATCATCATCGTCCAGTCCCAGGCGCTCTTGTCACGGGTGCGGAAGGCTTCCATGTCGTCT
>JAJYQJ010000006.1:9470-10701 GCA_021794655.1 Actinomycetes bacterium | reverse complement strand
CGATAGGCGGTCTGTGGGTGGATGCCTTGGACTCTTGCCCACTCGGTTAGATTCACTCTCCCAGTATATCACAAGAACATACATGTGCTGTGTATCGAGCACTTATCTGGCAGCAGTTACGAACCCCCGGGCGTAGACAACGTGGCGACTGGTCGAACGCACCGCGTCACGCCAGTTCGCCGCCCCGTTCACCTTTGGCCCGGCCCGGTGAAACAGCGTGTCGTCGAGATAGAGCGTCAGTCGCCCTGTCCCCGCCCAGCGAACCGCCAGCAGGCACACCGAGGCGAGGCGCGAGTCAAGCGACCACGCCCCAGCACGAACGAAGCGGTGATAGGCGTCATGGGCCCGACGAGTCGACGGGTCCATCACTTGGACCATCGAGCAGATCGTGTGACGGGCGGTCACGAGCACCCAGGCGCCCATCAGCTCGCAGAACAAGGTGAACGACGGCGCGGTGAAGACGTCTTCGACCGAGCACAAGACGTTTTCCCAGCGCGAGGTCTCTTTACTCACGACCGCCGCGCCTTTTGGCCAGCCGCCCGGCGTCGCTGCAACGCCTGGAGCCCCGTCGACGCTGAGCGTTCAAGCTGCGCCTTGGCCCGGGTGTAGCGACGAAGCGCAGCGCGGACCTCTTTGACCTCGGACGCAGACAACGTGAGGGTCTTGGTCCGACCTCCTTCGGTATAGGTCAACGCCGGGCTCTCGTGGGGCTCACCGGTAGCGCACCGACAACTCGGCTTGCCACAACGGCGGCGAAACGTGGTCAGCTTTCCGCGCAACATCGACGCGTCGTCTTTTCCGTCCTTCGTCATCCAGTGTCCTCTCTGTAGGTAGTATCCTCTACAGACAAGTACACCACAAACCCTCGATGACTGCGTGGATGGTGCTTCAGAAGTGTGTCAGGCCGGAACGGTCAGGGGTGGCAAAACGTGCGAAAGTCCCCTTAACCAAGCGGCAATGCTTGAAGCCGCACGGGAGATGATCATATATGATAATATCGCTGCATGAGACGACAACCACCTCGCCAGCCCAAGGGGCAGCCGAACGGCGGGCAGTTTGCCAAGAGAATCACTCCTGAGTCGTCCATTGAGCTACTTGCTGACGACCCGCGCCCCAGGGCGAGTGACCACCCATCCGTCGAGCTAGCTCGTCTTTATGAGGCGGCGGCCCAGCTCCAAGCAACCGTCCCCGACGCCACGCTCGTTGGTGGATCGGCAGCGGCGTTCTATGC
>JAJYQJ010000006.1:0-9460 GCA_021794655.1 Actinomycetes bacterium | reverse complement strand
CGATCTCGGACACAGAGACTCCTTCGACCACGACCATGTCGTCGCCGATCTTGGTGATCACTTCGACATGGTCTTGGACGCCATAGAGTCCCAGGACGGATGGGTGACCAACCGGGTCGTCCCAAGAAAGATCATCCTTGGCGAGATTGGCGATATCGAGGCAGGAGTGCGCCAACTCATCCGGAAAGTTCCATTGGAAGTGGCTCAGTACCAGTTACCCTCCGGGCGAGTGCTCCAGGTGCCGACTTCCGCCGAGACGCTCCGGATCAAGGGATACTTGGTCGTAGTCCGCAACCAGACCCGTGACTACCTGGATGTGGCGGCGCTATCAGAATGGATGGGGTCCGAGCGGGCCGCTGCCACCCTGGCCGGTATCGACTCTTACTACTCAGACCAGCACACCGGCGGACTCGGCGTGGCAAGCCAACTTGTACGACAACTCGCCGACCCATCTCCGAAGGACATAAAGACTACCCGACACCTTAACCAGTACAAGCGGTTGGACCGTCGTTGGCACGACTGGGGCGACGTCCGTTCGGCGTGTGCCGATCTAGCCCGCATGATCGTGGAAAGCGTTGGATAGAGCGATGACACTCGCGTTCCGAAATATCGACGTCACCCCAGCCGACCCGGTGTCTAAGTGGCACAGCGAAGGCATCCAGGCCGCCTTGGAGCGTGGGGATATCACGCACTGGCGACGTATTGCCGCCGAGGTCCAACAAGATCCTTTTGGCCAGGTCGCCCAAGAGCTGTCCGAGGTGCTCACCTACTCACGCCCGTATGGCATCGCCGACGTCATGGCCGACGTCCTGTCCCATGCCAGATCGGCGGCACGAGACGGGGAGCGGGCCGAGGTGGCGGCAGAGGTCCGATCGCTCATTAACAACTCCGGTCTCACCAACCAAGCCTTTGCTGCTCGGATCGGGACGTCACCGTCTCGCCTGTCGAGTTACGCAACCGGTCGGGTCGTGCCGTCGGCGGCGATGATGGTACGGATGCGCAGACTGTTGGATAGAGCCGTGAACGAGGTCTCCGACGGCTCTAACCAGGGACAACTCCGTCGCACGTAACCGTGACCGCGCCAGGATCGATACCGGCGCGTTCTCGTGGAACTAAATCCCCCCGGTGGGCGTCCAACTTCTCAACGGTCAACGCGACCGCACGCAACTGCGCGTAACGAAGGAGGATCCAATGAACAGAGTCCACAAGCTCGGCAAGTCTCGCAAGCTCGCCACTGCGCTCGTCGCGGGCGCAGTCGGCTTGCTCGTCATCGTCGCAGCGGTCGCCGGAGGCAGGCATCTCCTTGCCGCGACGAGCCATCGAGCCACTAGTTCCCCCCCTACAGGTCCCATGAATGTAAAAGGGGCGATGCCTCCGTTACAGCGCAGAGCGGGGACAGGAGCGGCTAGCGCACATATGGGTCAACTTTCGGCAAGTGCGCCAAATGGGAGCTCCTTTAACGCGGAGGCTCCTGGAAACACGACCGCTCAGAGCCTTCCAAACCTGCCTCCGCCGGTTCTACCGTCAGGAGCACTCGTGGTAAAGAGCGCCGACGTCAGCTTGAGCGTCGCAAGGAACGCCATCTCCCCGACGCTCGGTGACATCGCGACGATGGCGCACGGCATGGGCGGCTACGTAAGCAGCCAGTCGACGTCAGGATCCAAAGGCACGAGCAAGCCAACCGGCGCACACCTCGCGATTCGAGTTGCCGCGTCGAACTTCGAGTCCGCGCTTTCGACACTCGGAAAGTTCGGGACCGTATCGAACGAATCGGTGAAGAGCCAGGACGTCACCGGTCAGGTCGCAGACATCGGAGCCAAGATACAGATCTTGCAGTCTGAGGATACGCTGCTGCGCAACAAGCTCGCCTCGACGACGTCGACGACTTCGTTCCTCGCGATCGAGAACCAGTTGACGTCGGTCGACCAGGATCTTCAGGGCCTCCAGGCTCAACAGGGCGTTCTAACGAACTTTGCGCAACTCGCGACGATCGACATCGCACTTACGATTCCCGGACTCCCTGCAGCCAGAGACACGAAACCCGGTCCACCCAACAGTGCACTCGTCGCGTGGCGCTACGCACGACACAACTCGCTAGCGGTTCTCGACGCGTTCGCGGTTTCGATAGGTTGGGCACTCCCGTTCCTCGTCCTCGCGGCCCTCGGATGGCTCGGCATAAGCCGCGCTCGTCGGCGGCAACGCGCACGGGGAGAACGCGGGCCGGCTCCGCTCCTCGGCAGCTAATCGCGGCGACCAACTCGCGCGAGCGCTCAGAGCGAAACCGCCAGTACATCGTTGTCCTTGGGCGCTGACACGCCTGTCACCTGTATCAACAAAGGACCACTCCGGTCGAGTCTCAGGAGCTAGAAGTTAGGGTTGGCGGTCTCGCCTGTTAGGCTCCGGTGTGCGCACGCGACATCGGCAAAGCCATCAGGCCGAGAGAGGATATCAACCAACTATGCAACGCAGCTACCTCACTTCATGTCGCTCAAGTCTTCACCCAAAGTCAACTTGGCGAAGTTGGTTTAACTCCAGGGTCACACAGTTAGGAGTTCTCCTTCTAACTGCAGCGATGACCGTTTCAACGTTGACCCTTGGCCTTGGTGTATCTCAAGCAGCAGCAGCGAGTTCTACTGCACCCACGCCGACTTGGACGAAGCTAGCACCAGCTACGAGCCCGCCTGCTCGTTACGGCGCGTCTATGGCCTACGACCCAGCTACCGCAAATATGGTCCTCTTTGGCGGCTATAACAGTAGCCGTAATCTCGGTGACACCTGGACCTGGAACGGGACCAGCTGGACGAAGCTCTCACCAGCCACGAGCCCGCCTGCACGCTATTTCGCGTCCATGGCCTTTGACCCAGCTACAGGAAACATAGTCCTCTTCGGTGGCTACGGCGGTAGCGGCTTTCTCGGTGACACCTGGAGTTGGAACGGGACTAACTGGACGCAGCTCTCACCAGCTACGAGCCCATCTGCTCGTCGCGGCGCGTCTATGGCCTACGACTCAGCTACTGGGAACATGGTCCTCTTCGGTGGCGAAAATAGCAGCGGAATTCTCGGTGACACCTGGAGTTGGAACGGGACTAACTGGACGCAGCTCTCACCAGTTACGAGCCCATCTGGTCGCTATCTGGCGTCCATGGCCTTTGACCCAGCGACGGCGAGCTTGGTCCTCTTTGGCGGCGAAGGCCTTCACGGATTTGTCGGTGACACCTGGAGTTGGAACGGGACTAACTGGACACAGCTCTCACCAGCTACGAGCCCATCTGCTCGTTACGGCGCGTCTATGGCCTATGACCCAGCTACTGCCACCTTGGTCCTCTTCGGCGGCCAAGGCAGTAGCGGCCTCCTCGCTGACACCTGGAGCTGGAACGGAAATAACTGGACGAAGCTCTCACCAGCCACGAGCCCACCTGCTCGCTATTTCGCGTCGATGGCCTTTGACCCAGCGACGGCTAACATGGTCCTTTTTGGTGGCTATGGCGGTAGCGGTTATCTCGGTGGCACCTGGAGTTGGGCCTACAACCCTCAAGGGCCAACTTATTGGGCACCGCTCTCACCAGCTACGAGTCCACCTGCGCGATACGGCGCATCGATGGTTTATGACCCAGCGACGGGGGAAATCGTCCTCTTTGGTGGCTTTGATCGCTTTGGCAATAGCGGTAGCACCTGGAGTTGGAACGGGACCACCTGGGAAAAGCTCTCACCAGCTACGAGCCCACCGGCGCGATACGGCGCGTCGATGGCTTATGACCCAGCGACAGGGGACGTCATCCTATTTGGTGGCTACGATGACTTTGGCAGTAGCGGTGGTACCTGGAGTTGGAACGGCGCCACCTGGGCGAAGCTCTCACCAGCTACGAGTCCACCTGCGCGATACGGCGCATCGATGGTTTATGACCCAGCGACAGCCAACTTGGTCCTCTTCGGAGGCGACGCCACTAGCGCCATCCTAGGTGATACCTGGAGTTGGAACGGAACCACCTGGAGCAAGCTCTCACCAGCTACGAGCCCACCTGCTCGCTACGGCGCGTCGATCGCCTTCGACCCAGCGACAGCGAACTTGATCCTCTTTGGTGGCTATGGCAGTAGCGACCTCCTCCTCGGTGACACCTGGAGTTGGAACGGGACTAACTGGACGCAGCTCTCACCAGCTACGAGCCCAGCTGCTAGCGCGGGCACGTCGATGTCCTTTGACCCAGCTACGGGGAACATCGTCCTCTACGGCGGCTTTGACGGTGTCAGCAGTCTCGGTGGCACCTGGACTTGGGACGGGACTAACTGGACGCTGCTCTCGCCAGCCATGAGCCCATCGGCTGCTGCCTCCGCGTCCATGGCGTATTATGACCCAGCTACCGCGAACATGGTCCTCTTTGGTGGCTATAACAACACCACCGGCATCCTCGGTGGCACCTGGACCTACCAGCCGGCCGTCACTCCCCCTGGTTCACCAACTGGTATCTCTGCAACGTCAGGAAGCCGAAAGATCACCCTTTCTTGGAGTGCACCCGCGGTCAGCCCGAGCTCTCCACCTGCGACGGGATATGAGATCTTTAGAGGTACGAGCTCTGGTGGTGAGTCAAGCACTCCAATCGCAACGACGACGTCTACGAGCTACGTCGATACAACGGTTGTTCCAAGGACGACCTACTACTACAGAGTCGAAGCTACAAACGCGATCGGAAGCTCACCTCCGTCTCTTGAGACCTCGAGCTTCGCTCGTGCCTCTGTACCCTACTGGCTCGTCACCTCAAACGGTGGGGTACTCGCACAAAACGGAGCGAACTTCTACGGTTCAGCGTCGAACCTCACCTTGGCTAAGCCAATAGTTGGAATGTCACCTACCCCTGATCACCGGGGCTACTGGCTCGTAGCCAGTGACGGTGGGATCTTTAGCTACGGAAACGCTCAGTTCTACGGCTCTATGGGAGGACAGCCTCTAAATGCCCCAGTAGTTGGCATAGCACCGACGGCTTCTGGAAAAGGCTACTACGAAGTAGCCTCAGACGGTGGGATCTTTGCGTTCGGAAATGCGAAGTTTTACGGCTCTATGGGTGGAAAGCCACTGAACAAGCCAGTAGTTGGTATAGCTCTCACCCCAGACGGGAAAGGCTACTGGGAGGTAGCCAGTGACGGTGGGATCTTTAGCTACGGAAACGCTCAGTTCTTTGGTTCAACAGGTAGCTTGACCCTTAACAAGCCAATAGAGGCAATGTCGCGAACTCCAAGTGGCAACGGCTACTGGTTCGTAGCCTCTGACGGTGGTGTCTTTGCATTCGGAGATGCGCAGTTCTACGGCTCAGGGGTAGGAGAGGCTCCTTCTGGATCGGTTGTAGCGATGACCACGACACCTGATGGACAGGGCTACTGGTTGACTCTTTCAACCGGTGCGATCCTCTCCTACGGAGACGCACAAGCGCTTCCTGGCACCGGTGGGATAACCCTCACCAACCCAGTAGTCACGATGGCACTCGCCAACTGAACTGGCCCACTGAACGCGCGCAACTTTGCGTGCTTTCTGGCGGGTCTCCTCCATTTAGCCATGTGAAAAGGGTCGTCGCGGTGTCGCTCTGGAGTGGCCAGGTTACCGTTCGCCTCAGCGCGTGGGGCGACAATCGAGCCCGGATAGGGCGCGAGGACGACCGATCGTCGGATCGATCTCGCTAAATGCAAACGATTCGCAAATAGGTAGCTATCCTGGTACGGTCACGGAACCGGCGTCACGTCGGGCGACCGAGGCGAGGTTCCAAAGAGGAGGCGATGAAGCTGCCGATCGCGCGCACCGAGGCTGGCGATAGCGATAGCGGGCCCCACGGTGCTCGCCGGCTGCGTCAGACGTTCCACCTTTGGGACTTGGTCCCGTTGTCGATATCAAGTGTCGGTCCGCTCTTCTCGGTCGCGGCAACCGCAGGGGTGATGGCGGCCCTCGCCGGCTGGTGGACACTTCCGGCGATTGGGCTCTTGGCCGTCCCCTTCGTAGTCTCGAGCTTCATTTTCAGGCTGTTGAACCGTCATTTTCCCCATTCGGGGGCCTCGTATCACTGGTCGGCGCGCGTCATCGGGCGAGGCGTGTCGCGCTATCAGGCTTGGATATTGATCCTCGCTTACTTCACGTCGATCCCTCCGATTGCAATTCCGGCGGGGTCCTACACGTTGGCCCTCGTAGCTCCGGGTTATCACGCCTCAGGTGCTGTGCACTTGATTGTGACCCTGTTTTGGATACTGTTCGCGGCAGTTCCTCTCCTCATGGGAGGGCGTCCGACGGCTCACATCACCCGGGTCTTCTTCGCCGTCGAGATGTGTTCGTTCGTCGCGTTCGCGGTGCTCGGTGTTCTCAACTGGAACCGTCTAAAGGTACCTATACATTTTGGCAGACCCCCGATAGGGGGAATCTTGATCGTCGCAGTTATTGCCGCGACCATTCTCGATGGATGGGAGATCGACAGCTACGCGGCCGAAGAGTCGGCAAAGCCGCGTTCGCACTCGGGTGTGGCTGGAATAGTCGGAGCACTCGGAGCTCTCGGCTTCTACGCCGTCTTGTACCCCTTGCTCTTGGGTGAGACCCCACACCGGCTCCTCGCGAACGCTAACGACCCCTTGACCCTATGGGCTGACCGCTTGATTCCGAGTGCCCCGTGGCTCATCTTGATACCAGTGCTGATGTCGACGGCCGGCGGCCTCTGGCTGACTTCATTCATCTTGACCCGAGCGCTGTTTGCGATGGGGCGGGAGAACCTCATACCGAGCGCATTTTCGAAGTTGAGTCGAAGCGGAGTTCCTCACGTTGCGATCATCGTCACTTTCGGGCTAGCCGCACTCGTCGTCGTTATCGAGCTGTTTATCTCCTCGCTCCAAGCGTTCTTCAGTCTTGTTCTTTCTACCGCAGGGTTCTTCCTTTTGGCTGAGTTTCTCTTGGACTCGGTCACCGCTGTCGTCTTCTTGACGGTCGGCCATCGCAAATTTCCAGCGATGCACTCAGGGAGCCATCGGCATCGTTGGATGCTCGCCGGAGCGTTGCTTTCGAGTGTGATAATGGCTGGACTTCTCGTTACCTTTGTCGTCTACGGGCCACGTGCGATCGGAAACGGAATAGATCAGACGATCGCCGTGATGCTCGTCTTGGGCCTCGTGTTTGCTTGGTCTACCAGGAAGAGGACGAATGCGGCGTTTGTGTTCGACGGGAACGATTCGACGGTTCGTTCGTCCAAACCGCAGTTTCACAAGTTCGTCGCGTCCCGTAGCGCAAGGAGCGATCGCGCAACGCCTTCGCCAGCGAATGTCGACGTCGTCGCAGATAGCTGATAGCACTCGCTCGTTCAGGTGGTAGTGACCCCGGTAGTTGAGAGCTGGCGTAGAGACTCGATCTGTTGTGCGTTGCCGATAGCTATCAGTACGTCTCCGCTCGTTATCTCGGCCTCAGGTGGAGGGTTAGTGAGAAACTCGCCGCCGGGGTGCCTCATCGCGAGAATGAGAGTTCCGGTCCGATCGTGGACACGCGCACTGCGTAATGTCTCCCCGGACAGGGGTGAGTCGCCCGGGACGTCTACTTGAACGAGTCGGAACTCCAGGCTCCCGTCGTGCATCACGACGTCTAAGAATTCAGCGACGTGTGGCTGGACCGCGAGTGCGGCCATCCGATTCCCACCGAGGTCTTGAGGGTTCACGACCCGGTCGGCTCCCGCTTGCAAGAGCTTCGCTACCGCTTGTGCGGTGCCGGCCCGCGCGACGATAAAGAGGTCGGGTTTCATGGATCGACCAGTAAGTGTCACATAGAGGTTGTCGGCGTCCGCGTTGAGCGCGGTGACGAGGACTCGAGCCTTCGTTATCCCAGCGGACTCTAGAACGTTCTCATCGGTCGCGTCTCCATGAACGGACATCCCCTCGACCGTCGAGAGTCGCTCGGAAGAAGAGTCGACGACTACGACGTTCACCTTAGACGCCTGCAGGTAGCGAGCGATCGCCTGTCCAACCCTTCCCCATCCGCAGAGAATCACGTGGTTCTCCATCGCGTCGATCTTGTGCTCCATTCTCCGCCTCCCAAGTGTGTCGGCCAGATAGCCTTCGACAAACGTCTCTATTAGCACGCTGAACGTGTACGCCGCGGTGCCGACCCCAAAGAGGATCAACACGATAGTGAATATCTTCTCGCCCGGGTTGAAGTAGTGGGTTTCCCCGAATCCTACGGTCGTAACGGTGATGACGGTCTGGAATAGCGCGTCGAGCAGACTAAAGCCGAACGCAAAGTAGCCGACGGTGCCGGCGACGACGACGAGAAGGAAGCCCGCCAAGCCGACCACCAAGCGCTTTGTAGAGCCAGACAGACCCGCGATCGCTCGGTTGTGACCGGCGGAGATAGCTTCTCTCGTGCTAAGACGTGATGCTCTAGATCGGCGACGTCTGCGATCTATCGGCATACCAAAGTATTGTTTATCCGTGTGTGCCAGGTTCGAGTCCTGGTGGGGAGCAGGTGAGAGGGTATGTTTTGTTAGTTTGTAGTGCTGTCGCGGACTCGTATTGGACTAGACAAGCGATCATGCGCGAAGCGATGTTAGAACGACGGCTTGGCGTCTGAAGCTCCGGGTGTCCGTGGGGAACCAGGCGGATGGCACCCCGATCCAGGTTGTTCACGGCATCTCTTTGCGATGACGCCTGTAGGGTCTTGGACCAAGATCTTTGAGGACGCTCGCGAGTTGGCTGCGAACACGACGTTTGCGAATTTGGCAGGAACTGGTTGTGGCGATCACGTGGGGACACTCGGAGCGGACCGTGTCCATCGAACGCAGCCGGAGTATCGTCGCCAAATCCGTCTAAGCGCTGTTATGTAATCCAGCCGGTGACGGCATCCTCACCTCTCCATGCAGTGCGTTCCACAGTCCATCGACATAGGGGACGACGACTGGCGAGACGAGGGCGCCGTGTCAGCTCACTCGCGGATCGTCTACCGTCTGGTTACCGTGCCAGAATAGATCAGAATGGGTGATCGGAATCACCGAAATACGCATCTTGACACCAGAGCCCGCCTGAACTCCTGGATCGCATTGAGTTCGGATGACGCCAGGAGCCCCGCGCTGGCCGCCTCGACGGCCTGGACCGGCAACCGTGGGATTCAGGTCATGGCATGATAACCTTATGCGAACCACTCTTCGGCAAGAGCGTCAGCAGGCTGGGGTAAGTATGGCTGAGCTATCTGACTGACTCGGCATATCGGTGTCATCTGTGTCGTCGCTAGAGTTGAACGACGAGCGGGGAGCCGCCAAGACGGGCACCATCAACCGCGCCCTGGTCGCTCTCGACCTTGCCAGATGGGAAGTTGTGGTGCCGCCGGCGGAGTTTGAGCGACCGCGGCCGCAACCCCCTTCTGCGAGGGAGGGGTCAAGGCCGACGGCGAAATGAGTGAGCACCGTTGCACGAATTGATACACCCGTGGTGTAGTATCGAACATATGGTCGTAGTACCA
>JAJYQJ010000036.1 GCA_021794655.1 Actinomycetes bacterium | reverse complement strand
TATTGAACGACGCCGTCGCCAGGATCGTCGCGATCACCGGCAAGACCGTCTCCACCACTACGACGACCCAGCCGTCATCGGGGGGGATCTTCGGTTGAATTCAGTCGACGACGCTCCAGATCCAGATCCAGGTGCTAGCGACTCTCGCGACGAGCGCGAGGAGAGCGATGGGCGCGAGGATCTTGACCTAGCGTCCGACAGGTTGAGACGGCGCGTCCTATGGTCTATGCCGTCGGGGCTCTACCTAATCGGGAGTAGCGCTGAGATCGACGGCCAGCGTCGTTCGAATCTCATGACCGCGAACCTTGTCATGCAAGTCTGCGTCGAGCCGAAACTCATCGCGGCATCGATAGACGTTGCATCGCTCACCTACGAGCTCATCTGCAGCGGTGGATCGTTTTCGGTATCGCTGCTTCGCCGCGAGGATCGCCCAATTGTCCGTAAATTCGTAAAGCCAGTCACCGACTTCTCTGTCGACGACCAACGCCGCGTCCGCGAGATGGCCCGCGAACCAGTCTTTGAACTTCAAGACGGTCTTCCCGTACTCACGCGATCTCTAGCATGGCTCGCATGCACGGTAAAGCACCGAATCGAACTCGGAACCCACGCACTCTTCATCGGAGAACTCACCGGTGTCGGCGGCGACCCGGTCGAAGACCGGCGAATCGAAGTGTTACGCATGGAGGACACGCGGATGAACTACGGGGGATAGTCCCAGTAGGCGCGCCTTGTCGAGCCGTCCGGTCGCGCCAGATCTCTTCGGGTAATCGCCTGACCCAGCTAAGTCGCCTGACCCAGCTAAGTCGCCTGCCTCAGCTAAGTCGCACAGCCTGAGTTGCCTGCAAGTTGTCGGACCTCAGTCGCCCGACCTCAAGTCAATCGTCAGGGTCAAGACCCCGTCTTCGAAGTGAACCGTCGCGTCCGCGAGCATCGCGTAGTCCATGAAGTCGAGCCGAGCTTGCTCTTTGAACCTCTCGCGTTCGACCCCCTCTATCGGGGGCATCGAGCGTTTCCTCACCGCCTCGGCCCTGTCGCGGAATCGAGCGATCATCGCATCTGGATCGAAGAAGTCGTTCATTAGAACCTCGACTATACCGTCTTGCCGAGTTTTCCAACCTGGCGCTCGTGAACTCAGGAGATAAAAATCCTGTTCAAGTGGGTTAATCGTTCGCACAAGGAACCTTTAAGTGCTACGACATCACGCCGGGCAACGTCAGGGAACTCTTCGTTGTACCTGGTCAAGAGGTTGAGTCCAAGGTTTGATCCGTGCTGTCCACCAAAGGCCGCCAAAGCCACTACAATAAAGAGTCGACCGGAGGCGCCGCCGCAGATGCCTGTCCAGATTCGCCCCTACGGCCTCTCGCCTCTGGTGCTCGGTCCGGTCATGAGGGCTGAGGAGATTTAGATGGCCGGGCGGTGGTAACGGGTGGGGTAACCGCTGGTAGTAACCGCTGGTAAAGGAGTGTGTCGTGAAAAAGGGACGCCATAGGCGCTTTGAAGAGGCGCGTAGTTTGAAACGCTCCGTGGCAACTGAGCAGCGTAGATGTCCGGAGTGCGGGGCCGAACCAGAAGATGTCCACGCTTCCTGGTGTCTCGCCGAAGAGGACACATACGAACGAATCCTCGGTTCTACAACGACGGTTTCGAGGAGCGACTCCGAGCCGGACCCATTGGACGACTGAACGTAGGGAACCTCCAGCCCCGATCGGCCCTGAGCCCGCCGCTCCGATCCATCCTGAGCCCGCCGTTGCTCGACGCTAGGACGCTTACTCGAACTTTGCGACCTCGCGGCGAATCGAAGGCGTTCGCACCCTCACATTTGAACGCCGTGCGCGGTTGCGTTCGTCGAGCGTCGCGACGAGTAGGTCGTAGATTTTTTTACCAACCATCGCCGTCAGCTCGGCTTCCATCGTGACGTATACGGGATCGTGGCCAACGAACGCCTCGGGGGAGTCCGTGCACCACCAGTGGAACTCCGAGCCTCCAGCGCCCCAATGCCGTCTGTCCCACCTGCGAACCGTCGATACTACGTGCCCATCGTCTTCGACACTGTCCTCACGTCTCAGCGGGAGTTGCCAGCAAACTTCGGGCTTTAGATCCATCGGGTTTTCCCCCCGGGAAACCGCAACCTGATGTAGCGCGCACCCAGCGCCCTTGTCGAAACCCGGTCTATTTAAAAAGATGCAGGCGCCATCGACAACTCGAGTAACGAGTGCGCCCTCTCGTTCACTCTTTACAACACCTTTTTTGTTTCCCTTCTTGTGGTACTGCCACTCCTCAGGGGAAAGCGTCGAGGCAATCTTCTTGACTCTCGCCGCGTCTCGCTTGTCGACGAAGTGTGCACCGTAGGAGCAACAACCCTGTTCCAGCTCGGGTGACGGTCCAGTTAGAACTCCTTGGCACCCGTTCTTATATACGCACGTCCACTCGGACTCTAAGAACGACACATCGAATATCCAGGTCCTCATCTCGTCTGGATCTTCGAAGCTGATCCAAACACGTAGGTCCTCAGGTGTGGTGTAGTTGCTCTTCACAAACGAGAACCATAGTTCTTCGACGCACGGCCGATGTCCAACATCGTTGAGTATCGTCCAATGCTGCCCAAGATCGATACCTGTGCGTTGCAATCTGGGATTCGTGTTCCGCCCCCGCCCAGGCCGTAGACTGATCCAGTGGCGAGCAAAGTGGTCGCAGTTGCAAATCAAAAAGGCGGGGTCGCCAAGACCACCAGTGTTCACTCCCTCGGGGTTGCGATCGCCCGTAGGGGAGCGCGGGTCCTCCTCGTGGATCTCGACCCGCAAGCCTGCCTGACGTACTCGTTGGGATTCGATCCCGATCAGCTCGACGTCTCGCTTCACGACGTGATGGCCAGGCGGAAGAGGATGGATGAGGTATGCAAGTCGGTCGACTCGGTACCAGGTCTTTCGTTGGCGCCGGCAACTATCGACCTCGCGGGCGCCGAAGTGCATCTCTTGTCGAGGACTGGACGCGAACAAGTCCTATCGAAGGCCCTAGAGGAGGTGTCGGACTCATACGACATCGTGTTGATCGACTGCCCACCGTCGCTCGGTGTGCTCACAATCAACGGTCTGACCGCTGGAAACTATGTCTTGATCCCGCTCCAGTGTGAAGCTTTGAGCAACCGCGGTGTGAGCCAGCTCATGGAGACGATCGACGACGTCAGAATGTTCGCCAACTCCGACCTCGAAGTCTTGGGTGTGATCGCGACCATGTACGACGCAAGAACCAGGCACTCCCGGGAGATCTTGGACGAAGTGCGTTCTAACTACGGGCTGAGGGTGTTCGAGCCCGCGGTACCCAAGTCGGTTCGCTTTGCCGAGGCGCCCGCGCTATCCAAGTCAATCTTGGAACACGCGCCCACCTCCCCGGGAGCCGAAGCGTATCGTCGCCTTGGTGACGAGGTCCGCGTCGCGCTGGGGCTCTTGTGAGTAGCGCCGCCGGTTCGCGCTCTTCTGGCGTGCCGGCGCGGCGCGAACATCCTGACCCGCTCGGGAAGCGGGCGTTGTTCTGGGTGCCCGCACGTAAACCGACGCCCGAGCCGTCCGCCGATCCACCCGCAAAGGGGGTTGTCCGGGCGCGGCGCACGAGTGATCACTTAGGAGCGCGGCCACGGAGTCGATCGCCGATCGGCAAGTCGGCTCTCTTCTCGAACGCCGTCGCGCACGAGGACGTGGTCGGCCACGACAACCCGATCATTGCCGGCGGTCCGATCCGAGTCGTGTGCTCGAGGTGTGGGTCGACTACCTGGATCGGTCTCTTAGACCTCATCATCTACCAACTGCCCTTCGGGGGATGGCTCCCGCGGGGCCGTTTCGATCACTGGATGACATGTCCCGCTTGCCGCAAGAGGGTCTGGGCGAGCGTCACCCTGCGAAAGAGTTGACCTAAAAGTTATAAACAGCCGAGCTTTAGAGAGTCGAACCGATCGGGTCTCAGCTGACTGGAAAAAAGAGAGCAGGTATCCCGTCTTTTCTCTCTACTCGGTGCCGAGCCTCGAGTACGACGAGGTGGGCAAGGGTCTCGCCGTTAGCGGCCCGTTGCATGAAACTCGGTATCTCATCCCACGGCCGTGACCACCGCAGAGAAGTCGTGATCTCCCAGACGGACGCACCCGGGCGATCTGTGAGGATCTCGTAGATCGCATCCAGCCTCGACTCGTGGTGGCGAACGATCTCGGCAATTCTCTCATGGTGTCCACTGAATCGGTACTCGTGGGCGGGGAATACTTCTTCTACCTTCAACGCATCAACTCTGGTGAGTGATTCGAGGTAGTTGCCGAGTGGGTCGCCGGCTTGTTGAGTGTGAAACGAGATGTTCGGGGTGATCCGTGGGAGTACATGGTCGCCAGAGAGGAGGAACTCTTGACGGTCGCTGTAAAGGCAGATGTGTCCAGGAGAGTGTCCAGGTGTCCAAATCGCTTCAAGATCCCACCCCGGGAACTCGATCTTTGCCCCATCTTCTATCAACACGTCTGGCTCAGCCATCGAGACGACGGCACGTATCTCCATCGAAGCGCGGGAGAGGTCCGGCAACTTTTCCTCGGGGACCCCTGAGACGCGCAGTAGATGTGACATGCGTTCGACGAGTTCGTCCATGTCGAGGTAGCGGCCCTTCAAGAGCGCCGCATCCAGCGGGTGAAGCCCGATCCATGCCCCGCACGCTTCACGTATCCTGCCGGCGAGGCCGTAGTGGTCGGGATGGATATGTGTAACAACTACGGCCCGTACGTCGCTCATCGAGCCGCCCGCCATCGCTATCCCCTCGTTGAGCGTACTCCACGCGGCTTCGGTGTTCCATCCCGCGTCCACGAGCGCAATCCCGTCGTCGAGTTCGAATAGGTAGACCAAGACGTAGCGGAGTGGATTGTCGGGAATCGGGACAGGGATCGACCACACTCCGGGCCGCACTCGTTCAACCGGCGGGACGGCGTTGCTATCCCACGCTTGCTTTTGGGCGACTCCTGTGACGACGGTCATCTGTTAGAAGCTAGTGCCGGAGGCAACCTCTGCCCAATACGTCAGCGTTTTGGCTCTCTACCTGAGTATTTTGGTCATATTTAGGCTGTACTCAGGTCGGATGGCTTGGTGAGGTCTTAAGTGGCAAACAAGTTGCCAAAAAGGCGTGTCCCAGTTGTAAATTTTTGATCGATGCAGTTCAAGTGGGTGTTTCTCGATTAGAGGGTAGTTTTATTTCACTCTTACCGCTAACATTCCAAAAAAGATGTTTTACGGGGCAGGGGGGGGTCTGCCTGGAAGAAGGGGCGGAGGCGGATGGCAGATCCTAGAGTTCCAAAACAGACGAAGCGTGTATCGGGCGGTTCCGTCGGCTCAGTCGAGTCCGAAAACGGCGCCCTAGCGCACAACGGGTCCTCTCAGACGAACGGTTCGACAACTCATGTGTCGGAGAAGAACGGCTCACTTAATAACTTGAGCTTTGAAACAGCGAGGTTCAGGCAGATCATCGACAGCTGCCGTGACGCCTACGTAGAAGTCGATCTCGACAACATGGTAACCGAGTGGAGCGCGCAGGCAGAGGCGATGTTGGGTTGGTCCCGTGAGGAGATGCTCGGCAGGTCGATCCTCGACGTCATCGCTACTCAGGATTTGGACGAAAGAGTGAATGGTGATGTCGACGCACTTCGCTCGGCATCGACGGCGGCGAGGTCTTCACTTCTTGGACAGGTCCTGTCGGAAGCAGGCGTTGAGTCTGTTCCAACCGCCTCGACGAATCCCAGTGCGCGTGCGGTGGAGGATCATCCAGAGATGGTTACCGTTGAGATGGAGATGCTCCATCGCGACGGCTCTGTCGTTCTGGCGAGAGGAAACGTGTTCGTAACTGGGGCCGGCGAAGGCACGAGGATCGCCGGCTTCGTAGAAGACGTTGCCAGGGAGCGATCTCGCGTCCAAGACGCGCTCGCTAGCGATCGCCTGCACGACTCTCTTACCGGACTACCAGCGCGAGCGCTGTTCATGCGCCGTGTCGCGATCGGGGTCGAGGCGTTGAAGAGCGGGTCGGGTTCAGTTGCCGTAATGGTGCTCGACATCGATCGGTTCAAAGCGATCAACGACTCCATGGGACACGAAGCCGGTGACGCGTTGTTGGTCTCCGTCGTGTCGCGATTGAAAGCCGCGGGAGAACAGAACGGCCCGGTGCTCGCAAGACTCGGCGGTGACGAGTTCCTGGCATTTTTTCACTCAGAGACGCCAACTGCTCGCACAGACGCCGAGGAGTTCGCCGAGAAGGCGCTTTCGGTACTGGCGGATCCATTCGAGGTCGAAGACACTGAGGTGTTCTTGTCCGCGAGCGTAGGGATAGCGACGTCGACAGGCCCAGAGGTGACCGCGTCGATGCTTTTATCCAACGCGGACGCGGCTATGCACGAGACTAAGACCGAAGGTGGAGGGAGCTTCAAGGTATTCGGCGAGGCGATGCGTTGGGAAGTCGTGCACCGGATGAACACCGAGCACTCGCTCCACCGAGCACTCGATCGAAGGGAGCTCAAGCTGTTTTATCAGCCAGTCGTCGGGATAAGCGGCTCTGAAACGATGGGTGTCGAAGCGTTGATACGTTGGGAGCATCCTGAGCAGGGGTTGGTATTCCCGGACCGCTTCATTCCGGTCGCAGAAGAGAGCGGGTTGATCATCCCAATTGGCGCGTGGGTGCTCCAAGAAGCGTGTGAACAGCTGACCAACTGGAGGCACGGAGGCTACAGCGGTCCAACCGGCACCGTCGAAGTAAACCTTTCAGCTCGCCAGATTGACCACCCAGACCTGGTGCGAACAGTGGAGTCGATCCTGAATTTGACGGGCCTCCCGCCGGAGAACCTGACCTTGGAGATCACAGAGAGCGCCTTAATGAAGGATGCCGTGTCTGCACTCGCAGTCCTGCAAGCACTCAAGGACATCGGGGTCGCACTCGCGATAGACGACTTCGGGACAGGGTACTCTTCGTTGAGCTACCTTCAACGTTTCCCGCTAGATATCTTGAAAGTGGACAAGTCCTTCGTTGACGAACTCGAGGTTGACCAGGGTACCGAGATAGTAGCTGCGATTATCAACCTCGCCCACGCGTTGGGCTTGGAAGTCGTCGCAGAAGGCGTCGAGACCACTCCGCAGCTCGACTGTCTCCGCCAGCTGGGATGTGACTATGCGCAGGGTTACCTGTTCTCCAAGCCAGTTCCAGCCTCTGAGCTTTCCGATCGATTCGCACTCGGCGCATAACCTCGAACTTCGATAGCCGCCGACGAGTCATAGTCAGACTACGGTAGATCGCTTGCAAAGACCCCTCTTTCCACGCAGAGCTCCGTTAGTAGCCGTGCTCGCGATCGTCGTTCTGGCTGGGTGCGCACACCGGCTCCAGGAGACGAACACCTCGACGAGTGGCCAGACCCCGTCGATCTCCTCGGCTGGCGAGCAGTTGTCAATGCCGGCTGGCGGTTGGCCTGGCTCTCCGGTTTCGGGAGTGCGTACGCTCGTCTCGAAGTACGCCGGGAGGGTGTCGTGGAGCCCAGAGGGTCAAATCGCGTACGGTCTGTTCGACCACATGATCGATGGGACCCGCTACGCCGACATCTACGTCATGAACGCAGACGGAACCGGCGCCCACTGTTTGACATGTAACAACCCTCACGTGCCACACCTGAGCAACGACGTCCCAGTCTGGGATCCAAGCGGCCGCTTCATCGTGTTCGAGGGCCAAAACCCCGGACTCGGTCCTATCTCTCCTCACCTCTCACAAGGTGGCGCCGGTTTCAACAACAACCTCTGGGCGATAACTCCAGACGGATCCCACGCGTGGCAACTCACGAACGTGCTTCGAGGAGAGGCCGTTTTGCATCCACAGTTCTCCCCCGATGGCCACGAGCTCGTGTGGGCAGCCTACGACCATCTACAAGGTATTCGTAGGCTCTTTCATCGAGGACAGTGGGACATCCACACCGCGAGATTTGCCCTCAACGCAACGGGTCAGCCCTACCTCACCGACGAGCACGTCTATAGACCCGGCAACGCTCTTGTGACCACGTTTTACGAGACTCACGTCGTTTCTAACTCAGGGACGATCATCTTCTCGTCGAACATGGACAGCAAGTTCCAGTCGTCGTGTAACGGATGTGCTCTTGGCATCTGGAGATGGAACCCCAATAGGAGTTCGCTGCCCGTCCTACTCACTCCCGATACGTCCGCGTGGAACGAGCATGCCGCTCTAAGCCCGTCGGGGCGACACATTGCATGGATAACCAGCCAGGGTGAACGATTCATTCCAAATCGCCACTGGGGAGCTACTCTTCAAACCGACTGGTGGCTCATGCGCCCTAATGGGACACACGCGCTGCGTGCAACCTACTTCAATTCATCCAACAACCCTGGCCTGCGCGTCATCTGTGCGGAGAGCTCGTGGAATGCGACGGGGACCGCACTCGTCGGCACCGTCGATCTGATCCACGCAGGCGCCGCAACGTCTGAGATCGTCGTGATCACGTTCCGCACTCCCCAGTGACCGCTTAGACCAGTGACCGCTTAGACCAGTGACCGCTTAGTTGCGCAACGTGGCGATTGACGCGTGAGAGATCAGAGAACGTGAATTATGTTCGTCCGTGATGTCAGGACGGGTTTACCCGTCTTTTGGTCCACCCAGTTCGTCTCGGTGACGACAAACGTCATCGTCCTGCCCCGCGACTCCTTCAAGTAGATGTCGACTACCTTGCCCTCACCGTCGAGAACGTCTCCTACCACCATCGGTCGGTGGTACTCGAACTCCTGGCCACCGTGGAGGATGACCCCGCCTTTGGCCATGAGGTCCCCTATTATCTCACCGAGCGCCCCCCCGTCTGGAGCGTCGGGAGGCTGGAGTTCGACAAACTTTCCCCATGTGTCCATCGCCAACGTGAAGGTAGGCGGGACCGGGATCGCGTCGAGCCCAGCCTTCTTCGCGGTCGTTTCGTTCCCGTAGATTGGGTTATCTGCGCAAACGGCGGTCGCGAAGTTGGCAACAGGGCCGCGCTCGATCACCACGGTCGCCTTGACAATTGGCGTGCCGATCACCCGCTTCAACGCGTCGTTCTCGGTCTCCACAGTATCGCTCCCTAACATGTGAACTCCTCTATCTAACCCAGGTTTTCTCGGGTACTCTCTGCGGCATTTAGTTGCCTAGCTACTAACAAGTCCGCCAGATAAAGCCTGGTGGTAGGGCTTGCAATCCATACTAACCAGTATTATAATACGAAACAGTATGGAAAATCAAATGCTTGTCCGTGACACACTGTTCATCGGGGGAGAGTGGGTTAAGCCTGCGGGGTCCGAGACGATCGAGGTGATCAATCCAGCGACCGAGGAGCCCATCGGAAGGGTTCCAAACGCTACGCAGCGAGACGTCGACAGTGCGGTCAAAGCGGCGAGCGATGCTCTTGAAAGGGGTCCATGGGCCAGCATGGAACCGGTCGAGCGCGCTGAAGTTCTCTCTGCGGTCGCGAACGCGATCCGTGCCGAGATGCCCGCGTTGGCCGATCTGATCACCTCCGAGGTCGGATCCCCGATCGGTTGGGGCACACTCGCGCAGGTCCTTGCTCCGTCGATGATCCTCGACTACTACGCGGGACTCGCCGGCTCGTATCCCTTCGAAGAGCTGCGGGACGGGACGATGGGAAAGCTTCTCGTCTCGAAAGAGCCAGTCGGCGTCGTCGCGGCTATCACCCCATGGAACGTCCCTCTGTTCATCGCAGCAGCGAAACTTGCGCCGGCGTTGCTAGCGGGGTGCTCGGTCGTCTTAAAGCCCTCACCTGAGGCTGCGTTAGATGCAAACCGTCTCGCTGAGCTCTTTAACGAGGCTGGTTTGCCAAAGGGAGTGCTCTCAGTACTACCTGGTGGTCGCGAGACAGGGGAGCACCTCGTCGGGCACCCCGGAGTCGACAAGGTTTCCTTCACCGGATCAGCGGCCGCTGGAAAGAGAATCGGAGCAGCGTGTGGAGCTCAGTTGAAACGCTGCACCCTGGAGCTTGGTGGTAAGTCTGCGGCTATCATCCTCGACGACGCTGACCTCGACGAAGCGCTTCCAATGCTGCTCCCGAACGCCTTGATGAACAACGGTGAGGCCTGTATCGCCCAGACGCGGATACTCGCCCCAATCGGCCGCTACGACGAGGTCGTCGAGGCACTCGTTGAAAAAGTTGGACAGATGAAGGTCGGTGACCCACTCGACCCCTCCACCGAGATCGGACCGTTAGTGAGCGCCGGCCAGCGCGACCGGGTCGAGGGATTCATCAAGATCGGGAACGACGAGGGCGCAAAGATCGTTCTTGGTGGGGATCGACCGAGCGGGATCGACAGGGGGTTCTATGTCGAACCGACGATCTTTGCAGGAGTCGAAAACGCTATGACGATCGCGCAAGAGGAGATCTTTGGACCGGTGCTCGCGGTCATTCCCTATGTCGGAGACGACGAAGCGGTCTCGATCGCGAACGACTCACGCTACGGCCTGTGCGGGTCCGTATGGACGGGTGACCCAGAGCGCGGAATCGAAGTCGTCCGTCGTGTCAGGACCGGGACATGCATGTTGAACAACCCGATCCCAGCTGATTTCGCAGCTCCCTTCGGCGGGTTTAAGGACTCAGGAGTTGGACGCGAGTTCGGCCCAGAAGGCCTAGAGCAGTTCCTCGAGTTAAGGTCGGCCAGCCTACCCGAGGGCTTCACCCCCTCACTTGGCCATCAGCGCACAAAGAT
>JAJYQJ010000112.1 GCA_021794655.1 Actinomycetes bacterium | reverse complement strand
CCTGTTGGGTCGATCAAAGTCTTTGTCCAAGCTTTAGGACCACCTGTTGGGTTAGTTGAGATCTCAGCAAAGCCGAGGCCGCCAACTCCAACACACAGCGACACCGTCGGGCACGAGATCGCATACAGTCCACCCGAGTATCCAAGAGCAAAGAGTGCAATCGGGGTTGCTTTCCAGGCTTTAGGACCACCTGTTGGGTCTGTTGATATGAGGAAACTGTTGTTGGCGCTGTCCAATACAACACATAGCTTCGGTGACGAGCACGAGACACTTGACAGCTGGCCCTGTTGTTGGGCGATCCCTTGTGACACCCAGGCGTTGGGACCACCTGCAGGATCTGTCGAGACGTAGATTCCGCTTCCAACAGCTACGCAGAACGAGGCTGTGGGACACGAGATGGCGCTTAAGCTAACACTTGGGTTCGAAACTGCACCAGGCAGTGCAACCAACTTCCACGGTGTTGAACCTTTGGGGTCTGGCGAGATGAACAGCTGGCCAACACTGTTAATAGCAACGCACAGCGACACCGACGGACACGTTAGAGCTGAAGGGTTCACCTGGGTAGCCTTGGCCGGAGCAGACCAGGTGAACGCAGTTGGTGTTGGTGGAACCTTGGTTGAAGTGGTACTAGTTGGTAGTGGATTAGTCGTGCTCGTTGGCGCGGTAGTCGTAGTTGAGATTGGCTTTGGTCCTTTGCTCGTGTGATCACGAGCGGTCGTGAGAAGAGCTGTAACGAGTGCAACGACTAATACGAGAACTACTCCAGATCCTATGAGGACTCTCGTTCTCTTGGCTACCTTCTCCATTGCTCAAAGGGTCCATTTAAGGATGGAGAAGAACGAGTACGCACAAGACGTTGCCTCACCGTTTGGATCCAAGGCTACGTCGTTGGTGAACACGAATGAAACAGCGTGGAAGTGCGCTCTTTGGTCGTTGACAGTGATCGTGCCGAAGTAGAACCCAAAGAACCTGGCTATGTGGGCTGTGACCTTCGCATAGCCTCCATCGATGCCTTTGATCTTGGCCCTTCCATCTATTGAGGTGACTACCCCATCTCTTGTTGCGACGTCTATGTGGCCAAAGAGGACAGGCCCGTGGTTGTAGTAGTTAAGAGCCCCCCTGAAGCGAAGAGAGATCTGTGGCAGTGGAGCTGTTATTACCAGGGTAAAGGGTTCTAGAGCGTATCCTTGGTCGTTGATCGCCCACAGGTCAAATGGATACGTTCCAGGAGCTAAGGCGCCAGATCCACTGATTGTTGCTGTGCCATCAGCGTTGCTCGTGACAGATACGTGAGGGGGCAAGGAGGCTGACGAGGTAGGACCGATACCTGGATAGGGGGAGCCACGAGCTGTGAGCGTAAAGGAAAACGGCGTACCTGATGGAGCTGAGTAGGTGTCAGGTGAGCTAAAGACTGGTGGAGCTGACACCTCCAAGACGAAGCGGCTAACGCTAGCTCCGACGCTGTTGATCGCTCCGAGATCAAAGCTGTAGATGCCGGGTTGAACACTCGATGTCCCAACTAGGGTTGCCGTCCCATCTGCACCCTCTTTAAGGCTCACACCTGAGGGCAGAGAAGAACCTGGAAGAAGCGAGATTGAAGCAGTTGGTGAGCCAGTTGTCGAGACGGGGAAGGAAAAGCTCTTACCTGCACGCACTGTGTCTTTGGTGCTAGAGCTAAACGCTGGTGCAGATCTCACACAGCTCATCGTAAGGACGAGGTCGTCCATAGCTGGTGGGACTTTGAACACTTTGCTCACTACATCTGGATTCGATGGATCCTGAGGATTAGAGCAGCCTGGAGCAGATGCGCTCACCTCGTAGTATCCAGGCAAAGTGTCCCAACCAAAGCCACCAAAGGGATTCGTTGTCTCTGGGTTTGACGAGGTTCCAGGAGAGAGCAGGTTTGAGCCAGCTTGCACCGGGGTAAAAGGCCCAGAGGCACTTTGGGACTCGAGCAAGGTGACAGTTGCTTGGGGCACTGGATTTGACGAGGTGTCTATGACTCTGCCACCTGGGTCTATGAAGATATCGAAGGACTCTGTCTCGACCTTGCCGTTTGGACACACGAGCCGAGTACTGAGCGTAGCTAGGCCGTGTAGGGGATAGAGCGGCGGGATAGTTGCATCGTAGAGGCCACTGCCCTTGGAGGCCTCTGTAAGTGTGCCAGTTACACTTTGGTACTTGTTGGTCTCGGTGTTAACAGCAGTCACAGTGTAGGTGGCTTTGGTCGCGTCTCCACAGCCTTGAATCTGGAGTCGCGCTGGGCTTAACCATTGCAACACTGGCATGCCGTCATAGGTGCCTATACCGTAGAGAGCGACTCCATTTGGTAGTTGATCGACGTTTATGGTGATTGCATCGACTGCGGAAGTGAACTGGTTGGTAGCACTCACTACTAACTCATAAGTACCAAGTGGCAGTGTTGAACTCATCGAGATCGTCGCGGTCCCGTTGTGGTTGTCGACGAAACTCAGGCCCTTGGGTTGCGAGAAGGTGACCATCCCAGTAGCTAGATCGTAGAACCTGAAGTTGTAAGCCGAAAGGGTTGGTGTTGGGGTCCCAGACGTTGTGATCTCGATGCTATGAGCGGTTCCTTGTTTCACTCCGAACCCCGCCGGGCTCGTGAACACGAGAGGTGGATATACGAACAAGGTAAATCCCTGGGTCGTCGACCCTGCAATGTTAGAAGCTGTCACATCAACGCTGTAGGTGCCAGGAGAGACCGTGGAGGTGCCCTCCAAGCTAGCGGTGCCGTTGTTGTTATCTACAAAGCTGACCCCAGTTGGCAAAGTAGACCCAGGTGCGAGAGTGAGGGATGCACTGGGGGTAGCGGTCGTATAGATCGTGTCTTCGAAGGAGGCGCCTGCTTGATCAGAGAAGTTGTCTTGGGACCCGTAGTACGGCCATTCAAAGATCGGCTTTAGCATCTCAGTCCCGGGGACGAAGTAGAGGCCGCGTAAAGCCCCGTCAGCGTAGCAACTCGTCGGGGCCGATATGGAACTTGAAGGACAGCTCTTGTTCCAGCTGTGGATCGCCAACCAACCCGCACCAGGCACAGCTGATCCACTCGATCCATAACCCGTGAGATCCTGGAACCAAGAGCCTCCACCTGGTCCATTCAACATGGAACCCGTGCCGAGGATCTCGCCGCCGTCGATACAGGGTCCACTTGGTCCACTGCACGACGCCCATCCCTCGCTATAGGAGTTGTTCCCCCAGTATCCGCCTGAGTAGTACAAGGTGTATGTGGAAAAACGCCCTGCTCGGTTAAGGACTATGTCAGGGTTCTCGATGATCCCTTGAGTCCAGGGCTGGACAGAGTTCGCTAAAGGCTGACCAGAGCCAGCGCTGAGAAGCGGCGTAGCAGCTGTCCCAGACGATGGGTAGCCGTTGAAGCTAGAAGGTGGTGCGCCACAGCTTGGTCGGGGCTTTGGCAGGCCTGGAGAAGGTGGAGTAGCTAAATCTGTAATCGGGCACTGTGGTGCTTGCACGAGCGGGATGGACCAAAGAGTGGTGCCTGGGCCACCTGAGGCCGAGTTGGTCTTATAGCTCAAGTAGTAGGTGCCATTAGATGGGTCATAGAACGGACTCGGATCTATGTAGGCGATCTTGTGGGTTGGGTCACAGAGAACCGGGGGTATGGCTGTAGACGGGGTATCTTCAACCGGGGTGAATTGGTTGTTCAAGAGGCTCTTTGACGCTGGGAGTGTGGCAACACCTATGCAGTAGGCGCCAGGGTGTGGCGTTTGACCTCGGGGAGGATTAGCCGCACTATTTGGCACCGCCGCGAAGTACATGTACCAGGTACTGCCGATCTGTATGACCCCTGGGGCCTCCGCGACAGCGCCACCCGGATTCTTCTTTGCTGCCCAACCGGGCACGTTTGCCAACCCTCCGTTTGGATCTCCGGTCGTGCTCCACGACGTGCCGCCTGGGTTCTCGTGGGTTGTCCACTCCGGGATCGGATAGTTGTTCGAGTTTGGCGAGGTGAACGAATAAGTCGAGAACACTGCTGCCGCGTTGTTGGCGCCGTAGGTGACGGGCACGACGTTTGGATCAGGAGCGTCCTTAATGCCGCCATAGACTGGTGCACCAACAACCGGCCCAGCAGGCGAAGATCCCCCTGGTGGCTGTGCTCCTAAAGGGCCTGCAGTAACGAATAGACACCCCCCAAGGGCCAGTGATAGTGCAACTGCAACCGACCTGACTACCCGCCTCATTGATCCCTCCCTAGCTATCACCTCGCAAGGCTGCAAGAAGACCAAATCGAACCTCTCCATGACGCTAACACAGCACAATCAGTCTTGCCCTCGTCGTCCAAGAGGACAGCTCCGGCCTCACCTCGCCTACATCGTGGAGCCAGCTGGGTCAACGATTGGAACGTTCGTGCATCGTCGCGCCCATCTCACTTCGTCCGTGCTCGGCGAGCTCCGCATCGAGACGCGCTACGTCGTCGGGTTCCAACAGTCGATAGCCGCCCGCCGAAGGATCTGGGAGCCAGTAGACGGGGTCCTTCGATATCCAACCCTGCCCTCGAAGGGAGACCTTCGTCACCTTGCCCGTCGCCGTCTCGGGAAGCTTCTCTACGACGCGGATGTAGCGGGGCTTCCACTTGGTCCCCATGTCAGGCTGTTCGCCCATCCAGGCCTCAAAACTAGCCGGGTTGAACCGGGTCCCGGGGCGCATCTCGATCGCCGCCATCACCTGATCCCCCGAACGGGTGTCTGGAACGGGGTAGACCGCGACGACCGCGACGTCGTCGTGACGACTCAACAGTGCCTCGATCGGACCCGCCGCGAAGTTCTCCGAGTCGACGCGAAGCCAGTCGCCGCCGCGTCCCGCGAAGTAGAAAAAGCCGTCCTCGTCGCGGTACGCGAGGTCCCCCGTCCAGTACCAACCTCGCCGGGTTCGCTCACTCTCCGCGTCTTCGTTCCCGTAGTACCCCTCGAACGTCCCGTGGCCGCCCCTATTCACGATCTCCCCCGTCGCCTCTCCGGCGTTCAGAATCCGACCGAACTCGTCGAAGCGGGCACGCACGCACTCGAGCTTCGTCTCAGGGTCGATCACCGCGAGATCCACGCCCGCCGGAGGTCTTCCGAGCGCCCCAGGAGGCATCCCTCTCTCCGGCGCGAGCACCGCACCGCCCTCGCTCTGCCCGTAACCCTCGATCAAGTAACAACCGAAGCGCTCCAGGAAACGTTTGCGGTCACGCGGCGACGCCTCACTCCCGAATCCGATCTTGAGTGTGTTCTCCGCGTCGTCTTCTCGTTCTCGTGTCGAAAGGATGTACGCGATCGCCTTACCGACGTAGTTGAACTTCGTCGCCCCGTAACGCCTCACGTCGCTCAAGAACTCAGACGCGCTGAACCGGGGCCTCAGCGCGACCGCCGCACCCGCAGAGACCGCCGGACCCCACAGAGCCATCAACGCGTTCCCGTGGAACAGCGGCGTCGCGCAGTAACAGACGTCCTCCGCGCTGTACCCGTATCCAGCGGCCGCAACCTCCGCTATCGACGCGAGGCGGCCTTGCGTGCAGCGAACCGCCTTCGGAGCCCCCGTCGTCCCCGACGTGAACAACAAGAGAAAAAGGGCCTCCCCCGGAATCTCGCTAGCCCGCGCCATGACGTCGCTCATCGCCTGTCGGTCATCCCCGCACGTTGCGAGTAGCTCTTCGTACTTCGCAGTGCCAACTACCAGCACCCTCTCGGGATCGACGCCCGTCTCGACGCCCGAGAAGAGCTCCGCACCGTCCTCGTCGGTGACGATCATCGAACACCGCGTCAAGCGAACGTCGGCCCCGAGCGCATCACCTCGACGCGTCGGATTGATCCCGACGACCGTCGCTCCGATCAGCGCCGCGCCTGAAAGCCAGAACAGGTACTCGGCGACGTTCGGGAGTAGGACTCCGATGTGGACGCCAGAGGTCGCACCCTCACCTCGTGGACCATCCTCGATCCGCGTTGCGCCGGGACCTGACCCGATTCGAAGTGCCAACGCGCCCCGCTTCGAGCTCTCCTCGATAACCTCGCGCCAGCTCCAGCTACCCGTCGCACCGATCGCGCCGACCGCCTCGTCGTTCGCGCGTGCGACGAGCATCTCAGCGACAGTCTTCACCGGCCTCCTCCACTCAGAGAGTCTGTCAATTCCATTTACCCAGACTATCGACCCAACTAGATTTGGTGAGGTCGTTGTCGTCGGTGTCGATGAATTCCCGACGTGCTGGGCTGTGCGCTGGGACGCCAATCGATACGGGGAGACAGGAGATGTCAAGCAAACGATATCTGGCAACGATCCCGTCTTTATAAACCGCCTGAGTGAAAAGGCACGGTTTGGCATCAGTACAAAACGCATCGAAGAACAGCTCGATCCAGGTTAGATGCCAAGACACGATGTCGTCGATAATTTCAGACACTCCCAAGCGCACAAGGATCGACCAGGTGGGCGTCTCTCCGAAGGCAAGGTCATGAGTGCAGTCGGGCTCCGCCTTGGGGGCCCCTTTTCAAGAAACTTTCGTAACGGCGAAAAGGGGGTCAGACCGCTGGCCCGGAAAGTCCCGCTAGGCCAAAGTCCAGCCGATCGGCTCTGGATCACCTTCTTGGTGCCAACAAGTCCACCGGCGCCGACATCCAGGACATACAAACTGTTGTATAATGACGGCGGTGAAAGACGTCGCGTTCGTCGGAGGCTCAGGAAACGATCTCCGAGCCTTCCCGGCCGTCGCACGTCAGCGCGCCGGCTACCAGCTCTACCGGGTCCAGGTGGGATGGGAGCCGACTGACTGGAAGCCGATGCCTTCCATCGGGCCGGGATGTCGGGAGATCCGGATCCGAGTCGAAGGCGACACGTATCGAGTCGTCTACATCGCGAGTATCGGCGATGCGGTCTACGTCCTGCACGCCTTTCAGAAGAAGACCCAGCGGACCACTAGGGCGGACTTGGATCTGGCCAAGCAACGCTACAAGCAGGTCAACGAGATGACCCGCATAAAGGAGAGAAGATGAATGCGATCGAACGGCACGCGAACGTGTGGGATGCCCTCGAGGAGAACCCGGCGGTGGCGGAGAATATGAAGATCCGCGGCGCTCTAATGCAGGAGCTGGCCAGCTACATCGAGCGGGCCGGGATGACCCAGGCCCAAGCTGCCCGGCGCTTTGGAGTCACCCAGCCTCGCATCTCCGACCTCAAGCGAGGCAAGATCGACCTCTTCAGCATCGACACACTCGTGAACATGCTCACCGCTGCCGGCTTGCGTCTTGACCTTCGGGTCCGAGAGGTAAGCTGAGTTCCAACTAACCAGAGACCTCCTGCTCCCATCCCTTTCGATCTTGGCGCCGCCAAGGTGATCACCCAAATCATGCTCACACTCAACGGCGACAAACAGTCATTCTATGATCAATTAAGGTGGCGTCTAACGTCGACGCGCGAACACACCTCCTCGAAGAACCGCGAGAACTCAACCCGAGACGCCGCCGGAGACGCCGCCCGAGACGGCGCCGGTCGCGCCACCGGGGACGAGGACGGGGACGAGAACGATCTTACCCAGTTTGGACCCCTCGGAGAACCTCTCGTAGGCGTCGCGAACACGCTCGATCGAGAAGACTTGACAGACCGGAACCGTTACTCGTCCGGCGGCGAGCAAGCTGACGACGCGGGCTTCAACTTGGCGTGCGAGATAAGCCTTTTCTGCGCGGGTGCGCGCTCGTAGCGTGGAACCTGATAGTCGCGCCCGGCGACCCATGAGATCGAGGAGGTTAACCTCGAGCTTCGACCCGGACCCGACGCCGACTACGCTCACCCGGGCGTTCGGCGCCAACGCGGCGAGCGCGACGCCGAGACTGGACGAACCGACGAGTTCGACGACGACGTCGTAGGGGCCGTTTCTCGCGACGTCGTCGGGATCGACGACTCTCTCCGCTCCGAGTGCGGCGACGCGATCGCGTAGACTCGGGTCACGGACCGCGGCGACGACGAACGCTCCGGTCGTCGCGGCGAGCTGGACGCACGCGGTTCCGACTCCGCCCGCCGCCCCGGTCACGAGAACTCTCTCGCCGATCGAAAGTTGACACTGCGTAAAGAGCGCGTCGAACGCGGTCGAGTACGCCTCGGGGAAACCTCCCGCCTCTTCCCAGCTGAGTGAGTCGGGTACCGCGTAGGCGTGGTCTTCGTCGATACACGCCGTCGTCGCCTGGCCGCCGCCCGCGACGACGCCCATCACCCGATCGCCGAGCGCGAACTTCGTCACCTGGTTTCCGATCCGGGTCACGATCCCGGCGAGTTCCAACCCCGGTATGTCTGCGGGGGCTCCCGGCGGGGCAGGATATACGCCGCGCCGTTGCATCAGGTCGGCGCTGTTGATCCCCGCCGCACGCACTTCGACGAGGAGTTCGGTACTACCGGGGATCGGATCGGGCCGGTTGCGAACGTAGAGCTCTCTTTCCTCTATCACGACGGCCTTCATCCGGGTACCCGAGTCTGCGCTCGAACTCTCGTCAACGATAGCGGGGTTTTCGCTCGACGGCGCCGGTCGGTCGGGATCGCTAGAGTGCGGCGCGGTGCATCCGGGTGCACGTTGGCGCTGGCGAGTTAGTTGAACAGAGCTCTGCGTGACGGTGGCCGTGCCGGTGGCCGTGCCCGTTGTGGCGGCCGTGTCGGAGACCGAGATCGCCGACGCTCGAACGCACGAGGCTACGCACGGAGTTGAGCATGGCGGGTGAGAGAGGCGTCGTCGAGGCGGCGGGGGGGGCGACGATGGAGACCGGAGAACCGTATCCACCGACGTTGAGGACGATCGAGACGCTCTTTAGTCCGTGCTTCGCGGGGTTCGCACGGCTGATCGAAGAAGAGAGCTGGACGAGACGGCCGGAGGAGTCCTCGTAGAGGGTGACGCCGACGTTAGCCCCTACGACGTGGAGAACTCTGGTCACAAGACGCTTTGGGATCGCGGGATACGAGCCCAAGATGTTGGCGACGTTGACGTTGGCGTCGTATCCGGTCGCGGTGACGCCGTTGATCGTCTTCGTGCCGAGTGGGGAGACTTTTCCTCCGTGCACGTCGACGTAGTTGAGGACGCCGCCGACGTCGGCGAGCGACCGAGCTGCCTTCTCGAATCGAGCGGGCTCGTTCGCGGCGACGCGCTTTGGTAGTGCGTAGGAGACCCAGGGGGTCCCGGCGAACAGCGTCGTGATTCCAGGAACCGTCGCGTAGAGGGTTCCGCCGACGAGGACGACCTGAACGTCGATTCGAGCATTCGAGCTAGTCGAGCCGGTACCACCTCCGACGGCGAGGAGTGGGGGAACGCTCAGGGTCGAAGACGCCGAGTCGTTCGCGAAGTCGACTTGCCCGTTTCCGGTCACGGTGACGGTCTTTCCGGACTCGAGGGTGGCCGATAGCGTTAGGTTGTACGTCGCGGTCGTGACCGGAGTCACCGTATTGAGGGGCTTCGACGAGAACGCGGCGGCGGTCGTCACGACGCCGGGCCGTCGGCCGTTCGCTCCGGACGCCGGGCCTCCGATCCAGAACGCTCCCGCGATCGCGCCGAGCGCGACGACACCGGCCGTTGCCGCGTAGGCGACCGCTCGTTTCGCCGAGGTCTCCTTGAGACGTGAGATAATCGCCATCGCCATCCCCTTCCGTACGCCTGCTACAGGATACCGGAATCCTCCAAGGATTTCACGGCGAGGTTCTAAAGCCTTGGCGAGCAGGCTAAACACCGAAACGGAGACGACGCTCGGCAGGCAGAGGCCGGATCGTGTCACTTCCCAGGAGAGCGGGGCCGATCTCGCCAACCGCGCGATCTCGCTAACCGTGCGGCCACTAGAGTGGGGATCGAGACGGTCTCTTCGTGAGGTGCGACCCAATGTGTGGAAGATTTGCCCAATACACCCCGCCGGAAAGGCTGAGCGCAGTCTTTGATGCGACGGCGAGTGACGAGTTGACGGCGCAGTGGAGAGCGAGTTGGAACGTCGCCCCGTCTCGTCGAGTGCTCGGAGTTGTGGAGGCCGCCACTTACGATACAACTCCGTCAAGGCGGAGACTCGACTGGTTCACTTGGGGACTGATCCCTCGATGGTCAAAGGAGAGCCGTCCGCGAGGTCTGATCAACGCGCGGTGTGAGACGGTCGCGACGAAGCCTTCGTTTCGATCCGCGTTCGCGGCGAGACGAATGGTCGTGGTGGCCGACGGCTTCTACGAATGGACGCGCCCTGCGACCGGAGAGAGACGGCCCTACTACTTCCGGCGAGACGACGGGGAGCCGATGGCGCTCGCCGGACTCTGGGAGAAGCCGGTTGAGACCGACGCTAACGACGAGCGCGCTTGGTTGCCGACGTGCACGATCGTGACGACGAGAGCGAACGCCGATGTTGCCGGGGTCCACGATCGCATGCCCGTAGTTCTCGACGGACCCGCGCTCGATATCTGGCTCGACACCTCAGAGTACGACCGTGACGAACTCGAAACGGCGCTCGAGGCGACACCGCCGGGTTCGATCTCCAGTTATCCGGTCACTACGGCGCTCAATCGAGTATCCAACGACACCCCCGAGCTGATCGCGCCTCTGGTCACACCGCTCATCGCCCAGTAAGACCCGATGCACTAGCATCTCGGAAGTGGGTCAGTGAGAGATCCGAAAGGAGCCGTAACAGATGCGTTGGAATCTTCCCCCAGACTCTATCCCCGAGGCGTGGTTCAACGTAGTCCCACACCTCGAACAACCGCTCCAACCTCCGCTCCACCCGGCAACCCGTGAACCCGTCGGCCCGGCCGATCTCTCGCCAATATTTCCGATGGCTCTAATCGGCCAAGAGGTGTCCACAGAGCCCTGGATCGACATCCCGGGAGAGGTGCTCGACGTGCTCAGGCTGTGGCGACCGACTCCTCTCGTTCGCGCGACCCGCCTGGAGGCGGCGTTGGAGACGCCGGCGCGGATCTACTACAAGGACGAGTCCGTCTCTCCGGCCGGCTCGCACAAACCGAACACCGCGGTGCCTCAGGCTTACTACAACAAGCAAGAAGGAGTCCGCAGGCTCGCGACCGAGACGGGAGCCGGCCAGTGGGGAAGCGCTCTGTCGTTCGCTTGTTCGATTCTCGGACTCGAGTGCAAGGTCTACATGGTGCGCGCGTCGTTCAATCAGAAGCCCTACCGCCGCACGATGATCGAAGTCTGGGGAGGAGAAGTAGAAGCCTCCCCGGTCGACGACCCCTCGGATCCTGGATCCCTCGGGAGCGCAATTAGCGACGCCGTAAGAGACGCGGTGTCACGCGAGGACTCCCATTACGCGCTCGGGTCCGTCTTGAACCACGTCCTGCTTCACCAGACGGTTATCGGCCTGGAGGCCAAAGAGCAACTGGCCCTCGCCGGCGAGGAACGACCAGATATCGTCATCGGCTCTTGTGGAGGAGGTTCAAACCTCGGCGGCATCGCTCTTCCGTTCGTGCCCGATGAGAACGTCGCGTTCTTAGCGGTAGAGCCGTCGTCGTGTCCGACCCTGACCGAAGGCAGATTCGACTACGACTTCGGCGACGTCGCAGGTATGACGCCACTGCTCGCGATGTACACGCTCGGTCACGACTTCAAGCCTCCTCCGATACACGCGGGTGGACTGCGCTATCACGGCGACTCACCGATCATCTCCCACCTCGTCAAGTCCGGGAGGATGAAGGCGGTCGCCTACCCTCAAGACGTCGTCTTTGAAGCCGCGGTTAAGTTCGCGAGAGTTCAAGGCACCGTGCCGGCCCCTGAGACGAGCCACGCGATCCGAGCCGTCATCGACGCCGCTGTAGCGGCCAAGGACGCCGGAGAGGAAACGGTCATCTTGTTCAGCTACTCGGGCCATGGCCTCCTCGATCTCTCTGCGTACGCGGACTACCTGTCGGGGAGGCTCTAAGAGCGGTCACGGCACGGCGACGCTCGGGCGGCTAACGTAATCGAAAAGGGAGGTCCAAAGAGATGAGTCCAAACGGGTTTCTGGGCAAGCGTGACGGGATCGATCGGAGGCAGTTCCTCGGCGCCGCAGCGGCTACCGGCGCCGGTGCGTTTCTCGCCGCTTGTGGGACGTCTGGCTCCTCGACCATTCAAAAAGCGTCATCTGTACGACCTGCCGGGTCTGATCTCGGCGCCATAGAACACGTGGTCTTCTTGATGCAAGAGAACCGGTCTTTCGATCACTACTATGGAACCTATCCCGGGGTGAACGGTTTCAACCACCATCCTGCAAATAGCCCAGGGGTCTTCGCACAGCCGTTCCCCGCGAACACCACTCGCCCGCCAAAGGGTTACCAGTTGCCGTTCCACCTCAACACGATTAAGACGAACGCAGCTGAGTGCATCCACGACCTGACTCACAACTGGCGCCCCCAGCACGAGTGTCGAGCGAACGGGAAGATGAACGCGTTCGTGGAGGTGCACACCTCCCCACAACACGAGGGACCTGTCAACGGAGTGCTCACGATGGGCTACTACGAGCGATCTGACCTCGCCTACTACTACGCGTTGGCGGACGCCTTTACGATATGTGACGCGTACCACTGCTCGGTGCTCGGTCCAACACATCCGAACCGCTTGATGGCGATCTCGGGCACGATAGACCCGGCGGGAACACACGGGGGTCCGGTGCTGATCACAAACCCGAATCCCGACGCGAGATTCAGCGTTAACTGGACAACCATGCCCGAGGTCTTAGAGGACGCAGGTGTCACCTGGAAGGTCTACAACCCGCCGGGAGCCGCTTACCAGCCGACCTCCCCGGACGTCCTCGCGGTGACGGACTCAATCCTTCCCTACTTCTCGCAGTACTCGAATCCTTCGTCACCTCTTTACAAGAACGCGTTCGCGTCTACGTTTCCGACCGACTTCGCATCCGACGTGAAAAACGGGACCTTGCCCAAGGTGAGCTGGATCATTCCACCACTTGGATACGACGAGCATCCGCCTGCCCCTCCCTCTCGCGGGGAGTGGTTCACCGAGCAGGTCCTCTCCACTCTCGTCTCCAACGAGGCACTCTGGTCAAAGACCGTCCTGTTCCACATGTACGACGAGAACGACGGGTTCTTCGACCACGTCGCCCCTCCGGTAGCTCCACCTGGCACCCCCGGCGAGTACGTGACGGTCCGGCCGCTGCCCGCCGACGCGCACCAAATAGCGGGACCGATAGGGCTTGGATTTCGGGTCCCGACACTCGTTATCTCGCCGTTCAGCCGTGGTGGCTACATCTGTTCGGAGACCTTCGACCACACCTCACAGCTCCGCTTCCTAGAGGCGAGGTTCGGCGTGAAAGCACCGAACATCTCCGCTTGGAGGAGGTCGACCGTCGGAGATCTCACCGGAACGTTGAACATGAGATCCAAGAACACGACCGTTCCACAGCTTCCCCCCGTCTCAAATAGCGTCGCAGCACTTACAGCGCAAGGGTGCACAAGCTTGGACTTTGTAGAACTCGCGACCAACCAACCTCCCTACCCGCTTCCCGCCACCCAATCCGTGCCACGCCAAGAGCCGGGGCAACGCCCCCACGTTCCCGCGACTTGAGCGGATCTCAGCCAGAGTCAGTTGTCTCCGCATCTCGATCCTGCGACGAGATACAAGTCGTTCTTACGAACTTGCGAACGGTCCTCGCCTGGAGTTCCTATGCATCCTCTGAGGAGTCAAGAACCACCGTTGACCGTGTCGACCAGGCGATCTTGGAATATCGGCGTCCTCGTCGAACCCGGACGGCCTGGCATTGTCGTGCTTTGCGCCCTAGGATTGGAGGGTACCCGCATATCGGGAGTACCGGCGGATGTTGCAGAAGCGGCCACTTTGAGAAAGGGGGGTGGAAAAGATGATCACGTATACGCCAAAGACCCCCTTGGAAGCTGCCGTCTTGGAGTCGGGGCGTTTTGAGTTTGCGACTGATTCAGCTGGACGCGAGGTCGTCTGCGTAGGGCACCGCCGGCTCCCGCCGGTTGTACTACAGATGAAGTCCGAAGGCATGCAAGAACTCATAGAAACAGCGGGCGCAGACGGCGGGACGGCCTTTCGAGCGACAGAGGGCGACCCGTGGCAGATAGAGAACGACGAACCAGACGAGACCCTCTTCACAACCGCTGCAGAAGAGTATCTCGTAATGGGGGTGCGGCCGATGAAGGTGAGCGGGAGGCCGTTGCGCGTCGCGGTGCGCCGATCAGTAACTCGGCTGTTCTTGGTGCCGTGGGAGATACCGGCAACTGAGATCCTCTTTGGAGACCACGCTCACTTCGCGGTTACGAGCACTCGTGGCGTAGCCGGCGAATGGTCCGCTATCGAAGATGCTCGACGCGGCGTCGTCGTCGGTGTTCCCGAAATGTGGGTTGGCGTCTTGGAGAGAGTCTGCAAGCCGGGCGCAGAGCTCGTATTCAGGTGCGACGTGCCGATACCGTGGGTGGACGAGTCCGGGTTGGCGAACGCGGCCCCGACGACGATTGGAATATTTGAAGCGTCACCAGATCAGGCCTCGGACGAAGAAGGTCCGGGTGCGTTAAGCGACGAAACGTGGATAGCAAAGCTCCCGATCGTGATGAGCGAAGGAAACGTCGTTCACCCAGTCGACGTCCCAGATGACGTCTCCGTTGACGACGTGCGGGATGGCCCCTGGGAACGAGAGTGGCAGGGGTCGAGCGAGTTCGACCTGCAAGACCTGAGCTGAACTGAGCTTTGGCCCCGAGTTCCGTGGGTCAGCGGTTCATTGGTTCAAGCACCCGCTGAGCAGCACCTCGGTGCAGATGTTGGCGACCGTCGCGAACCCGACTCCGTCGACGGACCGGGACCAGTTGAGCGAATCGCAGATCGAGTCGATCGCCAGATAGGCAAACAGCGACGGGTCGACTTCTACTCTGATGTGCCCAGCTTCGACTCCGTCTTCGACAACCCCTGCCCAGATTAGATGTATCTCGCGCATCTGATCGGCCAGCGGACGAAACCCCGGCCACGTATTCAAACACGTCGCATCGTTCTGATAGATCAGACAGGCATCTTGGTGAGCCAACAGTACGTCAGTAGTCGCCGCGAAAAGCTCACGTAAACACGAGACTGGTTCACTTGTTGACGCAGCCACGCTGAGCGACCGATCACGGAGTTCGCCTATGAAAGCCGAGACGATCTCCAAGACGATTTCTTCTTTTGAATCGAAGTAGTGATAGAGGCTCCCCGAGAGCACTCCGACTGCGTCACCGATCTCTCTCACCGTCGTCGTCTGGACCCCCCGCGCCGCAAAGAGCTCGCCCGCGGTCGTCAAGATCCTGCTCCGGCGATCAACCCCATCCTTCATGGCCCCCCTCGCTTCTAAAGAATTTGCCTCCTCAGTGCATCATATTCTCCAAACGGTTCGAATGACAGGAAAAATTTCTCCGTCGCCAAGAGAGGATCTCCGGCCCTTGTGAAGAACGGTCTCGCACGCCGGCTCGCTGTGGCTCGCCAAGTTGCCGGCGCGGAGGCGGGGTCACGGGGGGTGCGACCACCGCACCCCGCACCGGCAGGCAATACGATAACGCATTCAACCAAGCGCGCGCTACATCTCGATCACCCTGGGAGGATGTTGGTCGGCGCCGACTGGGTGCTATACCTTCAGAGCGCCTCCTTCGGCTCTGTGTGAGCTGGGACTACTCTGAGCTGGGTTGTACCCCATGCGGTAATGTGAAGTACGGTTCCGAGCTAAGTTTGGGCTGAGAGAGAAAGTCCAAGACAGCGAGTAGTCGCCAGGAGGAGATAGGTTGAAGGTCACACGCGTGATGCACGCCTCGTCGAACGTCGTCGGGTCGTTGGAGGACACGGTCCGGTTTTACTCGTCGGTTTTCGGAATGGAACCTACCGAGAGGCCCGACGTCCCTGGCGTCCGTGGTTCGTGGTTCCAAGCCGCAGATGCCCAGATACACCTCGTGGACGCCCCGATGCAAGGCTCGGGGATCGATCCGACCGGTCCGCACTTCTGCCTCGGCATCGCCGATCTCAACGAGGCGATCGCAGAGCTCGAGGCCAAGAACATCGAGTACGTGCGGGCGACCCAAGGCCCGAAAGAGATCGTCCAGATCTGGGTTGTAGATCCAGCGGGTAACACGATAGAACTCCAGCAAGACCCGGACTACAAGCCTTAACGGGCCAAGAACGGCTCCAGCCTCGACCAGGACAAACGCAGCACCAAACCAAGATCTGCGCGCTGATCACAGCGCAACAACCAGACGTCTCGAACATCCAGGCTACACAACCGTTGGCGCCTCGGTTGAATCGATCCTCGGGCGATCCGCGGTGTAGGAGCAGACCGCCGGGGGATCCCTGCGACGGCGCCCGTTTCCATATCCGTCGGATTCTGTGTAGGGTCGCGGGTGCGAGTTGGTACACGGACAACACAATTTAGGAGGAACCGTGGAAAAGGTGCGTCTGGGAGTAATTGGTGCAGGCAATATTGCCGATCTAAATGTAGCCGGCTATCTGGAGCACCCCAAGTGCGACGTTCTGGCCGTATGCGACGTGAATCAAGACGTCGCTCAAGATGCTGCGAAGAAGTGGAACGTCCCTAAAGTCTATACGCGCATCGACGACATTCTGGCAGACGACGAGATCGACGCAGTAGAGGTCCTCACGCCGACGCATCTTCATCACGATCACGTCATCGCGGCGCTGCGCGCAGGAAAGCACGTATCAGTTCAAAAACCGGTCGCAAACTCAATATCGGATGCGCGAGAGATGAGCGCGACGGCAGATGAATGTGGGAAGGTCTTGCGGGTCAGTGAGTGTTTCGTGCACTACCCACCTCTCGAATTGGCAAAGCGGCTCGTGGTTGAGGGTGCGATAGGCCGGCCGACCGCGATACGCATAAAGACCCTCGTTGGACAGACCGACTCGGTGTTCCAGAACAACCTCAGGGTAGAAGGTTACGAGTGGCGATTGGACTCTCGAAGCCCAGGGGGTCACCTATTCGATGACATGGTCCACAAGTACGCTATGGCGACTTGGCTGGTCGACCAAGACATAACTTCGGTCCAAGCAGTTGTACACAGAAGGGATCTCTTCTTCGAGCCGTGCGCCTGTATCTTCGAGTACGAAGACCCGGACCTGATCGGAACTATGGAGGTGAACTACGCGCCAAAGCTTTGGATGAAATCCAGCTTCTACGGCGCTGACGAATTCTTCGAGATCCAAGGCGACGAAGGCCTAATCTGGGTGACGCGAGCAACGGGCGAGATGCTCGACATGGCGCCGGTCATCCTTCATCAAGGAACAGAGGGCAACATCACGACTACCGAGTTCGCTGACATCGAGGCTAACTGGTCTACTGGATTCAAGAGATCTTCGGCGCACTTCGTCGAAGCGCTGATCGATGGAACCGACGCTGCTATGAGTGCCGAGGAGGCGACCAAGGTGCTCCAGCTATGTTTTGCCGTCTACGACGCCTCGGAAAAGCGCCGACCAGTTGATCCAAGGACCGTAAACGAAGTCGTCGTCCCGAAGGGTTGGGCCGACTGGTAGTCAGGACCTGTGGACGGGTGGATGGCGGCGACGGTGGCAGCGCCTGACGTCGAAGAGTTCGTCTTTGGCAACCTCAAAGTAAGCGTCCACGCAAACACTTCATCGATGGCACTTGCAGCCGCCCAGAAAGCCGGCGCGGTGATTAGAGATGCGGTGGCGGAGAATGGCACCGCCAACTTGATGTTTGCGACCGGCAATTCACAGATCGAATTCATAACTGAGCTTGTCTGTCTACCTGATATCCCCTGGTCTAGCGTCAACTTGTTTCATCTCGACGAATACGTCGGTGTCGGACCCGATCACCCAGCCGGTTTTCAGCGTTGGATCCGTGAACGAATAGCGAACTGCGTGAATCCGAACAGTGCTCACTTTATCGACGGCCTGGCCGATCCAGATGAAGAGTCGAGGCGATACGCGCGACTCATAAAACAACACCCTTTGGACTTGTGCTGCGTCGGGATCGGCGAGAACGGACATCTGGCCTTCAACGACCCCCCGGTCGCCGACTTTCAGGACTCGGTACTCGTAAAGGTTGTCAAACTCGACGAAGCAAGCCGACTTCAACAAGTCGGAGAAGGTCACTTCCCCACTTTGGAAACTGTCCCCAAACGTGCGATAACCGTAACTATCCCGACGATGATTCAGGCACGACAGCTCATCGCGGTCGCCCCTGAATCCAGAAAGGCGGTCGCGGTCAACTCTGCTCTAACGGGACCAATCACCACCGCCTGCCCTGCGTCAATCCTTCGCAACGTAGATCGAGCAACCCTCTACCTCGACTCTGACTCCGCAACGCTGCTCGACTAAGACGTCTAACACGCCGGGTTAGACTTTGACCTGAGCCGTCAGGGTCGATCAGCTAGTCGTCGGGTCAAACAGCCAGCGCTTCAAGAACCGATACGCCTTTGCCCCATGCCACGCGTGCTCTCCGTGAAACACGTCATGGACCAACTTATCCGACACCCCGAATGCCAAGTAGACCTTCTGCAGTTCTTCGACCGAGCGCTGCGCTGCGCTGAGCGGAAAGAGCAGGTCTTCAGATCCCGTCTCTATTAGAAGCGGCCTCGGACAGATGAGAGCCCCAAGGTCGACGTGCTCGAACTCTCCGAGCATCCCTGAGAAGACCTGGGAACCACACATGTTCCACGGCACTTTGTGGGACTCGGCCCACGATGAAAAGTAGCCACTGACCACTGTGGCAGCTACTCGATCGTCCAATGCGGACAGGAATAGGGCCAGCGTAGCGCCGTAGGAGAATCCGACTACGCCAACGCGCGTCTCGTCTACGAGTTGGTGATCCAAAAGAACGTCGATGGACCGCATTAGATCCCAAAGGTTCAAGGTCATCGGGTTCGTGCCTGCCATCGTTGCGTGCACCAAGTTCCCATCGCACAAGTAGCGGTCTTCGGGCTCCCAGTCGGCACGCTCGCCAAAACAGCGAAGGTCGGGAGCCAGCACGACAAATCCATGTCTTACAAGCGCGACGGCGTAGTCCTGTCCATCGCTTAGAGCATCGTCGAAGTTGGTATCCAACGATTGAGGATTACCTGAATTCGTAACACCACATATCGCATCCTTGCCGGGGCCGTGGCCGTGAATAGCCAACACCGCAGGTCCAGATGACTTCCGAGAGTTTGGAATCAGAAGGTACGCGGGAACAGACATTGTAGCTTCCGTATCGAAAACGACACGTTCACGCCGGTAGCCTTCGCATTGGACGATATCGGTGGTCTCCAAATCAAGGTCTACTCGTTGAGGAGACTCGCCAAGAAGATCGACAAGTCTCTCTCTTGCTCTATCGCGCCAACCTTGGAATTGGTCCGTCCGGTCGGCCGGCAACGGGTCGTGTTGCGCCGCCTCCGATAGGCGAATCATCCAGTACGCCCAGGGAGAAAAGTTTCTCACCTTTCCCATGTCAACCCGATTTCAGCGGTCGCCATCCCTGTATCACCTGCCAACACGTACCTTGGGCAATACCGTCGTAGGTCAGTTTGCATGCGTTGTGACGCGGGTTGTTGTTGTGAAGCCTTACAACCCGGTACTCAGTTGGACCGTAGAATTTGTGTGGAGAGTAGCTCAACGTTGGAGAGTAAGTGCCGGCAAAGTTGCGAATGCCTGCCATCGCCTCTACGAACGACCGCCTGTTAAGGTCCGGGCCTGCCGCCTTGGCCGCAGCGGCAAATAGGTAGATCGCCTGGCACCAACCGACGATCGGACCTTGTGCTTCGATGTAGGGGGAGGTCTGACCCGGAGGGGTCTTGGGATGAGCTCGATGCCATATCGTCCAACACTTTCTGACACCTGGATCGTAACCACCGTCTCTCTGTGGCCGTGGATCGTCGACCCCACCAAGGGTCATAGTGGTGACGCCTTCTTGGCCGTTGAGCGCTTTCTCGTAGGGGATTGGAATTAGACCGAGTGCAACCTGGATAGATGACTCGTAGTCGGAAAGGAGCAACTTTGGAAAGTAGTTCTGCTGCGTCTCCGCCTGGAGTAACGGGAAAAACACGTTGAAGGGGATTAGTGGAATCACGGATTGGACTCCCGCTGATCGCAAACTCTGGATCACAAGGGGAGCCTGCGCACCAGTCGTGGCACTCTGCGACGGATTGGCAGCGATGGTCTCCACCACTGGCTTTATTCCCGCCCGCTTTAGATCGGGCAGGAGGTATTGGTTGAGTGCCAGCTGATCACTAGTGCGATTCCCTGCAATTATGCCGACCAACTTGTTACGCGCTATAAGACCTGAGCTGAGACCCCAATGAACGACCGTCGAGAGGATCACAGCCTGGTCCGGCGAGGTCCACCAAAGATACGGCGAACCGAGCCTCGTCCAGTTGGTGACTGTACTCCATTGCCCAATGAACGGTGTATGGCCCTCCTGGGTGATGCAGAGCTCATTTGATCCCTGCCACGCACCGACGCCGTCGATCACGGCAAACGCGGCGGGACTACCTTCGGTCCACGTCTTACACAGCGCGCGCATGCCCGCCGAGTTCGTCGGATCAAAGTTGACAACAATGGGATCTATCTTCCTGCCGTTAATCCCTCCAGTTGCGTTGATCTGGTTAACAAAGGTATAGATCGCCTCGCTTTGTTGAGTGAACTCAATATCTCCGGCAAAGCCTTCCTCAGCGGCTAGCGCCTGGAGCGAGACCACCGGAAAGACCACGTTTATCGAGTGCCGCGTTAGACCTCGCGTGCTCGTACTCGCGTCGGTCACCGGCGTGAATCCGTCGGATGCCGACCCGGCATATAGACCGGCGTTCGCGTTAGTCGACGTTCCTGATCCACTCGGTGACACGACAACATATACGAGCGTCCCACCCACGATCGCCAGGATGACTCCAAGGGTCCGGATCTTCGTCCACGTCGATCGTCTAGAAAATCTCTTGAGAGGGCGAAACACTACGTCGAGGAACTTGACACTACCTCTGGATCTCGCTTCGGCTTGACTCGCCATGTCTGCTCAATCCCGGCCCGAACGATTGATCGAGGTGTCACTCGCCGGCCCCGATACCGCCAACGCTTCATCGCTTGCTCCCAAGTACGCGGCCAGAGCGCGTGGATCGCGTTTCACTTCGTCCGGTGACCCCGAGGCCACAACACGTCCAGCCTCCATGACCACCACCTTTGAACATAACCCAAACACCAAGGGAACATCGTGCTCCACGATCAAGATAGTCGTATCAGCTGCTTCATGAAGCCGTCGTATGAGAGGCATGAACGCCTCCGCCTCACGCTGCGCGATTCCAGCGGTTGGCTCATCCAACAACAGTAGCCTCGGATCAGCGAGAGCGATCGAGGCCAGGTCAACTACCCGTCGCGTTCCCGTCGACAGATGTGACGTAGGGTGGTTGCGAAACCGGTCCAGTCCAAATACGGTTATGACCCGATCGACGGCTTCACGTTTCTCCCTCTCTGATCGCCTGGCCCAAGGCGCCTGAAGGGTCGTGGAAGTGACACTGGTTGACTTCTTTGCGTCTTTGGTCAATAGCAGTGTGTCCTCGACGGATAGATCGGGAAATAGCAGGCAGTCCTGGAACGATCTCACGACTCCAACATCTCTCCTTTCTTCTGGGAGGAAGTCCACCAGCTCTTCGCCACCTACGCGAACAGACCCGCCAGTAGGCTTCACAATGCCTGAAATAACGTTCAACAGAGTTGTCTTTCCAGACCCATTGGGACCGATGACTCCAACTATGGAGCCTGGATCCGCTTTGAGTGCGACGTCGTCGAGCGCCTGGACACCACCGAAGTCGACCACTAAACCCGATACTTCCAACAGAGCCGGCCCAGAGAAACGTTCCTCGGACTCGCTCCGACTGGATACCTCAGGCACCCGAGGACTCCTCTCGGGCGAGGAGGCCGCTCAACCGACTGCCTCGAGGAACTGCACTCTTGGGACCCCCTTGATCACTAGTGCGCCCGGGTTCTTCCCTAGATGCACTTGTGGTCCTTATCCGCGTTATACCAGAGTCCACTAGATCCCCGAAACGGTGCATCAACTCTGCAAGTCCACCTGGAAGGTAAAGGATAAACGCCATCAGTCCCACTCCACTGGTCAAGAACTGGGTAGTTGGCGTCGTGCCAAATGTGGCGGGCAGCCCTACAAGGTACAGGGCTCCCAATACAGCCCCAGAGACCGAACCCAACCCACCTATCACGGCCATTGATATAACCAAGATCGAAACCGACGGGCTAAACGTCGAGCTACTTATCCTTCCCGTCGCAAAAGCGAGGCACACGCCCGCATACCCCGCCATGAATCCCGATAGCCCAAACGCCAAGAGCTTCGTGCGCACTATTGGGATCCCAATCGCAGCTGCTCCTGTCTCGTTGTCCCTCACCGAGACAAGCCTGCGAGCGACCCCTCTGTCCCGCCAGAGCCTCACCATCAGAGCGGATAGGACAAGGACTCCGAGGGAGAACCAGGCGAAAGACCGTTCAGAACTCAAGTTGAGGCCGAAAAAACTAGGAGAAGGTAGCAGGGTCGACTGAGGGTTGGGAAGCCCCGTGCAAAGACGCTTATCAATAATTGGAACACTCCAGCATGGAGTGTTGAGAACTGCGCCGTCCATGATCCAAAGCGCAAACCCAAGAGTTATCACCGCCAGATAGAGCCCTTTAACTCTCAGAGCGGGAAGCCCGATAATTATGGCTACCGCTCCAGTCACGGCCCCGGCGAAGGGCATGAGCAGGACCAGGGGAACACTCGAACCAAGGTGTGCCGCCATAATTGCTCCCACCGCGACGAGCCCGAACTGACCGAGCGAGACCTGGCCCGCCCATCCCGTCAAGACCGTCAGGGATAGGGCTACCACTCCATAGATGCACACCTGCGAGAAGAGGAACGACTGCCCTGTGCTCAATATCCACGGTAAAACAGCAGCGCCGATGACAACGGCGACCAACCCGGTCGCACCCACTTTCCTTCGTTGCGGGTCAGTACCAACCCTGCGGGCCAAGGAGCCCAAAAGCCATGTAGAACGATCTTCTCCTCGCGAACTTCGTTGTAACGCACTTACCCTCACAAAGAGTAGAACCATCAATAGCGCAAACATGATCAAGTCCACTTGGGCTGTGCTATGGATATTCCAGTCGAGAACCTCGAGCACCACGCCGGTCGCTACGCCTGCGATAAACGCAGCAGTCAGGCTAACCATCGCCCCAACTAACGCTGCGATCAGCGAGAACATGAGCAAGTCTGGACTCAGCACTTGGGTTAGTGCACTTGTCTGCCCAGGAGATGCAAGTATCGCCGTAAAAGCCGACAGTACCCCTGCAACTACCCACGCGACCGTAGACGTCCGCTTCACCCACACGCCAGACAAACGTGCCGAGTCCGCGTTGTCAGACATCGCTCTCATCGCTAGTCCCCATGGAGAAAAGCGAACAAACAGCGCAACCGCGCCTGCAACTAGAGGCGCGACGATTAGGGTGAGCACTTCGCCAGAGGTGAATACGAAAGTGCCAATAGTAAAGGACAGGTGGAACGGGACCGGGAACGGGCGGAACAGATCTTTGGGGCGAACGAACGGGAGCGCCGTTAAGACGAGAAGGACTTGGCTCAGACCGATCGTAGCAACCATGACTAAGACTCGTGGTCGGTTGAAGATCCTACGCAGAACCAACTCGCTCAGCCCTCCGACGACGGCAGACGACCCAAGGGCCAGAAGGAGAGCGAACCAGTAGTTAAATCCGAAGTCGTAGTAGCACTTCACCATGAACACCGCGGCCACAACCCCGAGCTGTCCTTGTGCGAAGTTAAGAACCCGGTTGGTCCGGTAGATAAGGACTAGACCCAGTGCGAGAAGTCCATAGCCGAGCCCGACGATAACGCCTTGAACGAGAACGAAACTAGGTATCGACATCAGCGTTACCCTTCTGCCGCAACCGATGGTGTAAGAAACACAGGACGCAATAGATCGTCGCGTTCGATCAGCTCAGCGGTTGGACCGTCGAACTTTATCTCTCCGCGCTCTAAGAAAATCGATCGCCGTGCCAACGCTAATGCACGATTCACGCTCTGCTCGACCAAGATAACGGTCGTTCCAGCCGAGTTAACGCGCCCTACGATCTCCATCAATCGATCAACGGCCATCGGTGCGAGGCCCAACGCGAGTTCGTCGATCATCAAGAGCCGAGGCGTAGTCATCATGACCCTGGCCAAGGCGAGCATCTGTTGTTCTCCACCCGACAGGGTCCCAGCTGGCTGATCTAGCCGGGAAGCGAGCTCGGGGAACATCTCTACTGCCTCGTTGAACGCCACTCTTGCCCGGTGAGAGTCCCGTCGAAACGAGTACTCCCCAACCCGCAGGTTATCTTTGACGCTCAGCCCCGGAAAGGTCATCTTGCCACCAAGCAGAAGTGCGACGCCTTGAGTGATGACCTGCTCTGCCTCGAGGTAGGTGCTGTTCGTGCCAAAGAGCCTTATCACTCCTCGATGTGGATGCTCCAAACCCGAGACTGCCCTCAAGAGAGTCGACTTTCCAGCACCGTTGGTCCCGAGGAGGGCCACTATGTCACCCTCTCGTACTTCGAAGTTCACGTCGAAGAGGACTTGGTTGGTTCCGTAGTAGAAGTCCAGATTATGCACTTGAAGAGCTGGAATATCTCCGCCTGACTGCCGACGTTTTCCCTCCGCATAGCGCTCGAGAACGTCTTCTATAACCAAGGTGATGTCCCGCCTGACATAACGTGATCCAACGGCCAGGAGCACTCCTCCAATGACGCAAACTGGTCCAATTAACGTCAGCGCAAAAGTTACACCACGCACGTCGCTGATTGCGCCCAGAACGACAGCTCCCGCGAACCCGCCGAACACCGCTGCGTAGATCCCAAACATCGCGAAGCAAATTGAGCGCATCTCAGGCGGAGCTGTAGCGGCAAGTGTCTGGAATATAGATATTGAAAGAGGCGCAATTGCCGCTTGTGCGAGGAACTGCAGCGCTACAACCATCCAGAGGTTGGGCATGTACAGCGAGATGGAGAAAAGCAATCCGTAAAGAGATATGCAACCTGCTGCCAATACCAACGGTCTTTGCGGGGCTCGACGGAAGAGCCGGTCCCCGACGAGGTAGGCAACAGGAAGACCGAGGAAACCTGCGATGTTTATGATCGCGTAGATATCGCCGCGGTGACCTGTTCCTTGATGCCATACTCGTTGGTAGTAAAGCGATCCAAACAACGGAACCCCTGTGCCGGCGAATCCGAGTATCGCGACTGCGACCATCTGATAGTACAAAGATCTGATACGAAGCAACCGTAAGACCGCAGATCCAAGCAGTACGCGCGGTCCTGCACCCTGCTGACTGGCTGTGTCCATACCGGCGGCCTTTAGAATATGGTTGGACTCATTCTCCCCCTTCGCCGGCTCGCGGAGACGAAAGACGACCAGGCCAATGGGTATTCCGATCAGCCCAAGCAGTAACGACCACCGCCAGCTCCCCGTCAACGACGCAATAGTGGTCATCGCCAAGAGCCCCACGGTCCCCGCGATCGGATCCGACAAGTTATGCCAACTAAACACCCGCCCTCTGGCTTCCGTAGGATACGCGTCGGATAGATAAGAGTTCTGAACTGTGTTGTTGGTCCCATAACCGACCGACGCGGCCAGATACAAGAACGCGAACATCCAGACGTTCGTCGAGATAGCCATCAACGGCGCGAGAACACCAAATACCAAGAGCGTGACCCCCGTCACCAGCTTGCGGCTGCCTCGGTCAGCCCACACGGCAAGCGGGACCGCCCACCCGAGCTGGGCGATCGAGACGACGAACGTAACGGCGCCGAGAGCAGCATCTTGGATGTGAAACGATCGCTCGATGTTGGGACCGAACACGCCGATCCCGTAACCAAACGTACCCGGCACCCATGCGGCGAGCGTCATGAGGACAAGCGGTGCATATCCCGCTTTGCGCAAGACTCCAACGAGCGATGGAACCTTGCCCTCGCCGGTTCCTGGCATCATCGTCACGTCGGCGACGGCTTCTTTGTCGCGGTGATGACTGACCGCTTCTCTAAGCAGCTCGTCGGGGACCGTGAAATCAAACAGCTCCAGATCAGCCATCGCAACGCAACCCTACATTCTCGATACGCCTCCGACAGGGATCGGCCAACTAGAGGCTCACCGGAGCTGGCTCTGCGACACAAAAGGGGCCTTCAGGCAGGACGCACACTGTGGAGTCAGGCCCCTTCTTCTTCAAAGCACCGACGACGGCCGTCGAAACGTCACCGACTGGATGCAGCCCCGATCCATGGATCTCGGCGTCCGTGAGGCCTCCCGAGTACAACCAGACCTCCGCTCGCCTAAGTATCCTGTTCAACACCTCAACCTGCCATGATTCACGCGTCGTGCGATCGATTCCACAAACTTCCCCTTTGGGCTTGCGCCGCCCGGCAACGAGTTCGCCAAATGCGCTGTTTGAGGGGACTCCGTCCCGGCACTCTGCAGCGACGATGATGATCCCGCCGTCTGCGACAACCTGCTCGGCCGCAGCCATGCCCTTTACCGCCTGGTAAAGATTCCTATCCAGCGGATAGCCACCGTTGGTTGAAACGACGACGTCGAAGCGACCCGGAACTTGGCAGGTTACAGACTCGTCGACAAACGCACACGCTTCCAAGTAAGACTCCGGATAGCAACCTGCGAATACGGCGGTGACCTCGTGCCTGCGGTTAATGGTGACGTCTACGAGTAGATCAGGGGCTAACAGCGTCGCGGCGGATCGGATGAACTCGTGGACCGGGTTGCCGTCCAGCTGCTTCCAAGTTGCCCTCTTGTCGCGAACCCTTGACGTGCTGTGTGCTTCGAGAATCGTCTCGGTTAAAGCAAGTCCGGGACATACCGCTTTCAGCCCCCCGCTATAGCCCGCAAAGAAATGCGGCTCCACGAATCCCGTGCATATCCTCACGTCGGCATCCACGTAGCGAGAGTCGAGATAAACCGGGAAACCGTCCACATCACCCACAAGTTTGTGATCTGAACTATCTGCAACATGCTGGTGGATACGGTACGCGCCAAATATCTCGGGACCAGTTAAATCAAGTAACTCCTCGTCCGTAGCAGCACGGTGAAGTCCTGTGGCACACAGCAGTTCCACCTCATCAGGACCCGCTCCCAACCTGGAGAGTTCCTCGAGGATCGGTGGCAAGACAATTTGGTTCGGCATCGGCCGCGTAATGTCAGGAAACACGACGACCACGTGTTGGCCTGCACGAACCAACTCGGCTAATCGAGGACCCGAGTGCGGGTTGCGAACAGCGTCGAGCACCATTTCCCGTGGGCGCCCGACTGGATCCCGATCTCTTGGAAGAACGACTTCAGCGTCGTCTGGAACCTCTACCTCCAACCCTTCCCTACCATAGGCCAGCGTGAGCCTCACTGATACAGCGCTCCTCTCCTCCAACTGCGACCACCGGCATAGTCCACCTTCAGAACGAAAGATTGAGGAGCGTCTGGCTTATTAAGCGCGAGCGCTCACAGATACCCTTGTAGCTATCTATGGACTGATCCTCTGGAACAGTCTCGGACTTTATCGGATTCAATTCGTCGATCGATAGATTCATTCCGACGGATCGAGACGCTAGCATCGCAGCACCAGCTGACGCTGCCTCACCAGACGCTCGCGTTACTGCGGGCAGCTGAGTAACAGCACTCAAGACGTCTCTCCACAACGAGTTTGCAGATCCAGCGCCACAAAGGTTCATCGTACGCACCGGCGGACCCCCATCTGTCGAACCTCCCATAACTTCCAGGCACGCCGCTATGTCGAGGGCAATCGACTCGATAGCGGCCCTCGCAAGATCACCAAGACCGTGCGCCGAGGATAGACCGACAAAGCCGGCGCGTGCGTCGCCTCGCCACCATGGAGACCGGGCTCCGTCGAGCCACGGCACCGCGACTACCCCACGGGCGCCGGGAGGGCTCAGCTTTGCCATCTCGACTAGCGAACTCACGCTCGAGTTGCTTATCCGCTCCAGCCAATTCATAAACGACCCTGCCGACGATACACCCGCCTCCACCAGCCATCCTTGAAGCGCTCCTCGCGAAAGTACTGCTCCAGTGTCCAAAAGATCCCGACGTCTCGCTGCCGGCATAGAGATATTCGCTGTTGTTCCCCAGCTGATCATCGGTGCATCAGGCGTTGCGCCGCTGCCCAGTACCTCACACGCTCGATCACCGGCTCCAATCGCTACCGGGGTGCCCGGGCGAAGGCCCAACTCGGCTGCCGGTACAGCACGGAGTCGACCAACCACCTCGTCCGACGGGAAAAGCGGCGCGAGTAGCTCAAGCTCGCGCCCCACAAGCTCTTCTACAGGCTCTCCACTTTCATCATAAAGCCCTGATCTGGTAGCCATCGTCGCGTCGGTTGCCACCTCGCCGGTCAGGCGCCAGACCATCAGGTCTCGCGGTGACAACAACCAGTCACTCGCCGAAATTCTCGAAGGCTCATTCTCCTCCAGCCACATCAACTTCGCCGCAACGGAGCTAGCGTCCAACGGAACTCCAGTTTTCACTCGAACTCGTGTCAGACCACCGGCTCGGCGCGCAACTGGTTCGACCTCTGATCCGGCCCGGCAGTCTGACCAAAGTACTGCGGGTCCAAGTGTCTCACCCGAACCGGTCGCCAACGCAAAGCTCTGGCGAGCCCCGGTGGCACCAACTACTTCCACTTCGCGAAACGCTTCCGGGGCCTTCGCCCTCACCTCCGCACAGGCGATTACAAGAGCGGTCCACCAGCTCGATGGATCTTGCTCTGCCCATCCGGGATGTCGATGAACGGTGCGCAACTCAGAACGAGCGAGTGCCACCAACCCCTCGTTGCGCCACAGGCCAACTTTGGTGGCCGTCGTCCCGAAGTCAAGGGTTAGGATCAACGTCTACGCACTCCAAGAGTTTCCACGTCCCGCACTCGCACCTCGGCGAGTGGCTCCTATCTCGCGTGGTGTCACAGTAGCCAGGATAGGACACCGCACAATCACTCTCGCACTGCGGTCGCCGACCAGGCCGGCGCGGCCTCAGGATCGTCCACTATCCAAGTCCCGCTACGACAACCTAATATTCGACATTTGCCATGGAAAAGATAACTTTTGCGAGTGCGGAGAAGTCTTCTCTTGCATACCCTGCCGTCACCGCCGCCGTCAGGACCTGCCTCGATAGAGCAGCTGCAACTAGGGGAACCCCGGTCTTCGCGCCGTAGGAAAGTGCAAGGTCGAGATCCTTGGCCATCAGATCTGTCATGAAACCCGGCGACCATCCGTTTGACGCCGGACTATCACTAACAACACCCTTTACTGGAAGCCGTGTCCGAACGGCCACGCAGTCACCCGTGGAATGAAGCAGTACCTCGTAGAGCTTTTCCATGTCCACCCCGGACTTCACCGCCATCGCACACGCTTCAGCGGTCGCCAACATCTGTGCCGCGTAGATAATATTGTTGCAGAGCTTCACCACCTGACCCATCCCGGGACCACCAACGTGGACGATCGTCTGTGCGAACGGGTCCAGTGCCGGACGCGCCCTTTCTAGAACTTCTCGAGAACCGCCCACCATAAGAGTGAGCGTTCCATTTATCGCTCCGGCGGTGCCGCCCGAAAGCGGAGCGTCCAAGAAATCGGCACCGGTCGCCGTAACCCGTTCGTGCTGGCGTCGCTCCACGTCTGGATCGATGGTCGAGCAGTCCACGACGATCTTGCCCGGTCCAAGCACCGATACCATCGATCCGACAACTTCGTCGACTTCTGGAGAGCTCGGCACGCAAACTATAGCGACGTCACTCGCTTCAACGACCGCGCTCGGAGATCCGGCCTCTACTGCGCCAAGCCCGACCGCTTTTTCAATTGGGCCGCGGCTTCGCGAACTAACGGTCACGCGATGCCCCGCCTCGAGCAAGTGAGCGGTCATCGGAAGACCCATTGCCCCTAATCCTACGAAACCCAAATTCACGATGCCTCCTTGTAGTGACGTTCAGTGACGTTCATCACCCTCGATATAGATCGGTTGCAAGTCCACGCTTACCGGTCCCAGTTGGGTAACCAATTCTTTGTACCCTCCAATAGTTGCTCCACCATCAGCCCAGTCTCTTGGAAACTCCCCCTCCCCGCCAGCGGGTCCAGGAAAAACGCTGCCTTTGCCAAGTTGAAATCACCGTTTAGGGCAGCTTCGACGGTCAGCTCTTGGACCGCAACGTGCCTACGCACCAACTCTGCATACGGTGCTCGAAGCGTCACTTGGTCACGTCCACATATACCATCACCGTCGACGACGCACATCGACTCGACAACTACACCCGCAGGGAGATCCACCGCTTGACCGGCGTTTGGAATATTGGCCGGGATCACTCTTCGCATCCCGGTGATCAACGAGTCTATTACCGGCGCGGGAAGCTCACCTGACTGCCAGGTCTGCAGCGGTAGCTCGCCACACAACCACTTGTCCACATCTTGGATAAAGCTATCTTGATCCCGCATTCGATCCGCAATCGTCGTCGCAGATATGTTGAAGCTGGCCCCCCACTCCGTCTCCGCTGTCAAGATCCAAGGCAAGAACTCTGCAATGTGGCGATCTCCCGCGGCGGGAAACGTTCCCCACTCGTCCAGCAGGGTCAACTGGAGGTAGTGGCGCCGACAAAAGTCCATTACCGACATGGGTTCTGCATCTAGAAGTCCGTCTCGGGGGGCCAGGGAATCAAGTCCCCCCGACGAAGCAACCATCTCGGCCAAGACCGAGAACCCATCTTCGCCTTCGACGACCAAATCAGTGATGACTGGAAAATGATTAACACCACAAACCGATACCTCAACGCTTTCGGAAGGCTTACCCAACGCAATCGCAAGATCCAGACACCAGTTGCCTACTTCATGGCAGAGACCGACAGTCTTTATTGACGTCTCGCGGCACACGGCTCGGGTGAGGCACGTCATCGGATTGGTAATATTGAGCAACCACGCCTCGGGACATAGCTCTTCCATGTCTTTAGCTATTGAGACCAAGACAGGAACGTTGCGAAGGCTGCGACTTATTCCACCCGGTCCAACCGTGTCTCCTACGGTCTGGCGTATCCCGTAGCGAACCGGTACTTCGAGATCGACCGCCATCGATTCAAATCCGCCCGTCGAGATCGTTACGATCACAAAGTCTGCACCTTCCAGCGCTCTTTTCTGATCGGAAGTTGCAGATACGACGGCGCCGGCGCCCATAGTGTCATTAAGGCGATTGGCCAGTGCCTCCATCTTGGCTAACGCTTCTGGTTCTATATCCTCCAAGACAAGGTGTAGTCCGTGGAGCGACGGCGTCGCGAACAAGTCAGCCATGAGCTCCGGAGTCCACTGATAACTTCCCCCACCTACTATTGTCACCTGCATTTTTCAACCTGCCAAGGTATTCGTGATCGACAACGGACCAAATCGCGATAGCTCACAGCACTCAGACTACGTCACAAAGTCCTCCATCGATGTTTATTGCGGTCCCTGTGACGTAACTCGTTCGCTCGGATAGCAGAAGGGTAACTAGATCGGCGAACTCTTCTGCCTTCCCCACCCTCTCTAAGGGTATCCCAGCGTCGCGGCCAAGAGCGACATAGTAAGAGCTCAGATCCACATTGGACTCAGCCGCCCTGCGTTCCCACTGCCCACTCTCGATCAGCCCGACGAGCACCGCGTTCACCCTTATGCCATCTTTTCCCAACTCTTTCGAAAGTGCTTTCGTAAGTGCCATGCCCGCCGCTCTCGAAACTGAACTCGGGGTGCTGCCCGCTCCGGGCGTCTTGGCCCCGATAGCTAACACATTTACAATCGACCCTCTCGACTCGCGCAACCAGGGAAGCGCCGTGCGAACAAGACGTACCGCAGACGATAGCTTCAGATCAATATCGTCTTCCCAGTCCAAGTCGCACGACTCTTCAACCAGTTTCGCTGCGCTCCTTCCAGCATTGTTGACGATCGCGTCGATCCTCCCCCAGCGTTGAGTAGCGGTGTTGACGAATCGATTCAAGTCTTCGGCGCGCGTCACGTCTGCGACAACACCAACAGCGTCTGCGCCAGATGTTTTCAACTCCGACTCAGCGGCCGCCAAGCGATCCTTGTCCCTCCCACACAGTGCGACGCGCGCACCTTCTTCGGCAAGAGTCCTGCAGAGAGCTCGCCCAAGGCCACTGGATCCACCAGTAACCAAGACGACCTTGTCCTCGATCCCAAGCTCCATCCAGGCCTCCCTCTCCTCATTGCGATCTTTGTGCAACCTTACGCACTAAACTCGATCTAATGAACATAACCGGATTTGGAAATCTAGCCGCAAAGGTAAGCGATATCCACAGTGCCGTCGCGTATTTTAGAAGTATCGGAGTCAGCGTGGTGGGTCCAGTCGAATGGAGAGGCTCGCTCAAGGCCGACGTTGATCTGAGCGGTGTCGCTCTAACGCTGTTCAGCGAAGCCATCTATGAAAAAGACGAGGTGCCGGTCCCAGAAGAAGGATTCCTCCATCTCGCCCTCTTCACAGACGACCTTGACTCCGCGATCGAAGGCCAGGAGTTGGAATGGGGACCTGCCGAGGTGGAAGGTTCGTTTGGGAAGAGGCGCATTGCCTTTGTCAAAGGTCCCGGAATCCGTATCGAGTTGATGGAGCAACTCGACTGAGCGAGTCTCGGGTCAGGACCACTCAGCCCTCTTGGACAATCACGCAGTCGCGGCCTGCCTCCTTGGCCGCGTATAGGGCCTGATCAGACTTCGCAATTAAAGATCGGATGCTTTCAAGTCCGTCCCACTGACTAACGCCTGCTGAAAAGGTAACCGCATTTCCCTGGGAGTCGCGAACTGGACCATCACGACGGATACCATCGATCACATTGACTGCTCCTTGAGCAGTTGTGGCGGGAAGCACCAGACAGAACTCTTCCCCTCCGTATCTTGCAACCATGTCGCTCGCTCGTATTCGGTGCGAGAGACGATCAGCGAACGCCTTGAGCATTTCATCACCGGCCTGGTGCCCAAACTTGTCGTTGTATGGCTTGAAGAAATCAATGTCGATCATCACGACCGATAGCGGGTTGCCGGTCCGTCTGCTCCTGGACACTTCAATTTCTAAAGCCTCCGACAAAACTCTGCGATTGGGCAAGCCAGTCAATGGATCGGAACGTGCCTGGTGGCGCAGGCTGAGGATGAGGGTTGCTCGGTCCCCCATTCCGGCCACTAGCCCCGCAACTGTCTCCGCAGTCGTGCCTTCTTCTTCGAAGTTGAAATACGATTCCTTTCGGTGGCGATGTGCAATCAGCACCATATGAGGCTCTGCGGCGGATCGAACTGGAACGATTATTGCGTCCTCTTGAGCCAACGGATGCGCTCGTTCGAGCGCTCTTCTCATACCGTCTTCACGGCGGGCAACGCAACTAAGATCTGTCGCCTCCGGCCAACCCCCAATCAATGACACGTCGCCGTTTCGATCAACGGCAACCGCCTCAACTTGTTTAACCTCCAGCGCTTTTGCGACCTCGGGGAGCAAGCTACGAATGCCCTCGGGCCACTCGGATAGCTCGCCAGATGCCAAAGTTCGCAGAGCATCCGATACACGGATACTCTCCAAGAATCGGTCGACCACGACGTGAATGCTCACCAACGCTCCCGCCATCGCAACGCCCCACACCGCCACGAGCCATCCTGTCGTATCGACTGCGTGGGTTTGGTGGTAGGTGACAACTCCAAGAGCTGTTACCGTCAGCACCCAAATCGTTATGATCATGATCTCATCGCCCATGATCGCGGCCGCTATCGCGGGCAGCAGGGGGAGGAGACGGTATACCGTTGTGTCGCCTCCAGCGGTGTAGTTGATAACCGTCGCCAACGCGAGTCCCCCGCATATCTGGCCAAAACCAAACCACGGCGAGAACCTCTCCCAGTGCCCACTCTTTGCTCGACGCATATCCACCGCTGCCATCGAGAACAAGATGACAAGCAGCGAGTACTCGGTCACTGACGTGTACCAGTGTATGTGCCCTCTGCGATAAAAGTAGATCCCGGCCAAGTAGATGGGAAACGCCACATACAAGACGCCGATAATTCTCATCATCGACGCCAGCATCTGCGGCGTAACAACTCTACCCTTGTAGTGCATCAGCTAATCCTTGGAACGCTACGAACCGTTGGTCCGGTGAAGCTTCGATGGTTCACTATCTCGTCCCGCGAGGTTGGTTTGAAGAAATACCAATGGGGCGTCACGCAGCTTTGGAGGCGGACCACTTCCGCCCATCGCGAGGTGGAACGCGGCAATACTACGTTTCATTACTTGCCAAGCTACCCAGTAAAATACGAGACCAAGAGGTATCTCACCACCGAGTGCAGTCAGTAGTGTCACCCACTCTCCCTTCGTGCCGATCGAGGTTACGACGTCAAAGTATGCGTCGGTCATGAGAAGAGTCCCGGCCACCATAGCGACCGCAATCATGATCTGGCGCCGGAACCACATTGCCCATGCTACGTACAGCAGTACTGCTATCAGTATCGCGTCGAAGCCTACCCACAAGAACGCCCAGTTATTGGCTCTAAACCGCGACGGCAGCGTCATGCCAAGAAACACTTCCCATGGCACAAGTCCGATAACGACAACTATCAAGATTGCGGAGATAATTCGATTCAACCTGTGGGCATGAACTAGGTGATGGGCATCGGCTCTTTCTTGATAGACAGTTCCAGATTCACCGCCGTCAACACCAGATACCTCTGAGTCGGCCGCCACGGTCAAATGATACAGGCTGCGCTCGAACCAGCCCGAACCACCGCCAACTTCTCACTGGCTGCGAGTATCGCGTGCATGAAACCCGTCGCGTCCGCCTATCCAACGCCGCAGCGCCAACTCGGCTGCCAACCACCTGCACGAAAGACTCACCAAAGTCCAACGTCGGCTACATTCGGCTCTCCTTTCTGGATCTCTGGTGAACCCATGAGCGTCCCCCTGGAAGTTGCCACCGCGAAACCAGATCCGAGCGTTAGAGCCGACCGGATAATTAATTGGGATCTCCAGGGGCAATACAGTGGGATCGTTGCTCATGGAAAATCTATTTATCCTTTTCACAATATATTTTTATCCAACTATCTAGCACTCTCGCTATAAGAGTGCTAATATAGTAAGTGACGCAGGATCTCTCCTGGGTCAACGGTTGAAGTTAGTACGACTATGGAAATGGAGGTGACGACTGTGGCACTTGTGCGTTTTGATCCATACCGTGAGATAGATCGTCTTTTCCGCCAGTGGCCTGCGACGCTGTCGGCAGGATCGTCTGTGCCGATGGATGCCTATCGAGATGGCGACTCCTTCGTAATAAAGCTGGACTTGCCTGGAATCAGGGCCGACGACGTTGATCTGACGGTCGAGGACAACGTTCTGAGTGTGACCGCGACGAGGATGGCGGCCTTTACGACCGAAGGCGTCGAGATGCTCGTTTCCGAGAGGCCGAGCGGTACGTTCACGAGACAGGTTCTCTTGGGCAACAATTTGGACACGGAGCATATCGACGCCCAGTACGAGGCAGGCGTTCTAACGCTAACGATTCCAGTCGCGGCCCACGCGAAGCCCCGTCGTATCGAAATCACAGAGAGGGCCGACCGTCAGGCTGTTGAAGCCTAGGTCGCAAACCTCTAGTCGAAGTAACAGGGCGCTCCTCTGGCCTGGGTGCTTCCCGGTGCCAGAGGAGCTGACCGGGAGTTCTAGATAATGACCCGCGGAGGCGTTCGTCAATAACCCTTACGACGTATACCGTCGCATGCGCGATGTGGGACCGGCTCAGATGTATCCTGGTCCACCGGACAAAGTGAGAGCGTCTCGGAGCAACGGCAGATCCTCTGCAATTGTCTGCTCGACGGTACTCCACTCGGTATCCCAGTAAAGATGTGCTATCTGAACGCGAAATCCGGCAATGTCTCTCCACGGGTCGTGGGATGGGTGGACTTGAAACTGTCGCTCAGGTGCGTCGCAGCTTCTCCGATAATCTCCATCTGGCGCATGACCGCCGAGCGATAGATATCATCATGTGGGTGTTCTGCTGTCCAGCGCTCGATCCGTTCAATGGCATCGACGACGTGTGCAACGCGGTCACCGTCCGTCGGTGTCACAGTGGACGGGCCTCGGCAATAACCCGATCCTTCGATCTTTCATCCACCTCGCAGGTTTGTACCAGATCGACTCTGCAGCCAAGAATATCCTCCAAATCTTGACAAAGACGCCCCCGCTTGAAGAGCCCCGTTCCCCGCGGGAGATCAGCAAGTAGGTCGAGATCAGAGTCCTCCGTGTCGCCTTCCCTGGCGACAGATCCAAAGACGCGTACGTCTGTCACGCCGTATCGAGCAAGTACGGCAAGCACCTCGTAACGACATTCCGCCAGTCGCACCGACGGGCGCCCCCGTTTCGTAGTGACTGTCGACTTCATACCATTATTCTATCTGCTGAGTTCTCGTCACGCGCACAGAACTCGCGGGTGGTTGGCAATGCACTTAACGTGCCCGGCGTTCTCCCGTGAAGCGCCTTTGGATGGTACGGATCGACCTCCAAGTTGCGGGTCTATCCGGCTGTGAGGCGGGTGCGATAACCTGCCAACTCCTAGCGCTATAACTAATTGCGCTATGGGAGCCAACCGGGAGTTCTAGATAACGACTCTGCTTGCAGGTATCATTAGTTGGATGGGTCCAGGGTACGCCAGATGAACTCCTTTGAATTCAATCCTTTCTCGGAGGAGTTCTTCAATGACCCCTACGACGTATACCGTCGCATGCGCGATGAAGCGCCCGTGTACCACAGTAAGAGATACGGGTTCTACGCACTGTCAAGGTTTGACGACGTAAGGCAAGCACATCTCGACTGGGAGACGTTCACCTCCACTCACGGGGTGGATCTTTCGATGCTCACCAAGACCGACCCTGTGCCACCGAGCATTATTATGATGGATCCGCCCCAACACAACCGACTGCGCGCCCTCGTGAACAGAGTGTTCACGCCGAGAGCAATGAACGAACTCGAACCGATGGTGCACTCGACGATCTCTTCGTATATGGACTCCGTCGGCGACCGGCGGGACTTCGACATCCTGGAGGAAGTCGCGGCTCCCTTTCCTGTCGAAGTAATCTCCGAGATGCTCGGCATACCCGCCGCGGACCGCCAAACGATACGCCACTGGTTGGACCTCGGCCTGCATCGTGAACCCGGCATGCTCGAACCCACTAAGGAAGGCTACGCCGCGATGGTCGAGATGTGGTCGTACTTCTACGAACTCGTGTTGACGAAGCGAAGGTCCCCGACAGACGACATGCTTACCGCCTTGACGCGCGCTGAAGTCGAGCGCGACGACGGCGAAGTGACGAAACTCGACGACGTCGAGGTCGCCGCGTTCGCAACTCTCCTCGGAGCCGCAGGAGCTGAGACAGTGACAAAGCTCGTCGGAAACGCCGTAGTTCTGTTCTCGCGACATCAAGACGAGTGGAACAAGATCCTGCGGGCGCCACAGTGCATTCCTTCTGCGGTGAACGAGGTTCTGCGCTTTTGGCCTCCTTCACAGTACCAAGGTCGCTTCTCGACGAAGCGATCCACTTTCCACGGTGTCGAGATTCCAGAAGGCGTTCCGGTCCTTTTGATCACAGGAGCTGCGACCCGGGACGAGCGAGAGTTCAACGACCCCGACAAGTTTGACATCGATCGCCCACCAGGTCTCTCGCTTGGATTTGGTACAGGTGTCCACACGTGCCTTGGAGCCGCGCTGGCGCGTCTCGAATCGCGTATCGCGATCGAAGAGATATCTCAGCGATGGCCAGTTTACGACGTAGATGAAGACGGGTTGAGACGTGTTCAGATGTCCAACGTCGCGGGATACTGCAACGTCCCCGTGCGAATACCCTAAGGACTCCAGCTTGTTGGTGCTCAACGACCAGTTGCTCACCGAACAGGTTCTCTTCGACCACCTACCCATCACCCACCGTGTTCTGCGCACTCCAATCACTCCACCGTTCCCGGAGAAAAGTGAGGCCGCCGTATTTGCGATGGGATGCTTTTGGGGTGCAGAACGTGCGTTCTGGGAGATACCAGGGGTATTCACGACCGCGGTGGGATACGCTGGTGGCAACGTAACGGACCCCACCTATGAACGAGTCTGTTCTGGAGATACCGGGCACGCAGAAGCGGTCCTCGTTATCTTTGATCCAAGCATCGTCAGCTACGAGTCACTGCTCGTGACGTTTTTCGAAAATCACGATCCCACCCAGGGAATGCGACAGGGCAACGACGTAGGAACGCAGTATCGCTCTGCCATTATTTCTGAGACGCAAGGTCAGTTGACAACTGCTTCCGAAGTGCTCGACCGATACCAAGACGCCCTAACGGATGCCGGTTACAAGAAGATCACTACTGAGCTGATCCAAGATAGCGACTTCTACTACGCGGAGCCCTACCATCAACAGTATCTAGCTGCCAACCCGTCTGGATACTGTGGCGTTGGTGGAACCGGCGTACCGTGTCCAACCGGGCGGTGAGCTCACCCCCACGCACCGACCCCGATCGGGTCCAAGATGAGAAAGGTGACATTGCAGATGTGGAGTCAGTGAACCTCCCGCCGCTCACCGCGCGATCGGTCATCCTATCGACACTCCTTGGAACCCATCCTCCAAAACTTGCGGCTCACACTCTCGTAAGAGTCGGCCAACTCTTTGAGATCGCGGAGGGGACAGTCCGGGTAGCCCTCTCGCGAATGAGCGCGGACGGCGACTTGAACCACCTCGACGGGCGCTACGAACTGAACCGCCGGCTCGTCGAACGGCAACGGTCTTTCGACGAAGCTCGCCTCGCACCACAGAAGCAGTGGGACGGATCTTGGGAGTTGGCGATCGTGGTGTCTAAAGACACCACAAGGGCCGATCGGAGTCACCTCGCAGGGGAGATGGAACGCCTCAAGCTCGCAGAGCTACGAGAGGGTGTGTGGATGCGGCCGGCCAACCTACCTCGCGACACAACTTCAATGGAGTCGACAAGAGTGCGAGTAATGACAGCTTCGTCGGTCCCTGACGGACCCTCGCTCGTAGCTTCGCTTTGGGAACTCGACAACTGGGCAAGGCGGGCTCGCCGACTCCTAAGAGCGATGGACGGCTCGTGCAGCCCCGCCGAACGGTTCATTATATCTGCGGCCGTCGTCCGCCACCTCCGCACTGACCCACTCCTTCCCGATGAGCTCTTGCCGAGCGACTGGCCCGGCGACAACCTGCGTGAGTCCTACAACAAGTTCGACTCAGAACTTCGAGACCTCCTCAGTGCTCCCCGCGAGACGCCAACGCGCTCCAAAGCGCAAGATATCGTGGATACTCCAACTCGTCGGTGACCCAACCGGACGCGACGAGCTCCTCGTGTAACTTGGGCAGGTTTCGCCACGGTATCCCCATGTCGACATGGTGAGCCAAGTGCCAACCCGCGTTGTATGGAACCACCCAGAATCTAGCTAACCGACGTTGGCGCACCATATGGGTGGTTAGCCTCCGGTCATCAGAGCGCGTCATCCCGCCATGTTCTGCAATTGCGCGCAGGCGATTCAAGACTCTCCACACCGTCATCGACGGCGCGAGCCAAAGCAGCGGGTAGACCCACCAGTAACCAACTGCAGCGAACAAGATCCAGATCCCAAGTTGGACTAAGACGATTCGCGACGCAGTTGTCCGACTCGTCGCTTTCGTGAGCGCTAAGAGCAACGGCTTTATGTTCTTCCAACCGGAGACGAACAGCGCGTCGCGAAGGAGCTTTCTGCACAACGACGCTCGTGTAATAGGATACCCCGCGTAGAGCGCAGCGTCTGGTTCGTTGGGACCGAGCTCGTCTCGGTGGTGGGACATGTGCAACCGTCGGTATATCTCGAACGGGTTGAACGCTGGGTACGCCAGCAGCCACCTCCCAACAAAGTCGTTGATGGCTCGACTGCGAAATAGGAGCCGATGGGCGGCCTCGTGAGCCAGTATGTTGTACAGCGCGAACGCCCTTCCCATCAAGAGGAAGGCAACTACGTAAGCCCACCATCGGTCGATCCATAGCGCGATAGCAATGACTCCGAACGACTGGAGATAAGCACCCGCAACCGTTCCTACGTTCTTGACGCTTGGAATCTTGCGAAGCGACGCGCGCACCTCGGGAACTGGCCTGCCGGACTTGGTCAGGCGATCCGTTGGCAACACGTCAGGAAGGAGCGCTGGTCGCGGGGTCATCGTCGTCTCCACTTTCCAGATCATATTACATTAGGACCTGGATTATTTCTCTATGTGTAATACCAGAGGTTGCCCCATGAGTTCTGCCGCTCTAACCTAAATACCTCGAAAACTACCTGGTCACGGGGGATCCACCCACTCAAGGAGCGGTACCGCTACTCTGGTGGAACCAGGTACGCACATGAACCATCCAGGCCTCCGGCAGGTTTGCCCGGAGCGCCAGAGGGTTTAGATGAGCGGATGGAACCAAAAGGGTTCAGATCGTTCGGTCACGTTCCATGTGCAAAGCAGACACCAAATTAGCTAGACGCGCGCCCAGGAGTCCTGATCGAAAGCGACACACGACGGGACTCACTGAGCCGTAAGGAGGAAGCCGGCACGAGCCAAGAGCTTTAGGGCAAATATGAACCGGCCGCACACCCTACGGCGCAAAGCCAGGACGGATGACGCCTTTCCGCACACCGTCCGGGGCGCGAATGCAATGGCCGGAGCCCGCTAACACCGATCAGAGTACGGCGCAACGAGCGCCCGACGAAGGGAGGTGCTGTGCGGACCCGCATTGCACTCACGGCGGCAACGGCTGCTGTCATTTTGGCATTTGTATCACTGTTGAGCACTATCGCATCTCCAACGCGAACACACAGTTCACCGTTGGATCAGGCAACGACTTACGGCTTCGATAGTTCACACATCGCAACTCATTTGGGGATCAGACCAAACGGTCTCGTCGTCTATCGCACTCCCGTACATCTCGGGACAAAGACGTCACTGAACTCGACCCGACACGTCAAGACGCGGACCTCATCGACTCTCGCGACAAACCAAGGAAACGTCCCCGTTTACGTCACGGAATGGATGCGGCCGATGCCCCCTGAGGTTAAACTCGTACCGGTCGCTTTGCAGTCTCCGCCGACGCCGATAGTCCTAAACGACTCCAATAGCACCAATACCGCCGACTGGCAGTGCATTCGTGTGCATGAATCCGGTAACCGCTACAACGACCCCTCTGCGCCTTCTGGAGCGTACGGAATTGAACTCAGCACATGGAGGGCTTACGGCTTCAACGGCTGGCCGTACCAAGCAGCACCCGCGCTACAAGACGCGCTCGCACTCAGGCTCTACAACGAGTACGGCTGGGCCCCGTGGAGCAGTCGATACGCATGTGGTCTTTGACTCGACGTCTGCAATCGACCCGTTCAGTATCTCCAGGTACGCCAGAGACTGGCTGCCCGGCGGGCACGTGAGTCGGGCTGATTCAACACCGAGAGGACGGTTGCCGCCGCGATGAGGAGAATCGCAACAACCGCGGCCACTCCGTAGACAAGAACTGCCGCAGAACTGTGAGCAATTGCAACCATGCTCGCCGCTCCAATCGCGAACGCCCCAGCTATCACGGGGATACGGCGCTGCAATCCAACCCCGATCAATAGAGCGACCGCACCTTCGATAAAGAGTAGCGCTATACGTCCGTCGTACTCCCTGCCGCCGACAAGCACCTGAACGAACGTGGTTGTAAGGATGATCGTGAACCCAACGACGCTGAACACCGGAGACAACGTGCGCGCCGCCCGGGTCGTATCTGGAACGACCAACGAGGCATCGCCGTCTTCGGACTTGCTCAGGCCTTCACCTCTAGCGACCGACGCCTTCCGATCGTCTCGCGAGCGATCCATCGTTTGGCCCAACGCGATCAACGCGATCGCCGGCATCGCTACGTACCACTGCGGATTCTCAGCACCCAGCCATCGAGCGATCCCTGGGCCGAGTAACGACGCCGCAACGACACTCAGTGCGCCAAAACACCGGTCTCCTTCGAACGCTCTTTGTTCCGCAGCGAGCAACGCGCTCAACACGCACACCGCTACTAGGTACGCGTACACTCCCGAACTTACCGACCGTTCAAGCGATAGGTCCGCCCACATCCACGGCACGAGGGCGGCGATCCCGACTAGCCCAGTTTGACGATGCCACGACCCGGGCATCCTCGCTCTTCTAACACCGCTCCTTAAAGACGCTCCCGAGTCCACGACGCCCTCGTCTGTCGCGCTTCTCTCCGATGTCGATAAGATCGCCCCGAGTCCGTAGACGACGACGAACGCAGCTACCGCCGCGAGGGGAAGATAACCCGTTTGGACCCTCATTCCAGAAGCGATCAGGACTGAGCCGACAGCACCCACTACGCCACCGACAACCGCCAGGGGACCCCAAGAGCTCTCAACACCGACGAACTCGACGACGACCCAGTAGAGAATCGTTACATCTCCTGCGATCATCGGCCGTTCCGCGACGATAAGGAGAACGCTGACCGCGGCGACCAACGCCGCCATAACGTAAATCGGCACAGACCACCTGGATCCGTGCCGCCTCGCAAACAAGGTACCCGCCACCGCGACGGCTACCGGTATCGGGGCCAACATCACACCAACCGCGATCGCAGACGGCGTCGTAGAACTCGCTGCTCCCGTCGCCGAGACGACCTCCCAGATAGCGAAAAACAGTGCCCCCGTCGCCAAGACAATCGATACGAACAGCCATTCGTCACGTCTCGAATCAACCGCAGCGACAACGGGGACGCCAGCAGCAGCCAGCAGCACCAGCACCGTCAACCACTTCGGCTCTTCGGCGAGCGCCGGGAGAACGAGAGCTATCGACGCCGCCCCAACCGTCGCTAACCCCCTCACAAAGCTCGCCATCGAGCCCCGCTCTCGTGACCACAGTACCAACGCCCATGCCACTACGAGAAGCTCCAGCACACTCCCCAAAGCCCCCCACGAAAGAGCCCAGTTCGCCGCCAAGACAGCCAACGCAGCTACCACAACCGACACGCGGGACCAAATCCAGCCACCACGCCTCAGCCCCGTCGTTCCCAACACAACCGCGAGCACTCCGAGAGAAGCGGGAAGCACGAACCTCTCCGGCGCGAGCGTCGTTTGTAAGCAGTGTGACAACGTCGCCCCGTCCCGCCCGCATACGGCGCTCAGACGTGAACTCGCGCCCGCCCATTCGAGTGCGAAAACCGAACTCGCCACCGTGAACACGGTCGTCCATCGTCGGTAAGGCGACGACTTCCTCGTCACGCCCTCACCGTGAACACCGTCGCCCGTCGCCAAGATATCGAACCACAGATAGACCCCCGGTAGGACCGCTACAGGAATCGAGGCGTAGCGGCCCCCGACAACGGCCAGCGCCGCACTTACCCACCCGACACCAAGTGCGACCGACGCGAGCAAGCCGTAGCCCTCACTCTCGAGTTTCCACGCGAGCCACCCATACAGCGACGCACACAACAGTGCGACTACTCCAAGCGCGCCGGCCGGAGAAACTCCTAAGCGCTCCGCGTTCGCCGACAGGGTCAACGTCGCAAGCAAGACCGGCAAGATCAGTGACGCAACGACGAAATAGACCGAAGATGCGACCTTAGTCCTCTCACTTCTTCTAAGCACTAGCCCAACTAGCACCATCACGACCTCGAGCACGACGACCGCCGTGAGTCGAGTTGGGCTACTTCTCCTCGCGCCAAACGCTACGAACAGCAACGTTGAAAGTACGAGCAAGAACGCACCCGATACTCCAAGTATCCGAGCGCCTTGCCCAGTACTCCCCGCGGGCGTTTCGAGACGCGTCGATAGATACGGCTGCGACTGTGTCGCCGTAAGTCCACCACCAACTCCGGCCGCGCCCGAGACAACGCCAACTCCTCGCCGGACTTCGACTACCTCTGCCAGCTGCCTCACCAACGCGTCTCGCAGGCTCTCTACGTCATCGGCAAAGGATCTCGTCGACCCGATACGATCCAGCTCCACGACCAGAGCGTTCAAACGCCACTCTTCGTTAGCCAGCGCAATCTCAACGAACGGAGGGAGCCGTACCCCAAGCGATCGATACGCGTTCGCAGCTGCAAGGTGTGGAGACGCTCCCCGTTCCAGGCTTTGAACCGCAACGTCTGCTACGTAGTGGGCGCTACCCTCATCACAACCAAGCGTCGCCCTCGCCCAACTCATCCATGCAGACACCGCCTGGCCCCGGCCCTCCAGATCGGTAGGCACCATCTATCGAGCATACTCCATCGCTTTGCGTTCCCGCAGTGTCTCGCGCCTTGAGCCTCATAGCTCTCAACGAGGCAGCTCGCATAGCCTCTTCCAATCATCGACGCTCAACTCTTCGGCGCGCGCCCCAGGCGATATCGCGACACGATCGAACGAGTCCGGTTCTACAACTCCTTTGAGCGAACTTCGTAACGTCTTGCGTCGCTGTCCAAACCCGGCCTCTACAACCTCGCAAAAGCGTCCATAGCGATCGTCTCTCGAACTCATCGGTACTTCTCCCCTACGTCCCCTTCGCTCGATCTTTACCAACACCGACTCAACGTTCGGCCTCGGATAGAACACCGTCGAGGGAACTTTGCCGATGAGTGACGCTTCGGCCCAGTACGCGATCTTCACCGAAACCGAGCCATACGCCTTACTCCTCGGACGTGCCACCATTCGTTCACCCACCTCGCGTTGCACCATGATCAGCATCGAGTCAATCCTTCTCGCCCGTTCCAACACGTCTATCACGACCGACGTCGCTATGTTGTATGGAAGGTTTGCGACCAACCGATAGCTCGGCACGACACCGTGATCTTCACACTCGCGCCTACTCGAACCCTCTAGATCGACGGCTTCAAACGGAGCGCTACCCCCGCTCGTCTCGTCCTCACCAATAAGCTCATCCCAGTCGACTCCGAGCGCGTCTGCTTGAATCACCTCGGCCGAAGTTCCTTCGAGAGCCCGACGAAGTTGTGGAATCAGACGCCTATCGATCTCGACGGCCTTCACACGAGCGCCCGCCTCGCAAAGCGCTAGCGTAAGGGAGCCGAGCCCGGCTCCCACCTCCACCACTAGATCCCCTTCGCGAATCCCCGCCAGGCGGACTATCCGCCTCACCGTATTGGGATCTACGACAAAGTTCTGTCCAAGAGAGCGACGAGGACGCACCTCGTTTTCGTAAAGGACTCTCTTCAGCTCACCGATCGTCAGCGTCACCAGCTGACGGTAACCGCGACTATCCCCTGGCTCGGATCTCCAATTTGGGAAAAACCCTCATAAGACATGTCTATGATCCGTCCCGGCGTGTCACCCTCACGGTCATCAACAGTACAAGACGTAGACGCGCCCGTCGCAACGTTCGTCACGAGAACCACAGTTCCAAACGCCAGGGTAGGACTCGCACAGAACCCCGGGGCTGCCGCCGTGTACCACGTCGCCTCTCCACTCTGCGAGTTCGTCGCGCTCGGCCCAGGCAGCGCGGGCGGAGGGGCGCTAACCGGTGGCGGCGGTGGCTGCGTCGTCGTAGGGGTATCGGGTGGGGTGTCGGGTGGGGTGTCGGGTGGGGTATCAACGACGCCCGACCCTTGAACCGTCGCACTAGAAGCGTTACCAGGGCTTGCAGCCGGGCTACCGCCTGGAGCCACCGGCGAGGAGTTCTGGAAGGGATTTAGGAGGGAGGAGTTTCGATACGTTCCCGGATGACTCCTGGAACCTAGAGCGTTGGCGCGATAGCCAGAAAGTTGTCGTTCGTACTCCACGAGTTGAGTGTCGACCGTCGGACTCAAGTAGGCGAGCGTTGGCGCGCGCGACAGACCCCCCGTGGCGCTGCGGTTGCTGTCTGGGAGCACACCGTTCGCACGTGCCGAGCCGTCTTGCAGTATAAGCAAAGGAGCCACGAACATCGATCCGCAAAGGATCGCAGAGACCATGGCGCGTCTTCGCCTCAAACGCGGTGTCAGCAGAACTACGCCTTTCGCCGGGAACATGACCGTCCGCCTCGCCACAGCTACGCCGACATCGATCTCTTGCGAGGAGAGACCCGGTCACCTTATGAGAGGAGTTCTCGACGCGCAAATGCAACTCAAACGTGACGACGACGGTCACGCGTACCCCCAGTTCACCACGTTGTCGCTAACCACCTGATAGTAGTTCTGATATTCCAAACGCCTCTAACGCAGACGCGCACGTAAGCTCCGAGAGTTCTCGCGCACCGATCCCTTTGATCTCCGACACAGCTTCACCGACCCTCGAGACCCAAGCGGGTTCATTAGTCTTGCCACGAAACGGAACTGGGGCGAGGAAGGGACTATCGGTCTCGACGAGGAGACGATCTACCGGGCAAAGCTTGGCCGCTTCCCTAACTCCACCGGCGTTCTTGAAAGTGACAATGCCGCTGAACGACAAGAACGCTCCCAACTCCAAGCATCGCTTCGCCTCGTCCCTGCCCCCCGAAAAGCAGTGGACAACTACCCTACTCGGGAGGGACTCGCTACCCAACAGCGCAAAGAGATCGTCCCACGCGTCCCTTACGTGAATCACCAACGCAAGATCGTACTTGCACGCGAGAGCCATCTGATCCAAGAAGACGCGAATCTGTTGATCCCTCGGGGAATGCTCGTAGTAGTAGTCGAGCCCACACTCACCGACGCCAACCACCAGACCATCTCGAGCGGTCATCTCTTCTTCGAGTAACGCAGCTACGTCAACAGTTCCTCGCGTCGCTTCGTGGGGATGTATTCCGATAGTCGACCATACGCGAGGCACTCGCGAACTCTCGCCCTTCCCTTCGTTCTTAGATGCTCGAGCAATTGAGACCGCCTCGGCCGAACTAACCGCGTCTGTTCCGACGCAGACCAGCCCCACTACCCCCGCGTCCGTCGCTCGTTCAAGAGTCTCCGTCAGTTCGCCGTCTTCGACGTAACTCCCCTGAAGATGACAGTGAGAATCAAACCACGAACACCCGCATTCTTCAACTGATCTCTCCATCGTCCTCCCTGTCACGATCCAGAGATGTTTCTCAACCGGCCAGGTCTACGCACACACGCACAACCGAGACCAGTACCCGCGAGTGCGGCCACAGTCGACCGAGGAGACACGGCAATCAAGCTTTGCGTCGAGGGAACATTGGAGCCCCCTTTTCCACCACGAGGCCGCCAGGATAACCACCCCACGACGCGTCCCGTGGAAGAAGCGACTCCCGAGGAGAGGCGTCCAAGCCCAACCTCCGCCATATCTCGTCAGCGCTCGCGGGCATCGCGGGGTAAATGAGGAGTGCGATAATGCGAAGGGCCTCGATAGAGTTTCCCAAGACGTCGTCAACCTCGGGTCCTGGATCCAGCTTCCAAGGCTCGCACTCCTCGAGCTCCGCGTTGGTCGCCCCGATCAGTCCCCACACGGCTTCTAGCGCCGCGTGGGGTGCGAACCTCTGCCAAGCTAGAACGGCCTGATCCACCGCCGTGTCGGCCGCTGAACGCAACGGGGAGTTGCTCGAGGGAGCAGGACCGATCCCGCCACACTTCGACGCAACGACGGTCGACACCCTCGAAACCAAGTTCCCCAAGTTGTTCGCGAGATCCGAGTTGTAGCGTTTAACTATACCTTCGTAGGAGAATTCGCCGTCGGATCCAAGTGGCGTGTCTCGCAAGAGGTGATAGCGAACCGCGTCGACTCCGAAGTCGCCAATCAGGAGATCGGGAGCGACTTGTGTCAGTTTCACCTGGGCGCCGCCTTCGTCGGAACCACCCGCCTTGACTAGGGTCTTCGACAACTTCTCACCGCCAACCAGCAACCACCCGTGAACAAACACGCTTCCAGGAGGTTCGATGCCTGCCGCCATGCACATCGCCGGCCACCACACGCAGTGAAACCTGAGAATCTCTTTGCCAATGAGGTGGTGCACGTGAGGCCACCACAGTGTGAACATCTCGTCGTCTCGACCGTAGCCAACTGCGGTCAAGTAGTTAACCAACGCGTCGTACCACACATAAAAGACGTGCTTCTCATCCCAGGGTACCGGGACCCCCCAAGACAAAGAGGTACGCGTGATCGAGATGTCCTGAAGACCTCCTCTGATGAAACTCAACGCTTCGTTTCGCTTCGCCTCAGGGAGGACTGCGTCCGGGAACGACGCGTACCATTCGATCAACCTCTCCTCGAACGAACTCAGCCTGAAGAAATAGTTTTCTTCCTCCATCTCGATTACGCGACGACGATGGATTGGACATCTCTCGCCCTCTTCCAGCTCGGACTCGTTATAGTACGCCTCGCAGCTGACGCAGTAGAGACCGCTAAAGACGCCTGGAACGATGAACCCGTTATCGTATATCTGAGACAAGAACTTTCGGACAGTCTCGTGGTGTCGATCTTCAGTCGTACGGATGAAGTCGTCGTTCAATATGTTCAATCCAGCCCACGCGTCTATGAACCGCCGGGCCGTTCGATCGGTCCACTCCTTCGGACTCACTCCAGCCTCGCTCGCGGCTTGTGCAACCTTTAGGCCGTGTTCATCGGTACCCGTCAGGAACAGCACATCATCGCCGATCAACCGATGCCACCTCGCTATCGCGTCTGCATTGACCGTCGCATAAGCATGGCCGACGTGAGGAGCGTCGTTCACGTAGTAGATCGGCGTAGTTATAAAGAAGCGCGCCATGGCTATACAGTACCGGTGAGAGCGACGGCCTCTTTCCAAGCCTCCGCTTTCATCTTGTTTCTCTCGATCCCGACCCCGAATTCGCGAACGAGTCCCTGAGCTTTATGGCCAACTCGTACGCGGCGTGGCGGCCAACTCCGAACTCCAAGACCGCGACGCTGGCCGCCTCGCGTGGGCTCTTGCCGTCCTCCAAGCACTTTGAAATCAACGTGCGAACCTCTTCAGGCGAGGTGCCGTGTTCTAGGTCCGCTCCACTCAAGACAACTGCGATCTCCCCACGAACCTCCTTGTTGGAGTACGTTTCGACGGCTTCTACGAGGGTCCCTCGCCACACTTCTTCGTGGACTTTGGTCACTTCTCTGACCACCGCTACGAGGCGATCACCTCCCAGTTCACACAGCTCCGACAACGTAGCGACCAAGCGCTCCGGTGACTCAAAGAGCACCGACGTCCTCGACTCTGACGCCAACTCTTCGAGTCGCATCTCACGCGCTCGGCCTTTTCGCGGGAGGAATCCTTCCACGCAAAACCGGTCGATCTTCATCCCACTCAAGACGAGCGCCGCCAACGCGGCCGAAGGCCCCGGTACGACCGTTACGCGTAGGCCGTGGTCCAACGCCTCAGATACAAGTCGCTCGCCGGGGTCCGAGATGCCCGGGAGACCGGCGTCACTCACGATAGCTATGCGCTCTCCTGACTCCACCCAGGACAGTACTTGTGGAATCCGGCCTCGTTCGTTGTGTGCGTGCAACGACACGAGTCTGCGTGGACTAGCAGGCAGGCCAAAGGCCGATAGCAGCCCTCGAGTCCGCCGGGTATCCTCGCAACAGATACGATCGAACGTTCCAAGCACTTCGATAGCCCTGGGCGAGAGGTCCGATAGGTTCCCAATTGGCGTACCTACAATCGCAAGGCAACCCTGCTTGCCGTGCCAATCGCAATCGTCTCTCACGATCGCTTCACTGAAGCTCTCGTCTCGAGCCGCAGATGGCCCCTCGTTACTGAGTTGCATCACGAAACTCCAAGCGGTCTCCTACGTGAAGTCGCCACCGCTCGAAGGAACCACTCGGCGCTTCCAGCACGTTGCACCCCCGCCTCCGTGGCAGAGAAATCTTCCATCGCGCCATTCGAATCATTGAAACGACGACGAACTCTCGATCCAGGAACGCGACATCGATCACAAACGGCACGAACGCCGTATGAACCGAGCGGGTACGCGGCAGCACCATCGCTCCCTCAAAGTCCCGACGCCCGATCAGGCCGCGTACGCGGTCCAAGTAGCCGTCGGCCAACTCCGCCGACGCCAGTACTTCGCAGTCCCTTATCAGCCAGCCTGAGCGCATCGCTTCTTCACCACTCGTGCCCGCTTCAAGAAAGGGCGTCGCCGGCTCAATTTGCGTCTTCGCCCACCGCAATCCACGAAACTGTTCCTACGTGCCCCTTCCATACGCAAAGTCTACGTTCACCGAGTTCAACTGAGACAAAGCGAGTTCAACCAAGACAAGGGAGGATCAAGCGAGGTCAAATAAGGTCATGGGAAGTCAACCGAGGTCAGTTACGGATTCGACCAGGGTAACCGTTTCCGGTAGGCTATTTCTCTAATGTCAAAAAAGACCGTGAAAAGAAAACTACGGGCCAAGAAAAAGGCAAACCACGGCAAGAAGCCCAACTGCGGGCGCGGTTAACGGCAGGCTCAACGCGGTCGCAACCCGGCCCAACCAACTTTCGACTCTCCAAGGACCGCTGAGAGCGTCGTTGGCACGTCGGATATGACGCCGTCAACGCCGACGCCGATGAGTCTTTCCATCGCGTCGGCGTCGTTAACCGTCCAGACGTGAACCGCGATACCGCGTCGATGCGCCTCGTGAACGAAGCGTTCGTCGACGACGACCAGATCCCCTTGGCGCTCGGGGACCTGGAATGCGACTCCCCTGATTTCAGGCGGCTCCTCTCGATTTTGGACAGCTTGGAAGAAATTGACAGTTTCCGTCATGCCCGCGGAGACTGGAATATCCTTCGATAACGCAGAGAACGCGTCTAGCGCACGATCGAGGAACGACGCGACGATGACATCGTCTTTGCGTCCGAACTCCGTCAAAATGTCAAAGATCTTCTCTTCGTAGGGCACAACCTCTGGAGCGCTCTGTTTTATGTCGAGGTTCAAGACAGTGTCTGGAAACTCCTCTAATACTTTGCGCAACGTCGTAACTCCAAATTCAGGGTCACTCGGCGCTCGTCCCCGAAATGGATATCTGTCGTCGTCCAAGCCCGGAGTGACGTCTGCCCCGGGGATGAACCAGTAAGCGTTGTCAAGCGCTTGGAGTTCGGCGAGTGTCAGGTCGGCGATCTTGCCGACCCCGTTCGTCGTTCGATCTACCGTCGTGTCGTGGCAGACCACGAGTTCACCGTCCGCACTCGCATGGACATCGAGTTCGATCGCGGTCGCCCCGGAGCGGACCGCATGACGCATCGCAAAAAGTGTCGACGAGGGACTCTCCCACGCTCCGCCTTGGTGTGCGTATGCGATGACTCTTCGGTCAAGCCACGGATTAACCTTTGCCACGCAAACACAGTACTATTTTCCAGTGCGTAACCCAATGCCAAGACCACGAACGATACTCTCACGAATACGCTGCGTAGCTCTACTGCTCGTGCTCGCTGGTTTCGTCCTCGGTGCGTGCGGGTCTGCGCCGGCGCCCCCACCACCAAGCTTAGGAGTGGTCATGAATCGCAAGATACCGACGATGCCGCTCATCTCGGAGACGGGCCTTAAGACTTCTCTTGCCACCTTCAGAGGGAAGTACGTAGTTCTCGCGCCGTTTCTGACGCTTTGTCAGGAAATGTGCCCTATAACGACCGGTGCGTTCATTGCACTTCGACACGACGTCAACGCGGCCGGACTCGGGAACAAGGTGGTATTCGTGGAGATCTCCGTCGATCCCTGGCGCGACTCCCCTGGACGACTGAGGGCTTACTCCCGTCGATTCGGTGCGACTTGGCCTCTACTGACAGGAACCTTGCCGGAGCTTCAACGGTTCTGGAAGTACTTTGGCGTGTACTTCCAGAAAGTCCCTGAACCACAGCCGCCTGGAACCGACTGGTGGACCGGGAAGAAGCTTACTTTCGATATAGACCACAGTGACGGTTTCATCTTGATCAGCCCAAACGGCAACGAACGATTCTTGACCGCGAGTGCCCCGAACCTTCACTGCCATCTCGCACCCAACCTCAAGGGGTTACTCGATTCAACTGGGATCAACAATCTATGTCACCCGGCTGCCGACACCTGGACGGTACCAGAAGCACTCAACTCGATAAGCTGGCTAGTTGGACAACACATACCTCCGCAAGCAGCGAAGACCTAGGCCACCGCGCACGTTTCCCGTACTACGCGCTCACACAACGTTTTGATTCGGTCGGAAGGTCGGTAAGTCGGCAGCTACCGGCAACTAGTTGTTAAACCTGAACTCGACCACGTCGCCGTCACGCATCACGTAGTCCTTACCTTCTATCCTCGCCTTGCCGTTTGAACGCGCCGATGCGATGGAGCCCGCGGCGATGAGATCGTCGAAGCTAACGATCTCGGCCTTGATGAACCCGGTCTTGAAGTCTGTATGGATGACTCCGGCCGCCTCAGGTGCTGTGTCGCCGGCTCTGATGGTCCACGCCCGAGACTCCTTTGGCCCCGCGGTCAAGAATGTCTGCAGGCCGAGCGCACGGAAACCGACGTGGATCAGTCTTGCGAGCCCTGACTCTTGAAGCCCGTAACTTGCGAGGAGCTCAGCGGCGTCTGTGGGATCCATGGAGGCAACCTCTGATTCGATCTGAGCGCAGACCGTCAAGCTCTCCGCGGGTTCAACCAAACTTGCGAGCTCACGGAGTCGCTTATCGTTCGAAAGATCGTCTTCGTCGACGTTGAACACGTAGATGAAGGGCTTCGCGGTTAGCAGGTGCAGTTCGCTGAGCGCGGCCAAGTCGACGTCTCCGTCAGCGGCGGCACTAGAAATAGTCCTTCCGTCGTCCAATATCGCGTGGGCGGCATTGACCGCGTCGAGCAAAGAGACGAGTTCCGGGTGAGATCTCGACTCTTTTGCCAGCTTTCTCAGTCGGTTTTCAACGGTTTGTAGATCGGCGAGGATCAGCTCCGTATTTACGGTGTCGATGTCTCTCCTCGGATCCGTTTCGCCGTCGACGTGGACGACGTCGGGGTTGGAAAACGCTCTAACCACCTGGCATATAGCGTCACTTTCCCTAATGGCCGCTAGGAACTGATTGCCCAGGCCCTCCCCTTTCGAGGCGCCTTCCACGATGCCCGCTATGTCGACGAACGTTACGGTCGCCGGGACAACCCTTTCGCTAGAAAAGAGAGCGGCAAGTTTCTCCAGGCGATCATCGGGTACTCCCACGACACCGAGGTTCGCGTCGATTGTGGCGAAAGGATAGTTCGCCGCTAGAACGTCGTTGCGTGTCAACGCGTTGAAGAGCGTGGACTTTCCGACGTTGGGCAGTCCAACTATTCCAATCGTCAACGCCAAGTTATCGCTCCTAGTTGCCACACACGTTTGCCCCGGCTCCAACCGGAGCGGTTCAAGAGATCCTACGGCACGAATCGAGTCGTCACTTGAGCCCTGCTCGACGAGCCATTTCGCCCAGGTCGGCTTGGGGACGCGCACCCATATGGCCGATTACTTCACTGGCACACAACCCTCCAAGTTGCGCCGCCTCCTGCGGTCTCAAGTCGTGGCAGAGCGCGTAGAGAAATCCTGCCGCGTAGAGGTCGCCAGCGCCGGTTGTATCGACTACGTTCTCCACCTCTTCGGCGGGAACACTCACCGGTCCGTGCGGAGTCGTGACGACCGACCCCAGGGGTCCCCGCGTCACGGCGACGAGAAGTCCGGTTTCAGACGCGGCGTTAATCGCGTCTTCAAAACACGTAGCTTTGAACAGCCTCGTAACCTCTTCTTCGTTCCCAAAGAGAATATCGATGTCTTCTTGGACGAGTTCTAAGAACTCGTCCTGGTGGCGTTCGACGCAGAACGGGTCGGATAACGAGAGGGCGACAGATCGATCGAATTCATGGGCTATCGAGATAGCCTTGCGCATCGCTTCAATAGCTGGCGGGAGGTCCCAAAGATATCCTTCCAAGTAAACGATCTGATGCCGTGCGACGAACTCTTCGGGGATGTCGTGCGGTCCGATCGTAGTTGCGACACCGAGATGTGTCGCCATCGTCCGTTCGGCGTCGGGCGTCACGAGCACGAGACACCGCCCGGTTCCAACTTCTTCCTCCGTGGATGAGTCTTTCGCGTCGTCTTGAGTCTCCGACGATCCATGTTCCGCACCGCCTGCCGCAAAGAGCCCGTCGAGTGAGGTGGCCGACGAACCGGCGGGGCCAACTGCCGGCTCGAATGCTACGCCGGCAGCTCGGATGTCGTGGGCAAATACGACCCCTAGATCGTCGTCGGCGACCTTTCCGACAAATCCGGCGGATCCCCCGAGGGCTGCGAGACCTACCATCGTATTTGCGGCAGAACCCCCCGATACCTCGACAGTCGAACCCATCGCGTCGTAGATATTCCGGGCACGCTCGAGGGTGACGAGCGACATCGAGCCCTTCTCCAATCCCACGGCCTTGAGTTCCTTTTCGCCGGCGGTCGCCAAGATGTCGACCAAGGGAGAACCGATCCCGACGACGTCGAACTCGAATCCGCCGTCGGCGTCTGCTTCGCGATGCTCACGTCCTTCTACTTCGCTGCCCGCGTTCATCGAATCGCTTGTATCTCTCACGACACGAGAGAGTACTCCTTATCGGTCGTCTTATCGGTCGTCTTATCGGTCGTCGCGTATTCATCTGGCGAAATCTGTGCTCCGTGCCGGGAGCTAACCTATCCAAGATGCCCATGAACCCAACCCCCGAGGCCACGCCGACGAGTCCCCCGATGACCGACCCAACCCCCGAGCACGCGACGGTTAGCCCTGATCAGGCCTACCGACTCCCTCGTACGGCTACCCCGAGCTGTTATCGAATCGTGATCACGCCCGACCTCACCAAAGCGACGTTTGAGGGATCGGTCGAGATCGATGTCGACGTGAACTCTAGGAACAGCTCGCTCGTGTGCAACGCGGCGGACCTGGATATCTTCGATGCACACCTCACCCTCAGCGACGGCCGCACGATCGAGGCGGACGTTACGATCGACGAAGGCTCTGAACGCGCGACGTTCTCGTTCGACGAAGAGATACCGATTGGCAGCTCCACCCTGTCGTGTCGCTTCTCGGGAACTCTCAACGACCAACTCAGAGGTTTTTATCGAAGCACCTTTACCGATCTAGACGGCGCGACCCATACAATCGCGACGACCCAGATGGAGTCGACGGACGCAAGGCGTGCGTTCCCGTGTTGGGATGAACCCGACCTGAAAGCCGTATTTGAGGTGACGTTGATCGTTGATCCGGGCGTCTCGGCGTTTTCTAACTCGCCGATCGTAGAAACGAGCGACGGCGGCGGAAAGAGGCGCGTTCGTTTCAGCCCAACGATGAAGATGTCGACGTATCTCGTTGCGTTCGTCGTTGGCCCGTTCGAGGCGACCGAACCGATCGAGGTGGACGGCGTCTTGATACGCGTGATCCACGTACCGGGGAAGTCGCACTTGACGAGTTTCGCGTTGGAGGTCGCCGCTCATGCAGTCAAGTTTTTCTCCGACTACTTCGACATCCCGTATCCAACAGAGAAGCTCGACCTCGTCGCGATCCCCGATTTCGCGTTCGGTGCGATGGAGAACCTCGGATGTGTGACGTTTCGCGAAACCGCTCTCTTGGTCGAAGAAGACGCCGCGGCCCGGGTGGATCTGGAGAGGGTGGCTGACGTGGTGGCCCACGAGATAGCCCATATGTGGTTTGGAGACCTCGTCACGATGAAGTGGTGGGAGGGGATCTGGCTCAACGAAGCGTTCGCGACGTTCATGGAGGTGCTCTGCGTTGACTCGTTCCGGCCGGAGTGGCAACGGTGGACAACGTTTGGCACAGAACGCGAGGCGGCTCTCGCGGTCGATGGATTGGAATCAACCCGCCCGATCGAGTACCCCGTTGGATCGCCGGAGGAGGCGGACGGAATGTTCGACGTACTCACTTATCAAAAAGGTGGGAGCGTTCTGCGAATGCTCGAGCGCTACGTTGGTCCAGAGGCGTTCCGGCGCGGTGTCGGTGAGTATCTAAAGAAGCACGCGTACGCGAATACGGTTACGACAGACCTATGGGACGCGTTGGAGAGTGCGAGCGGGGAGCCGGTTCGCGCCGTCATGGACTCCTGGATCCTTCAAGGTGGATACCCGGTCGTATCGGTTGAGAGAGACACTTTGACCCAGGAGCCGTTTCGCTACGGATCCAGACGACCCAAAGAGTCGAGCGCGATAGGCGACCAATGGCAGATCCCGCTCCTGATCCGTCCCGTCGCTGATACGAGTGATCAAAGAGAAGCGCAGCTCACCACGGTGTTGATGTCAGAAAAGTCGATGCGTCTTGAGATTCCGGACTTCCAGACGGGGCCGACGTTGATCAACGCCGGAGGATGGGGCCTATATCGAGTTGCCTACGACGAGGACGACCTCGACTCGATCTCTTCGGATATGAGCCGGCTCGACCCTCTCGAACGATTTAACTTGGTGGCGGACACGTGGGCGGCGGTCCTCTCGGGGAGCAGCGGACTAGAACGTTTTCTAACGCTCGCGATGAGACTTCAAGATGAAGACGATCCGGCGGTATGGGGAATCGTCGTCGGTGCGATCCGCCTCGTCGAACGCATTGCGAACGAGGATTCGAGAGCGCAACTCGCAATCGCTGCGAGAAAGATCTTCGGCCGACGGTTCGAGGAGATCGGTTGGGATCCTCGACCAGAGGATACTCAACGGACTCCGACGCTTCGAAATCTGTTGATTACGGTGCTCGGTACGGTCGGCGAGGACGAAGCGGTTCGTCTGGAAGCTTCGCGGCGATTTGAGTCTGCTGTCGACGGTCGCGCAGGCGCCCTCTACGGGGACATAGAGAGCGGTGTTCTCTCGTCGATAGCCACACGCGCTAGAAGAGAGGACTTCGAGTCAGTTCTCGCACGCTATAGAAGCCCGTTGAATCCCCAGGCTGAGATGCGCAACCTCTACGCGCTGGCGGAGTTCTTAGATCTTGAGCTCTGCCTTAGAACCTTTGACCTAGCGATGAAGGAGGTCCGCACTCAAAACGCGCCGTACCTCATCGGTGCGCTCCTTTTCAATCTAGTAGGAGGCGAAGCCGTGTGGGATCGCGTCAAGAGCTCGTGGGAAGTGATCATTGAACGTTTCCCCTCCAATAGCCATTCGAGGATGCTCGACTCGGTACGAGGGCTATGCTCGAGACAAGAAACCGCCTCAGACGTTGAAGGTTTCCTCGCTCAACACCCGCTTCGAACAGGTCAAAAGACTGTCACTCAAGCACTCGAACGCCTGCGCGTTAACCTGGCGTTTTCCGAACGAGAACGAGAGAGGCTCAACGACGTCCTCGCCCGATTCGATCAGTAGCGAGACTCCAGCTCCTGGGTTAGTGGGACGCTCAGTTAGGCGTTGTCGGTGAGCGTAGGCGTCGTAGCGGTCGTATTCGCGATGATCGCGATCGCTGAACTCCCCGATAAGACGATGATCGCGATGCTTCTCATGGGTAGCCGCTCGCGTCCGATTCTCGTATGGGTCGGCTGTTGCGCGGCGTTTAGCGTCCACGTTAGCTTAGCTGTCGTCGCCGGTCGACTGCTGATGCTACTACCGCATCGAGACCTGCTCGTTATCACGACCGTTCTCTTCCTCGCCGGGGCGGCCTACCTCCTATTCGTTCCAGAACGCGGCGAAGAAGAGAAGGGGGCGGCCGAGGCGGCGAAGGCGGAGTCCCACCTTGAGAGTCTGCAATCGCTCCCTAGCCCACCTGCGCTCAAGACGGTCGCGACCGCATTCGGCGTCATCTTGGTCGGGGAGTTCGGCGACCTAACTCAGCTGCTTACGGTCAACCTAATGGCCCGTTACCACCAGCCACTTTCAGTGTTCGTAGGCGCACTCGGTGCACTTATGGCCGTCTCGTTAGTAGGAGCGTTTGGGGGCCGAGCGTTACTGAAACTCATCCCTCTGGCGGGCATTCGAAGGGGCGGGGCTCTCGTCTTGATTGGGTTCTCCGTCTATAACGTCTACGCTATTGTCCGCTGATGAGTGACCTCAACCCACCTCGTGGAGACCGCAGTGAGCGGACTCTGTCTCTGATAACTCGGGCACGCGCGACGCGGGGATTCATGCCAGACGACGAAGGTGAGGCGTTACTCGATGCCGCTCTCAGAGCGGGGACGAGCCGCGACTCGTTAGAAGAGATCGGAGGGCAAACGACTGGTCGGCGTAGATGTTTCGTCGAGATCGGGGCGTGGTGCGGAAAGTCCACGATCTACTTGGGGGCGGCCGGCGAGCTGAGCGGCGCGGTTGTCTTCAGCGTCGACCACCATCACGGATCCGAGGAAAACCAGCGTGGATGGGAACACCACGAAGAGGACCTCGTTGACCCTCATACCCAGCAGTTAGAGACCCTTTTCAACTGGCGCCGCTCGATAGAAGATACGCGGCTCTCCGACGTCGTTATAGGAGTGATCGGCGACTCCGTCACGATCGCTAAGTTCTGGAACACGCCGATCGACTTGTGTTTCATAGACGGCGGGCACGGAGAGGAGCCCGCGTGGGCCGACTTTAAGAGCTGGGGGCCCCACGTGAGGCCGGGAGGTTGGCTCGCGATACACGACGTCTTCTTGGACCCAAGAGACGGCGGAAGACCACCGTTTGACATCTGGTGTGCCGCGTTGGAGTCTGGAGATTGGATAGAGGACGGCGAGTGCGGCAGCCTCAGAGTTCTGCGCCGTCGAACAACTTGAACACCGTTAAGTAGAGTCGACCGGGTCGGTTAGCCGCCGTTTCCCGCGGGAACGTAGGTCCGACACGGCTCCCCACGCAACGACGGACACGGTGGTTGGGGGTCTGGAGGTGTAATACCGGGAACGACGGGGATGACGAGCGTTGAGCCGCCGGCACCGAGTGCGACGGTGTCGAGTACTTTTCCGTTCGTAGCAGGCGTTGCGAACGCCCACTCAGGGCGGTCGCCGCCGGGAGCCGTGATCGTGATTCGAAGGCGTGACCCGGCCCTGAACGCATAGCCGATTGGATCTATTGGAATCCTCACTTCGACAAACCGCCCGCTCGGCATCGGTTGGCTGTGCAAGTAAGTCGGGACTGGATGGAGAGCGGTGGACTTCGTCGTGTTCAACGCTCGATCCGAGGCCCGAAGGAACCCAGAGGTCACGTACATCTCCTGACCGTTGGGCCTCACCTCGGATACGGTGACTTGCAGGTCGGTATTTGCGGCGCTGCTCTTCAACAACAGGTTGAGACTAGCCGGTCCGACTACTACTTCATCGTGGGCGAGAGGGGGCGTAATGAAACCCAGGCCAACCGAGCCGGTTACCGGCGTCCAGTTGTACGGCGGGAGCGCGGCCCACACGTTTCCTCCGCTCAGCAGATCGGTCGCAGGTCTCGCGGCGGGGTTAGGCCGGAAAGAGACCGTCGAGCTAGCTCCGGGACGTGACGACAAGGCGCCGCCTGTTCCAAGATGAAGGGTTGTGACGACTGCCCGGCGCGGTGGCCAGGAAGCAAAGCTCGCCGACCAAACAGGCTGCATCGCCCCGGGCCCAGCGCTTCCAGCACCGTTGTCAAAGAGCACCCTCACCCGCGGCGTCTGGCTCTCGAACTCAGCCCGTGCAACGTTGACGTTTGGCGCGTTCGTGAACCGCAGCGCCGGGAGCGGGCCTGAAGGAGCACCCGTCAACATCTGGTAGAGCTTCCCGGCGAGTGGCGCCATGAAAGAGGGCTCGGTTGGCACGCGGTGGGCAACGAATATGTCGAGGAATTCGAGCCATCTCGTTATGGTTCCTGGCCCGAGCGAGTCGACGTGGGTCCCGTTGACCATCGACACCCAGACGTGAGGATCGTGCGCCAAGTTCGGTATTAGATCCGGCCACTGCGGCCCGGTCTCTTCGTCTTGGAGTGCACCGCCAAGAAACACGGGAACGTTTATCTTCTTCGCCCACAGAGCTGGAGATCGAGGGTTAAACAGCGACGGAGTACGCAGGGGGTTCTGAGCGACCAGCTTCATCACGTTTTGAGTCTGGAGGCGTAAGTCCTGGTTGGCAAGACATGTTTTGTCCCCCGCGGCTATCTCCGCGGAGGCCCACGCTTGGCCTCCGCCGGGCGCGGGCTCCGCGTCCTTTTGACGAGCTTCAAGCCAGCTCGCCGCAAATCCCGAGTTCAAGATGCCACCAGGTTCACCCGTCGCGTACAAGTCGTTCGTCACGCTGAGCGGGGCGATAGCCGCAAGGCCGGGCGGACGGGCTCCGGCGACGAACAGTTGGGAGATGCCTGAAAAGGAGATCCCGACCATTCCAACTTTGTGAAACGCGACCCAAGGTTGTGACGCGACGATCTGGACGGCGTCGTAACCGTCGGTCGTCGTCGGAAGCCCGAACAAGTCGAACGCACCCCCAGAGCACCCGGTTCCTCGCATCTGAAGGCTTACCGTTGCGAACCCTAAGAGTGGAGCGATCGCGGATCCGACTACGGTCGCAGTGGAGGGGAGGAGTGGATCTTTCATGTTTCCGCCGTGGAGTATCGCGTTGATCAGGCTGTGGGGGGCGGCGATAGAGTACCCCGAGTACTCGATGACTGTTGGGAACGGACCGTTCGCGAGCGTCTTTCCAGGCGGCAACCGGACTGTCGCGGCAAGCTTTATCCCGTCTCGCATCGTGATGTAGTTGAGACCCACATGCATGTGCTGGCTCGAATAGAAAGACTCGGGCGGGATGTCGTTTGGACTCATGACGCGAAACGACTTCGTACTGAACGACTTTGTGCCTCGGGTGCTTCGAAACGTGTATCCGTTCCCGGGAGCGATATTTCGCACGATCAAACTCCCGAAGCGATCCGCAATGCCCGAGCCGACACTAACTCCCGCAGAGTTGAAGAGATGCAGCTGGGTACCCGGCCGCGCCCCGAGCTCGTACGCGTCGTCGATGGACCCGTGGCCGCTGAAGGGCGCCAATGAGTTGCCCGCGGGCAAGACTCCGTCTTGGACTCCAGATCCACTTGCACTACACGCCGGCAACGCGACGGAACTTACCACTACCGACATGACGACGACGAGCATCCTCACCAACGTGTTAGGCCGCTTTATCACCGAGTCTCCCCTCTCAAACTTCTGTGCTTACCAGATCCCGTTCAAGTCCGTAACGCTCGCGGTACACCCCGGGAGTCGATCACCGTCGCACTTGGACTCCGCGAGGTCCAATCGGTCTGGGATTCCCTCCCCTCTGAACAGACCCGCCGCCGGTGAACAGTTCGAGAGCGCGTCGGCTGCCAAGATAATAGCTCCCGCCGTGTAGCTCGTTCTTTCCCCGTCAGGGAACGTCGTTCGATCCGGGAAAACCATACCGGTAAGGTAAGACCCGTTGCTCATTCGTAGGTCTTGAACGTTTTCAAAAAGCTCACTGGCTGCGCCGTGCATCCCCAAGGCGTTCAGGGTTATCACACACTCCGCTGTTTCCGCGGCGGTAACCCAGTCCCCGGTGGACACACATCTAACCCCGATTCCTTCCATTACGAACGTGGACCAACCTCTAGCGATTCGTCGCCTGGCGGGATCGCCCTCCAAAGCGCCCGAGAGCATCGGGTAGTACCAGTCCATCGCGAACTCGGCCTTTGGCGCGAACGCTCCTGGGTGATGGGCAACAGCGTGAGCCAATCGCCCCGCGGCGAGCTCCCATTCAGGGCGGTCCTTGCCGAGGCGTTCAGCGACTGCGACGGCACAACGCAGCGAGTGGTATATCGACGACGATCCGGTCAACAAAGCGTAGCTCTCACGCCTCCCGGCCGGATCGAGAGACCAGAGCACCGAACCGTCTGGACACTGCCAACGGAGCACGAAGTCCACGGCTTTTTCGATGACTCCCCACATTGAGCCGAGGTGGTCCGCGTCGCCGGTGATCAAGTAGTGATGCCACAGCCCTGCCGCGACGTACGCGCAAACGTTGGTGTCGAGCCTTGCGTCCTTCACCCCTTGGCTCGTGTAGTAGTTGAACCAGCTCCCGTCGGCCAACTGACTGTCGGCAAGCCACTCATAACCCCGTTCGGCCTCCTCGACGAGACCACATACGGTCAACGCCATCGCAGCTTCGACGTGATTCCACGGATCGCAGTGACCCCCCTCAAACCACGGGATCATCCCGTTGTCTCTTTGGAGCTCGGCAATCGTGCCCGCAGTCTCAAGGATCTCAGACGACGTCAGTACCCCTTTCACCTCGGGCACGAGGTCGGAACTCTGTTTGACACGGTCGGTCGTCATGCCGCTTTACCTCGTCTCTCACCTGGAACGGCTTCGGGGACATCTTCTCGATCACCGTGATCCGAGCTTCGATCACTCGCATCCAACGGCTTGTAAAGGTAGAGAACGAAACTCTTACCCATGATTGGGTTGAGAATCCGGTCTGCGATCCGGGTGAGACGTGGCGCTCGCACGATGTCCCACACCAAGAGCCTATGGTAGGTCTTCACGAGCGGGTTGGTCTCGTTAGACGGACCGACCAGGCATCGCAACCACCAGTAGGGAGAATGGAGCCCGTGCACGTGATGGCTGCCGGTTGGAACCAACCCGGCGGACTCGAGCCTGGCGCGAAGCGTCGTCCTGCGGTAGATCCGTACGTGCCCGCCAGGTACGTCATGGTACTCGTCTGATAGCACCCAGTTGACAACCTCAGGGCCACAGCGAGGGACCGTAACTGCCATCGTCCCGCCTGGCCGAAGTAGTCTGCTCAACTCCATCATCGCGATACGATCTTGGGGAATGTGCTCGAGCACTTCGGAGGCAATGATTCGATCGAACGATCCGTCGGCAAACGGCAGGCACAGCGCGTCTCCTTGAACCACCCCGGCCGGGTGATCCCCGGGTAGCTCGTTACCTTCGACCATCACGCCAAACGTCGCACGCACGCCGGCGACCTCCGCGGCACCGGCGTCCAGAGCGACGACGTGTGCGCCGCGACGCGCACCTTCGAACGCGTGACGCCCAAATCCGCAACCGAGGTCCAAGAGCCGGTCTCCTGCTACGACTCCGAGACGATCGAAATCAGCCGTCAACATTTCGAAGTAACTCCTTTCGCACAAAGGCCGCTATCTGGGCGAGCGCCGGGCAGTGGGAGTCCGTCGAGCATCGCCCTGTAACAAGCCGCAGTCTCGCGGGCGGTCACCTCCCAAGTGAATCTACTCATCACACGTTCCCGCCCCGCTCTTCCCAAGCGGCCGCGAAAACCCGGATCGTCTAGAAGCATCCCGATAGCGGTTGCGAGCTCACTTGGATCGTTCGGGGGCACCAGCACCCCTGTTTCGCCATCTTTTCCGACGACTTCAGGCAACGCACCTCCGGTTGTCGCGACAACCGGTACGCCACACGCCATAGCCTCGATAGCGGGGAGCGAGAACCCCTCGTAGAGCGAAGGCACTACGGCGACCTCTGCCTCCCCGTATAACCGTGCGAGCTCATCGTCGCTTATCCCGCTCACACATCTAACGGTACCCTCGAGTGAGAGCCTGCTGATTGCACGATCCACCCGGCCGCCGGCGCGTGGCTTTCCTATTACGACGAGTTCGACGTCGCGTTGCGTTCTAAGTTTTGCGACGGCCTCTAGAAGTGGGACCAGCCCTTTCATCGGAACGTCGCTCGAAGACGTCACCATCAGTCTGCCCGGAACGGGCACGACACCGTCTATGGGTCGAAAGACCGAGACGTCGACTCCAACGGGGGCCACCGTCATCCGTTCCGGCGCTACCCCCATTTGAGCGGCAATGTCACGCCGTGACGACTCCGAAACTGTAACTATCGCCGGCAGTTGACGAGCGACGCGTGTTTGCATCCTCAAAAATCCGAACCAGCGTCGTGTGGTCAGGCGTTGCCAGCGGCTGGTGGAGTGAGAGAGTGCCAACTTGCGATCGACCGTGATTGGATGATGCAACGTCGTCAAGAGCGGCCATCCGTCGCGGATCATTCCGAGCATCCCGTTAGCCAGGCACTGGTTGTCGTGGACGAGGTCGAAATCGTCACGACGTTGTGCGAGTACGCGACGAGCTCTGAGCGAAAACGCCAACGGCTCGCCGAACCCCGCAGAGCACATGATTGCGAACTCGACGGCGTCGGCTCGATCGTGGAACTCACGCGGGTGTGGAACCCTGAACGGGTCAGGGTCTCGGTAGAGATCCAATCCTGGGATAGGGGTAAAACCTACCCCGGGGTCCAGATCGGGCCACGGAGGACCAGAGAACACTTCAACGCTGTGTCCGAGTGCGACGAGTTCGCGAGTCAAATGACGCGTGTAGACGCCTTGGCCTCCACAGCGCGGGTTGCCACGGTAGATGAGGAACGCGATCCTGAGGCCGTCTCCAACAGCGGGTGCGGGCGCGACTCTCGGTGGGATCGTTGAGCTCTTGGAGCGCTCCCATGAGCTGCGCATCTCGACAACGCACTGACGAGGAGTCTTAGGCACGCAACGTTCCTGCCGATACGAACATGAACTGATAGCCTCCCCCGCAGTGCACTCCGAGTGCAAACACGACCGTGCAAACTTTTGCCGATAGAGCACTCCACAAGGCGCCTACCCTTTTGACCAGGGACTATCCACCATAGGGGCCAACTGAGCGTAATGGGGGTTTAACCTTGCGCGACTCGCCGGAGGACAGGGGCGAGACGACCTGACGTGCTCGTGTGGATCTCGAATCCCCAAGATGTTTAGGAATTCCGAGCCGAGGCGAGCGCCGCGTCTTTCTGGGAGCTAACCCTGATCGAGCGCGAGCGTCAAACCTTTTCGATGAGGCCTTCTGTAACGAGTCGCCAAGGGGATCGAGGCTGCGAGTGCGGCGACGCCGCCCACCGCGAGTGCGACGCGAGGGTTGCTCGCATCGCTGATGAGCCCAACTAGAGGAGCCCCGATTGGCGTACTGCCGAGGAACGCAATCGCATAGAGGGCCATAACCCGCCCACGCATGTTCGGCTCTGCTTGCAGCTGCAGAGTCGCGTTTGCGGTTGCGATGAACGAGATACTGAAGATCCCCATTACAACAAGTGCGATGGTTACGAGGATCTGGCTCGGCGCGATTGACACCGCAAGAACGGTGACGCTGAACAAGATGCCGATGCGCGCCATCAAAGCGACGGACGGTCTGCTCCTGTGGGCAACGGCGAGCCCGCCGATGATCGCCCCAGATCCCATCGCGGCGACGAACATCGAATAGGTCCCCGCTCCACCGTGGAACGAGAATTTGGCGAGGAGCGGAAGCGTTACGGTGAAGTTGAACGCAAAAATCCCGACAATTGCCATCGTGAGAAGTGGGTCGCGCAACTCCGGAGTCGACCACACGTAACGAAATCCCTCTCGCAACTGCCCCTTTGCCTTCGGCGCAGGTCTCGCTTTCTTGAGGTCGCTTGTACGCATCATCGCGAGCGCGACAATCACCGCGACGTACGAACCTGCGTTCGCGAGGAAGCATGAAGCGAATCCGACCGTATAGATGAGAACTCCGCCGATAGCGGGCCCGATGACGCGTGCTGAATTCATCAGTACGCTGTTGAGGCTAACGGCGTTGGGAAGCAGCTCGTTACCAACCATCTCGGAGACAAAGCTCTGACGTGCCGGATTGTCGAACATGTTGACGAACCCGAGGAGGGTCGCGAGGACATACACCTCAGATAGCCGGATCGTTCCAACGAGCGTTAGAAGACCCAGGATCAGCGCGAGAACCGCGGCACTCGACTGTGTCGCCAGCAAGAGGCGTCGCTTGTCCAAGCGATCGGCGGCTAGTCCACCCCAGGTTCCAAACAAGAGCATCGGCAAAAACTGCAACGCCGTCACGATTCCAACGTCAACTCCAGTCCCGTGAAGCTTCGACGACAGGACGAGTAAAGCGAGCGCGACCGTCTGCATCCACGTTCCAGATACGGATACGACCTGGCCGACGAAGTAAAGCCGGTAGTTCCTCACCGAAAGCGCTTTGAACGTTCTCCCTGCGGCGCCGCTCAGACGCTTCACCTTTCTTCAGCCAGTCTTTCCACTAGCGCGACGAGTTGATCGAGTATCGAGCTGTCTGCTGGATCCAGTCCCGCAATCTGTCGAGTCAAGAAAGCGTTCTTCAAGGAACGAACTCGATCAACCGCGCGTCCACCTTCCTCGGACAACTTGACCCTACAAACCCGCTTGTCGCTGTCGTCGACAGTACGAACGACCATGCCCGCTTGCTCGAGAGAGTCGACCAACCGCGTCATCGTCGGGGGCTGGACCTGCTCGGCGTCTGCGAGTTCGCCAAGAGTTGGCGTACCGAGCCGATCAACCATGCCAAGAGCAGAAGCCTGAGCGGGAGATAGCCCGTCTAAAGACTGTTGCCTCAGCCGACGGTTGAGCCGGGTCACGGCAACTCGCATTCGAGCTGCCAACTCCGCTGTGTCACGAGGGACGGCACTCTCCTCACCGGCCGGCGCCTCGTTCTTCAGTCCCACGTCTCAAGTTTAGTTAGTTTTGCTAACTAATTGCCAATGACGCCGGGGCGTTCTGCTTGCGGGCGCTCGCACGACCGGCGCCCAGCGGTCAGCTCAGTATCGCGGCACGTACGCGCCCCTACCCTGAGCAGCACTTTCGAACGGATCGATCGAGTCGTCGACACCGCCGATCACTTCCGTGACCCACGGAAGTCGATCGCGGAGAATTCTCTCTACCCCGCCCTGGAGGGTCGAGGAGCTGACCGCACACGAGCTGCACGCACCCTGGAGCTGGACTTCGACGGTTCCCAATTCCACGTCTGCGCTCACGAGCAAGAGATCTCCCCCGTCGGACTGAACAGCGGGACGCATGAGGTCCATGAGGGACATGAGACTCCCCATCCTCTCCGACTTCTCCTCGTCAGACAGGCCTTGGCGACTTGGAGGAACCTCAACTTCCAGAGCTTCTGGGCCACCTGTGACCGTGCGCTCTTCATGCGCCAGTCTCTCGCTCTTCTCAGATCCTGTGACATTCGCGTCTTGCATCCCTCTATTCTGCCGCAAGACGTCGCCCTCTCGTGCACTACGCCAACCTCTACTCTCCACGGGCTCTCAACAGAGGTGATAGGGGTGGATTTCTTAGACCAAGAGTGATCGATCGCCCGTATCGTCATGCTCTTCTCGCAGAACGCGTAGATTTGTGTACATGCCAGTCCCCCAGATCGCCGGAGTTGACCATCTAAGCCTCACCGTTCGCAACCTCGGTGTCAGTGAAGCGTGGTACAAGGAGCTCTTCGGTCTAGTCGTCGTCAGGCGAAAGAGCGACTCCCGCTTCGAGACCGTGCTGCTCAAAGATCCCGGTTCCTCCATGCTTATTAGCCTTCGTCACCACTTCGGCGCAGGTACCGCTCGCTTCGACGAGACCCGAACCGGTCTCGACCACGTTTCGTTCGCGGTCTCTCGGATGGAGGACCTCAGCGAATGGAAGAAGCGCCTCGAAGAGTCACATATCGAACACTCACCAATCTCCGAGTCGGACTCCGGAGCTGTACTCGTGTTCCGAGACCCAGACCACATTCAGCTTGAGTTCTTCTTCCGCAACCAAGACGCCTGAGAACACTCATCGTCGCGCGTGATCGTCGCGGCGCGATACTTGATCAGCTCTCGGTCGTCGCGGTTCAAACTCCCAACACGTCCAACTCTGTCTCGGCGACTACCGAGTTCTCGAGCGTCCCGATCCCCTCGATCTCGATGCGGACGGTGTCTCCGGGTGTGAGCCAGCGGGGAGGGGTGAAGTTTGCGCCAACTCCTGCGGGGGTTCCCGTCGCGAGCACGTCGCCTGGCTCGAGCGGGAATACGCTCGTTAAGTACGCGATCATCTCGTCGAACTTAAAGATCATGTCCGAAGTGCGCGCGTCTTGACGAAGTTCGTCGTTTACCCAGGTCTTGATGGATAGATCGCCGGGGTCCTCGACTTCGTCGGGTGTCGTTATCCACGGGCCGATTGGCCCGTGTGAGTCGAACGACTTGCCCATCGTGAACGTCGGAGTGCGCCACTGGAAGTCTCGGATACTCACGTCGTTCACGACTGTGAACCCCGCAACAACCTCTACTGCGCGCTCTTCGGGGACGTTTCGACAACGCCTCCCTATCACAATCCCAAGTTCGCCTTCATAGTCGACTTGATCCGACAACTTCGGGATGAGAACCGGGCTACGGTGACCAACCACGCACGTCCGTTGCTTGTTAAACCAGTACTGGTACTCCGGGAGTTGCTTTCCCAGCTCCGCCACGTGCTCGCGGTAGTTCATCCCGATTCCCAAGAACTTAGGGGGATTGGTGACGGGAGCGAGTAGCTCGACCTCTCCAAGGGCAAATCTCCTCGCTGAGGTATTCGGCGCCGCTCTCGCCGCCGCGATTCCACCAGATCCAAGAGCGAGGAGATCCTCCATCGTTCGCGGCATCCCGACAGGTGAGTCCGTCAAGTCGACGATCTCCCCGGCCGTCACAACCCCTGTGCACATCCGTGCACTCGAACGATCTTCTCCCGGTGCAACGAAGGTCGCTAGTCGCATGATGGCAACGTAGCGGACGGACAAGGCGCCGTCTCGTCTAGGGCTCGTCCGCCGTTTCCGAGACGCGCGAAGACGAACGCAAAGATTGTCGATATCGTGGAGATATGCTGGCGAAAGAGGTCCTCGACGTAGACGAGATCGACCTTTCTGATCTGGAGTTTTGGAAGAGGCCGTGGGATGAACGCGAAGGGGCGTTTCGCACCCTTCGAAACCTCCGGCCTCTCGCGTACTTCGACGAGCCCGACTTGAGCGACGTGTCGCTCCTCGCCCCTCCTCCCGGTCCTGGCTACAAGGCGGTTACTCGTCACGCCGACGTCGCGACGATCAGCCGCCACCCTGAGATATACCTGTCCGGCAAGGGGGCTGTGAGCATCATCGATCTTCCAACCGAGATGCTCGACTACTTCAGCGGGATGATCAGCACTGACAACCCACGCCACGCGCGTCTTCGCAGGATTGTCTCTCAAGCGTTCAGCCCTCGAATGATACGAAGTATCGAGGGCGTGATCGACGACGTCGCGAAAGACGTGATCAATAACGTCGTCGGTGAGGGTGAGTGTGATTTCGCGACGGACGTAGCTACGCCGCTACCCCTGAAGGTAATCTGCGACATGATGGGAATACCGTCGTCGAGCTACGACGAAGTCCTCAGGTGCTCTAACGTCATTCTGAGCAACGGAGACCCTGAGTACTTTCCTCAAGATCAAGACCCTGTGACGGTCTTCCTTGGGGCCGCCCAGACGCTCACCGCGATGATGCAGGATCTGAGCGCCTATCGAATCGCCAACCCCACCGACGACCTAACGTCTGCCCTCATCTCGACAAACATCGACGGAGAGTCGCTCACACACGCCGAACTCTCATCGTTTTTCATCCTCCTCGTCGTCGCCGGAAACGAAACCACCAGGAACGCTATCTCCCATGGACTCTGGGCGTTAACGGAGTATCCAGAGCAAAAAGAGGTCTGGATGAACGATATCGTCGCAGTGACACCGAGCGCGGTAGAAGAGATCGTAAGGTGGGCGTCGCCGGTGATCTGGATGCGTAGAACGGTAGGCGAGGACACAGAGCTTGCCGGAGAGCCGCTGAGCGCCGGAGAAAAGGTTCTCATGTTTTACAACTCGGCGAACAGGGATGAGACGGTCTTCGACGACCCGTGGGAATTTGACGTTACAAGAGATCCCAACCCTCACTTTGGTTTTGGAGCCGCCGGTCCCCATTTCTGCCTCGGCGCCCACCTCGCGAGACAGGAGATCTCGGTCATGTTCAAGGAGATCTTCGAGCGGTTGGGAGATATCCGGGCGACGAGTGAGCCGGACCGCTTGCAGTCCAACTTCATCAACGGCATCAAGCACCTGCCGTGTTCGTTCACGCCGCACAGGCCGACTAACTGAGACGGCGGCGAGCGACGACGAGACGTGCTTCAATGTCGTAATGACCCGCCTGTATCGCCAATTCGTTGCGCACGTTGACTCGTTTCAACAGTCACATAGGCCATTTGCGTTCCTATATGGGGTAGTGAAGAAGTACGGCGACGATCGCGGGGGGTCTCTCTCCGCGTTGATAACTTTCTACGGATTCCTCGCCGTCTTCCCGTTGCTACTCCTCTTGGTGACGATCGTCGGAATCGTCATCGGTCCCAACTCCGCTCTTTCCAAGGACATCGTCGATTCAGCCCTTCGCCAGTTTCCGATAATCGGCGACAAGATCAACAGCAACATTAGATCGCTGAGTAGGGGGAACGTGTTGGCTTTTGTCGTCAGCGCGCTGGGTCTCCTGTGGGGTTCATTGGGGGTCACGAACGCAATGCAGCGTGCCAGCGCCACCGCGTGGAGAGTGCCGAGGGACCGCGAAGCAACCATGTGGACCAGGATTCTACGTAGCTTGGCTCTACTTGGAACGATGACGACGGCCGTAGTCTTGAGTTCGGTCCTCACCGGGGCATCGACGATCGGGGCCGCCTATTTCGGGCGGCATACCATGGCCCTTAGAGTCCTCGTCGCTCTCGGAGGAGCGCTCGTCAATATGAGCTGTTACTTGCTCGCGTTCGTCATCCTCGCTCCACCGGACGTCCCCGTTCGTTCACTACTGCCCGGTACGTTCGTGGGCGGAATCGGTTGGACCGTCTTGCAAGGAATCGGAGGGTACCTAATAGGACACCATCTGCAAAGGGCAAGTGAGCTCTACGGAGTATTCGCGGTCGTGCTCGGACTCGTCTTCTGGCTCAACCTCGGCTCCCAACTATTCCTTTACTCGACAGAGGTAAATATCGTCCGCCACCGTCACCTATGGCCACGCAGTCTGACTGAGCCACACGAAGATCCACAAGAACACCGACACGAAGATCCACACGAAGGACCTGGGCCAAACGCTGATCCACCGACTCCTCCAGACGACGGATCCCCAACGTAGAAACGTCGAGCGGACACCCAAGTAACCCAGAGTCCGTCGAGCAGATAAGGAGCTACGTTGAAGCTGAGTACTCTCGGAATGCAGACAGCGCTCGGGGACCCCATACCGTTGCGGGGCCACCGTTCATCAGTATCGCGACACCTACCGTCTCGGCGACCTCTTGCTCGGTTGCGCCTCTCCTGAACGCACCACGAGCGTGAGAGGCGATGCACCCGTCGCACTCGCGGGTGATCGCAACGGCCAACGCGATGAGCTCTTTTGTCTTGGAGGAAACCTCTCCTTCGGCCATCGCCGCCTTGTGCAAGCTCGCGTAGGAGGATACGACGCCGGGTATCGCAGTCCCCAAGTCCTTGTACGGACCTTGCAGTTCCGCCATTACCTCATGAAAGTGTGGCATAGCTCCTCGTCCTTCCTATTCTTTCCTAGTCTTTCCTGGTCTCGGTTTGCGTGACGGCTTCGTGCAGGATCTGATGCACGATCTCATGCACCGTGAACGATCTTATACACGTTGCACTCCGGACAGCCCGTCTCGGGCCACCACGACACGGTGGCGAGTTCGTGCCGGCGATCTGGATTCGAAATCAGGACCTGCGTGGTCGGCGTTGGTGCCCGCGTACAGGTGTCCGACGATGGTGAACCAATTCCACCGGCGTACCTTCGAGACGAGCCCGGCTTGTCCTAGCCCTACCAACCTCTAACCGTTCCTCTCTCCTCTTGAACCGATATACACGTTCCGGCACGCCCGCGGATGCCGAGCCAAGAGCCAAGAGCCAAGAGCCAAGGATCGCGCGACACAGACAGGTGTCGGTATCGGGTTGGCGGGGTAACCAGCTTCGCGGAGGTGTGACGCGCTGTATCGGTTTCACTCCTCTACCTCGGAGCGACGTCGTGTGGAGTTCGCGGTCATCGCCTTGACACGGGAGAGAAAGTCGTCGGCGTCGTGGGAAAGAGATCTCGACCGCGACCACACGGCGAGAATGGTCCGACCCAAGTCTAGGTCGGCGACGGGAACGGCGACGAGACGCCCGTCGTTCATCTCGGAGCGAACCGCGAGATGGCTGAGTGCGGCCGGGCCGACTCCCTCGACGACGGCGGCCTTGATGGCGGTCGTCGAACCGAGCTCCATCCCAACGAGGAGCTGGAGACCTCTTTCCTCGAGGGCAGACTCCAAGACTTCGCGGGTGCCAGAACCAGGTTCTCTCAGCACGAACGCTGTGTGTGAGATCTCCGCGGCCGAAAGCGGGGCCCTCCTGTGCGCCCAGCTGTGTGAGGGGGCGACGACGACGACGAGCGAGTCCGTTGAAATCTTGCGGTAGTGAAGACTGCTCGGTTCACGTTTTCCCTCGACGAACCCGACGACGGCGTCGTTGCCCTCGACCATCTCGGCCACTTGGAGTGAGTTGCCCATCTTCAACGATATGGACAGACCCGGACGCATCTCTGCGATGCGCGCGATCCATCCCGGTATGAGGTACTCCGCGACGGTCATACTTGCGGCGACGGCGAGGTGGCCTTCGTCCTTCGAGCGCAGGGCCGAGGTCCCGATGTGGAGAGCTTTCATCCCTTCGAGGACCGGTTCGGACCACTCGACGACGGCGTCTCCCGCGGTCGTCAATCGTGCTCCAGTGCTCGAACGCTCGAGGAGACGCAGTCCGAGGCAGCTCTCCAGAGATCGCAGTTTCATGCTCGCCGCCGGTTGGCTGATGTGATGGGCCTGTGCGGCCCGGCGTATCGAACCGAGCACCGCGACGCTCTGGAGGAGGTCGAGCGAGGAGAGATCCGGGACTGGATGTGGAAGAGGCATAAGTAGAGCTTATAACCATATCGCGAATTCCCGTCTATCGAGGAACTCCGCGTTCGTTCAAGCTTACGGGGTCAGCCGTGTAACGAAACAACTAACAGACAGAGGTGAGTAGATGCCCGATCGCGTTTTTGACGACGTGACCGCAACGGCTCCGGCCGAGCGGATCCAAGACCCGGTACCGACACCTAGCTTTAAACGTCGTTCAGTTGAACTTCCGACGTCGAAGTACGATGCAGCGTCGCGGATCGTTCCCGGACTTGTGACCGCTCTGGTCGTTGCTGCGATAGCCACCGTGTTGGGACAGGTGTTGCCGATCGTCGGTGCTCCGGTGTTCGCGATAGTGGCCGGCATTCTCGTCGCGGTCGTCAAACCCCCGTCGCAGAAGCTGCGTCCAGGCCTTGCGTTCGGTTCAAAGCGTGTCCTCCAAGGCGCGATCATCGTCCTTGGAACGGAACTCTCATTCACACAGGTGCTCGCGACGGGCACTTCGTCGTTGCCGGTGTTGCTCGGGACACTCGCGGTAGCTTTGTTTGCGGCTTGGATACTCGGTAAAGCACTGTCGATAGAGACGGACCTACGCACGTTGATAGGAGTTGGGACCGCGATATGCGGGGCGTCTGCGATCGTCGCTACGGACGCTGTAATCGGAGCGACCGAGGTGGACGTCTCTTACGCGATTGCGACGATATTTACATTCAACGTGGCGGCAGTCCTCACGTTTCCAACTATCGGACATCTGATAGGGATGTCGGCTCACTCGTTTGGACTGTGGTCAGGGACCGCGATCAACGATCTATCGTCGGTGGTGGCGGCTTCCACGGTATTTGGGAAAGGCGCGAGTTCGTACGCGGTGGTAGTAAAGCTCACGAGAACTCTCATGATTATCCCGATTGCGGTCGCACTCGGCATAGCACGTGCCCGCGCCGCGTCGAAGGATCCCGACGTCCAAGACGCACCACGCCTGCGGTCGAGGATCCACCGTATCCTGCCGATATTCATAGTGTGGTTCGTCGCGGCGGTCGCGATTAACTCAGTCGGACTCGTACCGGCCGCCTGGCACCCGGGGATTTCGACGACGGCGACGTTCATGATTACCGTCGCACTCGCATCGATTGGCCTATCGACTCGAGTTCACGACATCCGGCGAGCCGGTTTCCGCCCACTCGCGCTCGGGGCTGGGCTGTGGATTGTCGTCGCAGTCGCGAGCCTCGGCCTGCAGTTGCTAACGGGCACTCTTTGAGCCTGTTTATCCGGCGTTGGTCCAACGCGAGGTGAACGAGTCACTCAGTTGTACGACCACCACCTGGAAGCGGAAGCTCGAGGGCCTGTCGAAGCCAGAGAGCGTCGACGAGTAGCCGACCACCGTCGCCGACGACGTCTGCGAGCGCGTCGTCGGGGAGGGAGTGAGCGATTGCCCGTGCGATGTGAGTACGGCATATCGAAAAACCGGGAACGGTCGACTCTCCGCAGGGGACGGTCATCGCGACCGGGTCCGAGGTCTCGACGTCAGCGTCGCATGCCGACGCGAACTCCTCCCCTCTCACTCCGGGCCTGTACCTACCTCTGGCCTCTTTGACCCAGCCGCCCATCTCTTTCTCCCAAGCCGCGATGTGGGCACACCAGGCCATCGCGTCTTCAAAGGTGTGAAACGGCTTGGAGCCCGGTTGGTAGTCGTGTGGTGGGCGCTCTTCTCCGATGAGTGGGAACTCGTCTCCTGGGGCGCCAGGTATCAAGACCCAGCGGGTCACCTCCTTGGAGCCATCTGGCTTCACGACGATTCCCGCGTCCTGGCCGATGATGTGGGGGTGTGCGACGAGTCGGATGTTGAACCACGACGACGTGTAGGCAGGAGCAACAGGCTTGGGCTTCACCGGCGGCGCGACCGGCGCCGCTTTCACCTCTGCTTCTACGAATATCTGATCGACTGCACTCAACCAATCGTCTTGCGGCACCGTTTCTCCTCCGCTAAATCTCGGGCGGCTATGGATGAGGGGAAAACTTCCCCGGTGGGCCTTTATTCATTTCGGTGCCCTATCGGGTGACATCGTCACCAATGCTCCAAGTATACCGGTCGTCTACGCTAAGTCCATATCGTCAGTCCATTGTCTAACCAAACTGAAATATTCTGAGATACCGTCAGAATTTGGAGTAGAGAAAGGACCTGGTGGACTTGGTGGACCCAAGGGGCCCAGTTGCAATTAGACGAGTGGGGCGACCTCGTCGGTTGCCGCGAGGACGACGAGCAACTCCTTGTCTCTGTCGTAGCTGAGGAGTCGAGAAGCCTCGTCGAGCTCCACCCAGCGGATCTCGTCGACCTCCTCGCTTGGAGTGAACGCCCCTTCACCCAGCGGCTGCATGACCCAGTACGCGACGACCTTTGGTCGATCCTTGCGGTCGCGATACTCGGTATGTCCTATGAAACGGCCGACGTTGCAGACGAAGCCGGTCTCTTCGCGCACCTCTCTCACTGCGCCGTGCTCAAAGGTCTCTCCGCTATTCAGTTTGCCCTTTGGGAAAGACCAGTCGCAACGCGTTGGCCGGTGGACGACGAGGACCTCACAAGCCCCTGTTGGGGCCCTGCGCACGATCAGACCGCCCGCGGCGTGGACGACCTCGCTCTTGTGGCCGGCGTCGATTGTCGTAGATCTGCTGGTGACCACGGCCCCACCTTAGCCTCCCTGGAGCGCCGAAATGCGGACCGGTTTTAAGGGAGGGCAATGACGCCTGATCTGTGGGTATTTCAGGCCGAGGCGCACGATGACGCACGACTACTGGGAGCGCCCGGCGATAAAGCTAACCTTGGCGGGTGAGCAAAACGAGCGGGCCAGGGTCAGCCACGGGTGACGACGACACAGAGATCGAGTGGCAGTTCGACGCGTTGGATCTGCGCCCGGTTGAACGCTGGCTTTCCTCGTTGGAAGAACGACCGGATGAGAGCGGCGACTCCGGAACTGGCGGGCGCCTCCTGGCTATCGCAAAGACCTCTAGACGTCTCGTCGACACGTACGTAGATACCGACGACTGGCGGATCTGCCGGGCAGGTTACGTGCTGAGGATCCGCAACCGGGGCCAACTGTTCGAGGCGACTCTCAAAGACCTCCAGCCCGCGAGCGAGAGCGGCCTGCGGAAGCGCCTCGAGATCACCGAACCGATCTCGGGGGCTGAGCCCGACGAGATATCGTCGGATGGACCGGTTGGACGGCGAGTGCGCGCTCTATGCGGTGACCGTCAACTTGCAAAGGTGATCGAGGTACGAACGAGACGCCGACCGTTCCTGTTGCTCTTCGACGCGATACAAGCCGCAGAGGTCGCGTTGGACGAGACGGTCATCAGGGTTGACGCGAGGCAGCGTCCCGCTCAACTACGTCGAGTTGAGATCGAGGTCGTCCCCGAGATGCTCGAAGAGATGAGACCCCACGTCGACGACTTGCGGATCGCGTGCGGGCTGCAGCCGGCTCTGCTCTCCAAGTTCGAAGCGGGGCTCTTGTCGCTCGGGATGTCCGTTCCAGCTCCCCCTTACCTCGGTTCAACTGAGATCTCCCCCGAATCGACGCTCGGGGACCTCGCGTACGCGGTGATTCGACGTCAGCTCCGCGTGCTTTACGCAAGAGAAGCCGGCACGCGTCTCGGTGAAGATATAGAAGAACTCCACGACATGCGTGTCGCGACCCGAAGGCTTAGAGCCGCGATCGACTGCTTTTCATCCGTGTTGCCCGTCAGGGCTCAGACGTTCCACGACGAGCTGAGCTGGCTTGCGTCGGTGCTCGGAGAAGTGCGCGATCTAGACGTTCAGATCGAACGCCTAAGTGAGACCGATTCTTTGCCTCAGCCGGCGTCGGAGTCGAAAGGACGAGACGCCGAGGCGAATCCGGGGTACGCGGGCAACTCGCCGGTTCGCCCGCTTGCTCAACTTCGAGAACTCCTCGAAGACGAAAGATCTCAAGCACGTTCGCGACTTCTTCACGCACTTGACACGTCGCGCTGGGCTAGGTTGAGTAGCGGACTCGAAGCGATGGCGGTCCACGGCCCGAACACCCGCTCGTTGGTCGCGAGAACGCCCGCAGTCGTCTCTGTCCCCGAGCTACTCACCGCACGTCATCAAGCGGCAGTAAAGGCGGGGAAGAGAGCGAAGCGTTCGAGGCTGCCGAGCGACTTTCACAGACTGCGGATTCGTTGCAAGCGTCTTCGTTACGCGCTCGAGTTCACCGCCGACATCTACGGCCAACCGCTTACTCGCTTCACAAAACAGCTCGCTCGCCTCCAAGACGAGTTGGGCGCAGTCCAAGACGCCGAAATTGCATCTTTCCGGCTGATGGATCTTGCGATGGGAAGGGACGGCCCACTGCCTCCGGAGACGGTGTTCGCGATGGGGAGGGCAACTGAACACTATGGAATCGAGGCTGCCGCTGTCATCAACCGCATTCCCTCACACATCAAATTCCTGACCGGTTCTGAGTGGAGGGAGCTATCGACACTCTTGGAACGCCGCAAAGACGAGGCACTCACAACGCGACGACCGACGACACTGACCGCCACACGCCAACGACAGGCGACCCCTGCTCACCAGGTGGATCACCCGACTTGACGAAAACGGCGAGCGCAAGCCGCCGGCTTTAGCCATGGGGTCGAGCTAGCCCTGTCACACCTGGAGACCACTGCCGATAGCGCGCGTCGGCGTCGGGAGGAGGACCCCGGGGTTGCACACGCCCGTCGGGTCGAGGACGTCCTTGACGGCACGCAACGACGACGCGAACAACTCGGGGCGTTGCTGATCGTACCAGGGAAGATGATCCCTGCCGACACTGTGATGGTGTGTGATCGTCCCCCCTGAGGCGAGCACCGCATCTGCCGCGGCGGCCTTGATCAGGTCCCACTGCTCCAACTCGGCGCCCCGTGTCGCGGGTCCGATGACGGTAAAGTAGACGGCCGGTCCGTCTGGATAAACGTGCGTGAACCGACACGTTACGAAGCCTGCGACGACCTGAGCTTCGTCGAGTCCGTTCGTAACAGCGGAGACGACCGCGTCGTAGAGCTCGTCGAAACGCTCCCACGTGACGGCGGTCTCGAACGTTTCTGTGATCGTCCCCAAACGGACCATCGCGTCGCGCAGGTACGGAGCGCGAAGGAAGCTCTTCTTCCATCGTTGTACTTCGTCACGCTCGTCGGATGCAGTATTGGAACCGTCGCCGCCGGGCGCTTGTGCACTTCGAGATCCCCACGACCCGCTCGGTAACCCACCGTGGTCTTGAACAATCTCCAACGCGCGATCCGTTAGAGGTTCGACTGGGTGGTCGGCGGATTCGAAACCTACGACCAAGATCGCGGCGCTCCCGTCGCCGGTCCCGCTCACCATCGCCTCGACCGGGTCGATCAACCGGCAGTTCGAAGGCTCCAACCCGGACTGAGACAACGCTCTGACCGCCGCGACGCCGGAGTCGAAGGAGGCGAACTTGACTGCGCCACCCGACCTCCAAGTCGGGCGCTCTCTTACCCGCACCCACGCCTCCGTGATTACCCCGAGGATTCCTTCAGATCCTATGAAGAGCCCGTCGGGAGAAGGTCCTGCGCCCGACGCCGGAAGCCTTCTCGTCTCTAGAACTCCGACGGGCGTGACCACTCTCAGCGATTCGACGAGATCGTCGATGTGGGTCGGGCCGGTCGCAAAATGACCCGCCGCGCGCGTCGCTATCCACCCGCCGAGAGTCGAGCACTCGAAACTCTGGGGAAAGTGCCTCAGGGTCATTCCGATCGGCCGCAGGGCTTCTTCAATTGAAGGACCGAGCGCGCCACCTTGTATCCGGGCGGCCCGTGAGAGTTCGTCGACCTCTACGACCCGCCCTAATCGTTCCAAGTCCAAGGTGACGGTGCCGCGATAGGCGTCACCGACGTCGGGTTCTACGCCGCCTACGACACTCGTTCCACCTCCGTAGGGGACGACGGCTATGCCGTCCGTAGCGCACCAGTCCAGTATCGCTTCGACGTCTCGTTCAGATGTCGGGCGCGCGACGAGGTCGGGGGGGTGATCGATCTGGCCTCGCAACGCCCGGACGACGTCTCGATAAGAGCACCCGTAGGCATGAGACGCTCTGTCTCTTGGACTGCTTGAGACGATCGTCTCCAGCGAGGACGGCGCGTGGAGACGTGAGGATGGCAACGATAGATCTGCCGGTGCCGGCGGATCTATCCGCCTCGGCGACCAACCTTGAAAACTTCCCGCGAGCATTCGAGCTAACGAGTCGATCTCTCGTTTACTCAGGGAGTCTTCATCGTACCCCCAACCCCACCACGATCGCGTTCGTTTCGGGCCGCTCACGCGTCATCACCTCGCTCCCAGGCTAAACGACCATCTTGCTCCGCGCTGATCGGGTTCGGTCCCCGAGGTCCTCACTTCGTCGACGCGACGTATGGTCCGCCCGCGCCGAACCCCACCCTAACCATCGCGATCGGCCTCGGTGGTGGATCCGGTGACGGACGAGTAGACCTGAAAGGGGAGTAGAGCATCCATACGCCGTTTGCGTCGCTGAACAACGACTCTTCACCAGGACCCGCCCCTTGAAGGTTCGACGCGAGCCACGGTGTCGGCGAGGTGTCGTGGCAGGGTCCGACCGGCCCAGAGCATCGTGCGACACCGATCGCGTAGTAGGGCTGATTGAACCAGTTACCCGAGTAGAACAGCCAGAACGCGTTTCCGACTTGCACGAGATCTGGCGCCTCGACAATTCTTCCCTGCCACGGTTCGTCGGGTGCGAAGATCTTCTTGGGGGAGCCGATAAGTTCAAGCCCGTTCGCACTCAAGAGCTGCGCGTATATCCCTGTCAGCTGTGTCCCGTTCACGTCGGCGTTGTCGTCGGACTTCCAGATCATATACACGGTCCCCTTGGACGTCGTGAAGGTTCTCGGATCTATCGACCCGAAGTGTGACTTCTGACAGATGAACGGAGCTTGCTGCGCAACGAACGGACCCGTCGGCGACTTGCCCGCAGCGGCTCCGATACACTCCATCGACGGACTGCTCCCGCGTACGGCGGCGGTGAAGTACAAGACGTACGAACTGCCGAACTTAGCGACGTCCGGTGCCCATGTATAGCCTGGCAGCACCCAATTCGGCAACACCGGGAGAGCGTCTGTAACGGGTCCCCACCTACCGAGCGTCGTCGAGGACTGAACCGGAACGTTATTGTTCACGAGGTTTCCTTGGCTCGTGTAGAGATAGTAACGGTCGCGTTCAACGAACACGAACGGATCTGGAGCGTTCCTACCGAGTCCAACTATCCGCGCCGGGGCGAGTGGGTGCGTCGTCGGTCTCGGCTCGTAGTAGCGGACGACGTATCTGCGGTAAGCCGACGCGGTCGCTCTCCCGACCTGCTCGATGCGTGCGCGATTGGTCGTCGACGAATTATTTGACGTGCTCGCAGAAGCGAGCGGCCACGAAAGGAGGTGACCTACGACCAAGTACGCGAGCACGACGACTACGACCCCGACGACGCCAACTACGAGAGTGCCGGTCGTGCGGGCGCCAAACGCCTTTCTCGAGGCCGGTGTGCTCAACTGCCTATGCAAGACGCCACGATTCTAGATCTCCTCGTGTCGCAGGTATCGCTCATATCGCGTGTGAACTTGGATCGACCTCTAACGTCTCGTTCGCAGGAGTCCGCCCGCGGACCAAGGCGTGGACCGCCCGCCCGCCCAGCCACTCCAACGAGCCCAGCCACTCCAACGAGCCCAGCCGGCCTGGTCGATCTTGTGGAAAGAGCTGGGGATAAATCCAGATCTTCTGTGGACTAACGCGTCTTTTGTGGGTAGAACCTCTGGATTTCCTCAAACCCTATTGACCTTAGCTTAGGCGAGGCGCAGGCTAAGGAAAGGTCGGGATACCAACTCGTGTCACATAGACTGATGGATCACCTTATGGAGTTCCAAAGGGATGGCAAGAGGCTCAATCGAGTCCTTTGTGGTGGCGGATAGGTGGCCCGGCTCAGACGGCCCGCGAAAGGGTTGGGCGGATTCCCTGGAACCTGCTCAGCTTAGCGCTGGATCAGAGGGTGTCCGACACGCCTGAGGTCCCGCCGGACAGGCCGTCGATGACGTGGCCCCGAGAAGCACGGGAGGCTCAGGCCGAACGGTTACTCGGGGTTGCGTCGCGTTTGGGGTTACTCCGCGTTCGGGTTGCGTCGCGTTTCGGGTTACTCCGCGTTCGGGCTATGTCGCGTTCGGGCGGAGCGGATCGAGGGAGCGGATGCAGGTACTTGGCGGGTGCTCAGAGCGCCTGCGATGAAGGAAGGACCGGCGAGTGCGGCGTCTCGCTCTTCACGACGAGACCCGGGTCGACGACCGAGGCGGAGTCGATGGGGGGGTCGAGAATCGTGCATGGATCGTCGTCGTCGACACATCGCTCGCACTCGAGTTCGAACGTCGTGTGGGCGATGTTAAAGGATGTAGTGATGCGAGAGCGCACGGCGCCTCCGATGGCTTGAGCGTCTTCGAGGGTGGGGTGGCCGCCGAGGACCAAGTGAGCTGAGAGCGCTCTCAACTCGCTCGAGAGGCTCCATACGTGGAGGTCGTGGACCTCGAGGACGCTCGGGACGGAGGTGATCACTTCACGGAGCGCGCCGAGGTCGACGTCGGAGGGGGTTGACTCGAGGAGGACGTCGACGCTTTCTTTGGAGAGCCGGACTGACTCGATGACGATTAGAATCGCGATGACGATCGATGCGATGGGGTCGAGCTTGTTCCATGCTCCCCCGTGGGCGACCAAGATGACGGCGCCGGATACGAGAACGACGGTGGAAGATACGACGTCGGCCCCCATGTGTACAAAGGAGGTCCTGAGGTTCAAGTCACGACTCTTGTCTCTCAAGAGCAACGCGGCGATGAGGTTTGCGAAGGCGGAGACGGCGGCGACGGCGACGACGACGCCGGCGTTCACCGCGTGGGGGTTGGCGAGGACGCGCGCACCGTCTACGATGACGCCGATACCGACGAGCCCGAGTATTGCGGAGCTGGCGAGTGCGGAGAGAATCGTGCCCCGATGATTTCCGAACGATCGCTCTTCGCTCCTTGGTCGCAGGGCCCATCTGAGGGCGAGGAGGGATAGACCGAGCGCGGCGACGTCGGTGAGGTTGTGTCCGGCGTCGGCGACGAGGGCGCTGGAGTGCGAGAAGATTCCCGCGGACACTTCGATGACGACGAGAAGAGCGTTTATGCAGAGGGCGACGATCAGCTTCGTAGTGCGCGACATCAGCTGATCACCACGGCAGGGCTCTCGTTCAGCCAGACCGGCGCCAGAGTTCGGCGGGCCTGTCGCCGTTGGCGACCATGCGGGCGATCTCGTCTTGCACGAGCGCGAGGTCGCCGGGGTGCGTGACGCCGACGCACGTCGAGTCGGTGCGCAGAACCTTGAACTTCGTCGCAGAAGATCCGCGCCCCGACGCCCCTAATTCGAGTTGCTTCGCGACGACGTCGGGGAGGAGAACTTCGGCGTCTTGGGAGGCGTCGCTCGATCTCAGCATCGCGTCACCGAGTACGTCCCACATCTCTTCGTTGAACGCCCAGAGGTTCATCGAGACGAGGGCGTCGGGATCGATCTCGACGGGGTCGAGACCGTCCTTTGAGGCGTAGCCGAGCCCGGGACCGAGGGTGAAGACCTCGCGACGTTCTGAGATAGAGATCAAGTAACCGTCGTCTCCGACTTCACATATGCCTCTTGTGACCGGGGAGTCTCCGAGCATCACGGCGTGGATTGGAAACCCGACCAACGCGTTGGATGGATCTTCGTGTTCGAGGTGGTCGACGATGACCTCGAACGCGGCGACGCCGTAGAGGTCGTCGGCGTTCGCGACGGCAAACGCGCGCCCTGGGTCGAGGTGACCCGCAGCGGCGAGCACCGCGTGGACGGTGCCGAGCGGCGTCTGTTGGGTGGCGAACCCGACGTCGACGGAGTCCGGCCAGCATCGTTGGACGTGGTAACGAATGGCCGCGCCGGTGACGGGGCCGACGACGACGACGATCCTGGAGAACCCGGCGGCGAGGGCGTCGCTGGCGAGGAGGTCGAGTACGGGTTCACCGGAGGGGCCGACTGGAGCGAGCGGCTTGCACCCGCCGTATCGGCGGGCCCTGCCGGCGGCGAGGACGACGAGGGTCTCACTCATAGCCGTGACCGTCCATAAACACTCCGTCCCTGAAAGCAGCTGGCGACCCCGGTCCACCGAGGCTGAAGCCGGGGGCCTGCGCTCGCAATCTCGTCACCGACCCCATTTCAGCACAGCGGAGGCCCATGTCATTCCACCCCCGAACCCAGTCAACAACAGCGTGGAGCCGTCTTTTATGTTACCTGTCTTGAGAGCGTCGTCGAGCGCGAGAGGTATGGAGGCAGAAGAGGTGTTGCCGTATCGGTCGATGACGACGGCGGTACGCTCTTCTGGAATCCCGAGGCGCTGGCAGGCGGCTTGGATGATTCGCAGGTTGGCCTGATGGGGAATGAGCATGTCGACGTCGCCGGCTTTTATGTTCGCGTCGTCCAACGCTTGTTGGGCGGATTCGACGACCATTCTCACCGCGCGGCGGAAGATCTCCTTGCCGTCCATGTAGAGATACCCTCCGTGGTCGCACTTCAAGAGATGGCGCAGTGATCCATCGGCGTTCAAATTCCAGCTCAAGAGGGCGCCGGGTCCTTCAACTGGCTCCAATACGACGGCGCCGGCGCCGTCGCCGACTAAGACGGCGATCGTGCGATCGTCCCAGTCGGTTATCCGGCTCAAGGTGTCGGAGCCGATGAGGAGGACACGGCCAGAACCTACGGCGGCGAGTCCGGCGGCTACGACGAGTCCGTAGACGAATCCCGAACAGGCGGCGTTGACGTCGAAAGCCCCCCCGACGATGCCGAGCCCGTCTTGAACGGTCGCGGCGGTACCGGGGACGATCGCGTCCGGGGTCGTCGTTGCGAGGACGACGGTGCTGATGTCGGCGGCTAGGAGGCCCGCGCTTTCAATTGCACGCCGACCGGCTTCGATGGCGAGGCTCGAGGTAGTACCACCGATCCGGCGTTCACGGATCCCGGTTCGCTGAGAGATCCACTCGTCGCTCGTGTCGAGCGTCGCGGTGAGATCGTCGTTGGTCACAACTTTCTCGGGGAGTCCGATTCCCCAACCCTTGACGACTACTCCTCTACTCACGTTGCACCACCGGGCTCCTCTCCAAGATTAGGCAATTAGGCAATTACAATCACGATTAGGCAATTACAGTTATGCAATTAGGCCCGCGAAGAGAGCCTGGACGTCGGCGGCGGGACGCGTCGGCAGAGGACACTATACGCGGCTCCGCCCGACTCCGGGCAGAATAGCGGTCAACGCGAGGCTCCGGCTGCGAGTGCGTGGATACCGACGTATGCTGCGTCACCTTCAATTATCCCCCCGGTGTTCACGGTGACGCCGATCCGCGGGTTTGGGACCTGGCGATCCCCACACCGCCTTCTCATCTGGTTGGCGACTTCGACGATCTGGGCGATTCCGGTGGCGCCGAGCGGGTGCCCGCGGCCGACGAGGCCGCCGCTCGTGTTGACGGCGGTGCGACCTCCGCCGATACAGGTCTTGCCGGCGTACGTCGCGGGACCGGCCTCGCCGGGGGAGAAGAATCCGAGCGACTCCAAAGCGTAGAGCTCTTCGGGGCTGGTCGCGTCGTGGAGCTCGACGAGATCGACGTCGCTCGGCCCGAATCCAAACTCCTCCCAAGCGGCGGCGGCGAGACCGGCGAGACGATCGTGGTAGTCGATCGACCCGTCGCCGGAGTGGGCGACGGAGGAGACGATGCGGGGTGAGCGCGCGAGTGCGGCGGTCTCGACGCTGTCACAGTCGGTCGAGGCGAGGACCAATGCGGCCGATCCGTCGGTGAAGGAGCTGCACATGAGCCGGGTGAGGACTCCTGCGACTTGCGGGGATCCCAAGACCTCGTCGAGCGTCGCGGGGCGCTGGATCTGGGCGAGGGGGTTCAAGGAGGCGAGCTTCCTCGCCTTGACTGCCGCTGAGGCGACCTGTTCGATAGTCGCGCCGCGCTCGGACATATACTGCGACGCCCAGTTGGCGTTGAGGCCCATCAGGAGGCTACCGGCGGGGTTACCGTCGATAGCGAGGCGAGCTCTCATGTCGGCTCTGTACTCGCTCGGAAGTCCGTCTTCGATCCCAGCGATGGTTTCAGCTCTGTCACCGGTCCACATCTTCTCGGTGCCGACGACGAGAACCGGCTGTCCCGAGGCGCGAGCTGCCATCGCGGCGAGGTGCACTCCAGAGGTGCCGCCGGCACACGAGTTGTCGACGTTGATGATCGGCACTTCGCCGAGGCCGAGCTTTCGAAGCCACGACTGGCCCCTAACGCACCCTTGGTCGCACAGCCGGCCTCCGAGAGCGTTGCTCGAAATCACGAGCCCGAGGCGGGCCGGCTCCACTCCGGAGTCGGCGAGTGCCTCACGGACGGCCTGATGGGCCATGACTTCTGGGGACATGTCGCGTCTTGACATATCGGTCATTCCGGTCCCGAGGACGGCGACCGGTTGGATCGTCGCGGGTCTAGGCATGAGCCACCTCCGTTGGCGGATGAGCACCGGCTTCGTTTACGACACGGATAGGCGGTGCTTGGCCGCCCGCGTCGAGGGCTGCGCGGTCACCGGCCGTTGCGTCGGGTGAGATCGAACCCGATTGGCGCATCGCGGCGAGGAGGGCCGCGAAGTGATCGATTGGAGAGTCGTCGGCGACCATCACGGCGACGTGCTCGGCGCCGGCGTCCAAGTATCGCTCCACCTCACCGGCACAGTGCTGCGCGGGACCGACGACTACGTGACGCTCGAACGCCTTCGGGGGAATCCCGTAGAGTCTCGACATCCACTCCGTCGCCTCGATCTTCGCGTTAGAGTGTTGGTTCAACGAGACGAAGAGGACGGCGGCTGCGGTTACATCATGAGGACTCCTACAGGCAGCAACCGTCTCTGCACGTAGATAGTTAAGCGATTTCGAGTACTCGTCGGCCGTGATGAACATCGGTATCCATCCGTCGCCTGAGGTCGCGGCCCGCCGAATAGCGATGCGACTCGATCCGCCGATCCAGACGGGGACCGGCTCGGGCACGGGGAGCTGGCGGTATCTCGAACCTCCGTCGGCGTCGCCGCTCCACAGGCGCCTCAGCTCTCTTAGCGCGCCGTCCATCAGGCTCCCACGTCGAGCGAAGTCGACGCCTGCTGCGAGGTACTCGCCCGGGTGGGTACCGACACCGACGCCGAGAACGAATCTGCCACCTGAGAGAGTCTGGATACTAGCGGCCTGTCTCGCGACGACGGCTGGGCTCCTGAGGGGGAGTTGGAGAACGCACGACCCGATTGGGAGCGTCCGCGTCGCGGCGGCCGCGACGGCGAGCGAGGTCAAACACTCCGACATAGGCGTCGCCCAGAAAAGATGGTCGACCGCCCACAGGGCTCCCGCGCCGAGATCTTCGAGACCCCGGCAGAGGTCGAAAAGGCCGCCGCCGCCGGCCAGCGCAAACCCATCAGTACTACCTTGAGTAGTACCGCTTTTAACAGGGAGTTCAACTCTATTCATAGGCGGAAGTATGAACCCCAGTGTTCCTAGTCCGCCTTGTGGTCGTACCGCTTGCACCCATCTATCCTAACCACAGGAAACCCCCGGCCGCACGAGAAAAAATAAAATGCTGGTTAACCTGGTACTGAGCGATCGATTGTCGAGGTTTGTTAGCGCTATAAGTCGGTGGGACGGCGACGCCCACCGGAGCTCCAGAGAAGCAGCGGTCAGCTTTTCACGACGGCGAGCGTGCAGCGGGCGGTGCAGATCGCACGCCCACTGTCGTCGCTCAGTTGGACTGACCAGACTTGAACCCGACGACCCTTTCGTATCGGGGTCGCGACGGCGGTGAGGACTCCGTCGCTCATCGAGCGGAGGTGGCTCGCGTTGAGTTCGATGCCGACGACGTGGCAGCCGTCGGGCACCGAGAGCGCGGCGCCGAAGCTGGCGGCGGACTCTGCGAGGAGAGCGGAGACGCCGCCGTGGAGTATCCCGTAGGGCTGGTGGACCTTCCAGGTGACAGGAAGGCTCAAGACGACCTTGTCCGAACTCGCTTCTACGAGCTCGATGCCCAAGAGCTCGTGGACGTCGTGGCACATGAAGCTCTCCGGTGAGATCGAGGTCGGAAGAGCCGAACTCGTCGGATCGTCTGGCTGGCCAGCTGGCCGAGGGGATCCATCCGGTCCAGGCGAGCGAGACTCGTTGTTGTCGAATCCGGCGTCGGTCACGAAGGAATCATTGCGTGCGCCGGCTTGGCACGCAAGCTAGACTCGGTGTCTGGGTAAGTGGCCTCGATGTCGGCTAACTGTGGCCACTGACCGCTCAACTATTCCTTCTATCACACAGGAGTGTCGTGACGACCGTCGAAGACCGCATCGCCTTCAAAGTTGCAGATCTGTCCCTCGCCGAGTTCGGGAGAAAGGAGATAGAGCTCGCTGAACACGAGATGCCGGGTCTTATGGCGATGAGGAGTGAGTTCTCTTCCGACAAACCTCTCGCTGGTGCTCGAATCACGGGGTCACTCCACATGACGGTACAGACTGCTGTTCTCATCGAGACCCTGGTCGCGCTCGGCGCTCGAGTCCGGTGGGCGAGCTGCAACATCTTTTCGACTCAGGACCACGCGGCGGCGGCGGTCGCGGTTGGACCAGACGGTACTGAGGAAAACCCGAAGGGGATCCCGGTGTTCGCGTGGAAGGGTGAGTCACTCGCTGAGTACTGGTGGTGCACCGAACAGGCTCTGCTCTGGCCTGGCGACGAGAGCGTGAACATGATCCTCGACGACGGCGGCGACGCGACGATGCTCGTTCACAAAGGAGCGGCGTTCGAGAAGGCGGGAACGGTTCCGGACCCCTCCACTGCAGACTCCGAGGAGTTCGCTGTGGTCCTGTCCCTCCTGGCACGCGGACTGAACCAGGATCCGACGAGGTGGACGTCTTTAGCGTCGGGCGTTATCGGGGTGACGGAGGAGACGACGACGGGCGTCCACCGTCTCTACGAGATGCAGGGCAAAGGAGAGCTGCTGTTCCCTGCGATCAACGTCAACGACTCGGTTACGAAGTCGAAGTTCGACAACAAGTTCGGATGCCGCCACTCGCTGGTTGACGGCATCAACCGGGCGACGGACGTCTTGATCGGTGGAAAGGTGGCGCTCGTCTGTGGCTACGGCGACGTGGGGAAGGGCTGTGCAGAGTCGTTGCGCGGCCAAGGGGCGCGCGTGATAGTTGCCGAGGTCGACCCGATCTGTGCGCTTCAAGCGGCGATGGATGGTTTCGAGGTGAACACGGTCGGCGACGTCGTAGATAAGGCCGACATATTCATAACTGCGACAGGCAACAAGAACGTTCTCACCGCGGAGCACATGTCGCAGATGAAACATCAGGCGATCGTTGGAAACATCGGGCACTTCGACAACGAGATAGACATGACAGGTCTTAGCCGTATCCCCGGGATTAGAAAGGTCAACATCAAACCCCAGGTTGACAAGTGGATCTTTGACGACGGACACGCGGTGATCGTGCTGTCGGAAGGCCGGTTGCTCAACTTGGGGAATGCGACGGGACACCCGAGCTTCGTGATGTCGAACTCGTTCACGAACCAGGTGATGGCACAGATCGAGCTGTTCACGAAGAGAGAGGCCTACGAGAACAAAGTCTACGTGCTCCCGAAGCACCTCGACGAAAAAGTTGCCCGACTGCACCTCGATGCGCTCGGCGTAAAGCTGTCGAAGCTTACGAAGGAACAGGCTGACTACATCGGTGTTTCGGTAGATGGACCTTACAAGCCTGACACCTACAGGTACTGACCGCTCGGCGGTCGTGTGGAGTAGACGCGCGGCGCTGGACCGTTTCCACGTCCTATCCCACAAGACCGAGATACCCGAGCGTGACTCGTTTGCGATGTGCCGATGACCCTGGTGCACGAGGCGGCCGGCACCTTTATTGGGCGTTGGTACGTCACCGTCCTCGGGCTCGTATTCCTATGGCGTGCTATCGCCCACATGGGATGGAAGAAGACCTCGATCTACGTGATAGTCGCACTCGTTGTCGGCGTGTCGGCGGAGAACGCGTCGGTCCACTTCGGCATCCCCTACACGAGTTATACGTTTAACCCTGCGCTGCGCGGTAAGGAGCTGTTTGTAGGCGACGTACCGCTCATGGTTCCCCTTTCCTACACGTTCATGGGTTACTTTGGGTTCGCGGCCGGACGGATCATCGCGAGTGGGCCTATGCGGACCCGCGCGAGGGCACTATGGCACGAGTACGTAGTTGGCCTCATGCTGACGGTTTGGGCTCTTTGGATCATGGATCCGGTTTCACGCCTTGGACCCCGCTGGTTCCTGGGCTATGTTTTCCGCTACCGGGGCCCCGGCTTCTGGTTTGGCCTCCCACTTGGCAGTCAGGCCGGATTTACGCTGACCGCCGCGATCTTGGTCGGGGTTCTTACTTGGATGACTCGCGACGAACCCGACGAGCATGTCGGCCGCTGGACTGATCATCCTCACATGACGGCTCTCATCACGTACAACGCTGAGATTGCGTGGCTCGCGATCGTCGCGGTGGTGCTCGGGGCCGATGAGATCGGTGGGTCGGCTCTCTTGATATGGGTACCTGCGGCGACGGTGACGGCGGTGCTTTGGTCCAACGCCCGGGCGTCTGAGACGAAGTCCGAGGAGCCGACAGTACTTCCATGAGCGAACGCAACGTGCTCGGAGGAGAACTTCAACCTTGCTCTGCTGATCCCTTGACGGGTTTCTATCGCGACGGGTGCTGCAAGAGCGGCCCAGAGGACTTGGGTAGCCACACGATATGCGCGGTGGTGACGGCCGAGTTCTTGGATCACCAGAAGCGAATAGGGAACGACTTGAGCACACCGGCGCCCGCCTACGGGTTCCCCGGACTAGTCCCCGGGGATCGATGGTGTGTAACCGCGGCGAACTGGCTACGTGCGTATCTAGACGGCGTCGCGGCGTTCGTAGTGCTCGAATCGACACACGAGCGTGCCCTGGAGATCGTACCGATCACCGCGCTCAAAGAGTACGCGGTGGACATCCCCGACGGACCGGACACAGTGGAAACATGAACGGCCTCTCCGGCGTGATCGTCGATGAACTTCTAATCAGCAGAGCTCCTCGGCGATGAAGGGCAGGCGAGATGCGCGTTGGGGTTAGCGGAGCGACTGGGTTTATCGGGAGACACCTATGTGCGAGGCTTAGAGCGCGTGGCGACGAAGTCTCGCAACTAGTTCGATCCCGAGAGAAGGTGCGCGGCAAGATCGCGTGGGACGCCGGTAACGGGTTCTTGGATCTCAGGTCACTAGAGGGAATCGACGCTGTCGTCCATCTTGGGGGTGAGAGCATCGCGGCTCGTCGCTGGTCGACGCAACAACGCCGAGAGATCCTGGACAGCCGCGTAAGCGGGACGACTTTTCTCTCCGAGCAGTTGACTCACCTGGAGTCTCCACCCGATGTCTTGGTGAGCGCATCGGCGATCGGTTACTACGGGGACCGTGGCACGGAGGTGCTCGACGAGTCGAGCGTTAGAGGCCGTGGGTTCTTGCCCGACGTCTGTGAAGCGTGGGAGGCGGCGACGAGTGAGGCCGGCGCTGCCGGAATCCGAGTTGCATGTATCCGTACTGGTTTGGTCCTCGGTCGTGACGGCGGTGTCTTCGCAAAGCAACTCCCTCTCTTTAAGCTGGGTTTGGCCGGAACTCTCGGTTCAGGAACACAGTTCATGAGCTGGATCTCGATCGACGACGAAGTGGACGCGATTATTCGTATCGTTGACGACCGCCGGATCCAGGGGCCTGTTAACTTGACTTCGACGACACCGGTGACCAACAAGGTTTTCACGAGGACCGTTGCTAATGCGCTGCGTCGACCAGCTTTCATGAGAATTCCAAAGCGGGTGTTGGAAATTGGGTTGGGGACAGACATGGCGACTGAACTGTTGATGGCGAGCCAGTTCGTCGTGCCAAAGGTCCTCCAAGACGCGGGATTCAACTTTCACCATGAAACGTTGGACGACGCGCTCGCCGACCTCCTCTAGCGGTTAGAGGTATCGGGTGAAGTCTGGCGAGAACGAAGGTGAACGACTCTAGTCTACGCTTTACTCATGTTCACTGACCTATTGGACGCTAATCGAACGTACGCGAGAAGCTTTTCCCTTCAGGACGTACCACCGAGCGCGGCGAAGGGATTCGCCCTCGTCACCTGCATGGACAGCCGCATCGAGCCGCTGACGATGCTCGGGCTCGCGCCCGGGGATGCAAAGATCATGCGAAACGCCGGAGGTCGGGTTACTAACGACGTCCTGCGCTCCTTGGTGTTGGCGACGACGTTTCTCGGAGTCACCGAGATTGCGGTAATGCAGCACACGAAGTGCGCACTAGCCAACCGTAACGACGACGAGATCAAGAAAGAGCTCAGCGTGGACCAGATCGGCGCCTGCGCGTCTTGGGAGTTTCTAGCGATGCCTAACCCAGTCGACGCGCTCCGCGTCGACGTTGAAGCGATTCGCAAGTGTGCGGCGTTGCCGACTGGAGTCGCGGTCGAAGGTTGGCGCTACGACGTCGACACGGGAGTGGTGGAACGACTCATCACCTGACCTGCAAATCCAACGGAGGTGTCCTTGATCGCGGCGTGTTTCAGAGTGAGCCGGGCTCTTCGTCTTGCGCCCATTCCGAGGAGATTGCATCGACGAACGCCTGGTCGTACACGTTCCCGGGTGAAAGTCACAACACTTCGTTACATGTAACGAAATGATTTGTCGGCCGACCCGGCCCTGTCGCTGCCAAGAGATTGGGCGGTGTTCGCAGGGTTCGCGCGACTGCCCGATCATGCTCGAAACGATCGGCCATGCAGATCCTAAGCGGCTCGAGAGGAGCGGGCTGTCGACGATGAGGTCGGTAAGGGACCGTGGAGTTCGGCGTGTTCAAAGCGGCTTCTCAGCTCTGGCACACCTCCTTGATCGTGATGAGCGCACGTCTTGCTCGGGTGGGCGTTCGTCGTCGAGTGGCCTATCTTCGAGTGCTCGACCAGCATGGGCGATGACCGCTTCGCCGAAAGCGGAGCTGGCGAACGAAAGCCGTTGGAGGGTCGCGGACTGCCTCGAAAGTGGACGCTCAGCGATCGCAGTCAACGGCAACTTCGAGGGCCTTACAGAGCTGCCGCATCCTGACGTCGCCGAGGCGACCGATCCGTTCCGTGAGGGCGCTGAGGCCAACGCTCTCGATCGAGTCCAAGTTAGCCACGCAGTGCCGTGGCACGGGGTCGTCGCCGGGTTCGAGGACAACCTCACTGGGCAAGCCACGGACGGTCGTGGTGCACGGAGCGATGACTGCCCTCCGAAGGCGAGGAATGGCGGCGTCGCGGGACAACACGACGACCGGCCTTCGACCAATGTCGGGAAGCTCACACCACCATACGTCTCCCCGAGCAGGCAACGAACTCAAGACGCGGCTGCTGAAACCCTGAACGATGCGAGATCACCCCACTCGTCGTTTTCGTCAAGCGGGTGGTCGTCGTAAGAAGCGTACGCTGCGTCGACTTCGGCGCCACGGTTTCGCGCGAGTAAAGCCGCCAAGGCGTCATCGACAACTGCTGAGTCCGGCCTGCCCGCTTCCACCTCGCGCGCCTGATCGAGAAGTTCCTGGTCCACGGTGGTGCTGATCCTGACACGGGTCATACCACAAATATAGCATACTTATGCCACAGCTGAGCTGGAAACCTGGCGGTTCCCTCAGCCCGACCCCGTTTACGAGAAGTTCTTCGAACCGATTGAGGCGCTCCTTTCCGAGCGTGGCGAGGACTCCTTTCGGCAGTCGTCAACCGTTGGGGCCCTCACTTCTGAGGGCGCTTGCCTGCTCAACGAGACGCAGATAAAGCTTGCCTCAGACCGCGTGGCCGGTATCTGCGCGAGTCAGACCGCCCCCAAGATCGCGGCCGGAAAACCCCATAGGCGTCATCGCAAAGACATGTCGGTAACAACTAATCGGGGTGCCGTCCGGACGGTTCGCCACATACACCCCGAGCTTCCAGACGCCAGCCCGTCGCTCCTGGTTTCCACCTGACTTCGCTCCGCGCGTGATCGCGTTTGATCCAATACTACTCCGGAGCGCCGCTCAACCGACGAAAAATACCCTCTGACCAGCGCCCCCGGCAGGGAACCACGCAGATGGGAAACGGCACGACCGGCGGTTTCGCGGCGTGTACTGACCGTCGAGGCGTCGATCAGGCTCGCTGAGGGCGACCTTCCTCCGGGGCTCAGCCGCGGGCAGACTCATCAGCGTTAGTTGCTTCCCCCGGAAATAAGCGCACCGGCGAGCGTCCAGGACCAGCGGAGACGGCCGACTGTTCAGTTCCCGGGATGCCCGTTCGCTTGGGAGAGGAGGAGTCGCGTGGCCTGCTCCGACACGGCCGCCATCTGGGCGACGACGCGGCGCAGGCGTCGACGGTTGGCGATCCACTCCTGATAGAGCGGTACCTGGTCCTCGCGCAGGCGCTTGGTGACGGTCTTGCCATCAACTGCTTTGGACCACTGCCAGTACGGGCCGTGCGGTTGAGGAGGGTCGGCGTTGCAGCGGCACCCGTCACTTGCGCAGTGGGTGTAGCGCCGAACCAGGCTGCCTGCGGCGGTGAACCCGATGCCCGAGAGCTCGGCCGCCAGGCGCTCGAGCTCGTCTCGGAGATGGGCCACGCGATCTTCGATCGAGATGGAGCTGGCCATGGGTCCATTCTGGCCGGAGGATCCACCACCTCGTACCTATCAGTGCCTACGCTGTCTGTTCGGTACTCCGGCTGCGTGGCGATCCGATCAACCTCCTCTTCGACGCCGTGCTTCCCGACGAGGTGAAGGTCCTACCCGGCGACCTCGCCGCCCTCGACGACCTGCTCGACAAGCCCGCCGTGCTGGCGACCATGAGCACGCACTGGTGCCACCTCCAAGAACAAGGTCATCAGGATCTCCTCGGCCGGAGGCGGCCCACCATCGCCATGGAGACCTACCTGCGGATGATGGTGGTCAAGCACCGCGGTGGCTACGGCTACGAGACGCTCATGGCCGCGGTGTCGGACTCCATCCACTTGCGGCGCTTCTGCCGGATCCCCTTGGGCGCACACGTCCCCGACGAGTCGACGGTGCGCAAGCTCACCCGTCGCTTGGGGCCCGACGTGGCAGAGGACCTCGTGCGGGCCGTGGTGAAAGAGGCCGTCTCAGACAAGGTCCTGCGTCCCCGGGCGATCCGGGTGGACTCGACGGTCACCGAGGCCGACATCCGGTACCCGACGGACACCGGCCTCGCCAAAGATGCCGTGCGGCTGCTCGCCCGGGCGGGGTGCCAGGTGGCACAGTCCGTGCCGGTGGCCGGTGCCGCCCATCGGGTCCGGGACCGTTCTCGGGCCGTCGGGCTCCGGCTCCGGGCACTCACGAGGACCCTGCGACGCCGCTCGGGCGAAGCAAAGTCCGAGGTCCAGCGCCTGACCGAGCAGGCCACCACCCAGGTGCGGGCCTCGGCACGGGAGGCCGAGCGGCTGCTCGTCGCCGCCCGTCGCTCGCGCTCGGTGGGAATCGGGATCTCGCGCCGTCAGCGGGCCAGGGCCATCGCCAGGCTGGAAGAGGTGATCGGCCTCGCCCGGCGTGTCTGCGAGCAGGTAGAGCTACGCTTTGCCGGCAAGAAGATCGAGAGCCGTCTGGTGTCGCTGTTCGACACCGACGCCCGGCCTATCCGGCGGGGCAAGCTGGCCAAGCCCAATGAGTTCGGCTACCTCGTCCAGTACGCCGAGGTCACGGCCGGCACCAAGCCGGGCGCCCGCGGCCTCATCGTGCCGCCACCGCTCGAAGCAGGATCCACGCCCGAGAATGCGCTGCTGCCGAGGACCGCGGCCGAGCTCGACGCTCTCGGCATCAAGCTCGTCGAAGGGTCCTTTGACGCCGGATTCCACCGGGCCGAGACCGAGGCCGCCCTACCCGACATGGTGGCCCACATCGTCGGTTCCCACGACAACGCCGGATCGCGGCGAACCCGGAGGCGACGCGCCAACTTCCGGGTCGGAGCCGAAGCGCGCATCTCCCACCTGAAGCGGTCCTACGGGGCCGGCCGGTCCCGTCTCAAAGGGAAGGTGGGTGCCCGGATCTGGGCCGGGTGGTCGACGCTCTCCTACGACCTCGACACCATCGTCGTCCTCACCCGTCGTGGCGAAGAACGTCGGCAGGCGCGCAAGCAGGCAGCGAGCGGATAGCGCACTCAACCACATGAAGGGTGATCGGAGCGCTGCGGCGCTCCTCTTTTCTTCGGCGGTCAGTGCGCTTTATTTCCGGGGGAAGTAGTTAAAAGCAGCGGAGGCCCTTGGCCTCCGCCCGACCGCTGCTCGTCCTCGGCACAGGGAAGGCTGCGGGGGAGTTGGCGACGTAGACCGAGTTCGCCAAGAATTCACCGTCGTGTCGCTTGTGGGCCACCTCCCGTTCATCTTGTCGGAATAGACAGACATCTATCCGATAGGTTTGGGGAGGAGCCCAGGTGGCCGAAGGCGTTGCATCCGTGACCGAGTTGTATCGACCCCTCGACGAGGCCGAGGTGGGCCGCAAGCACTGGCTCACGGTGCTCACCGCCGGCATGGGCTTCTTCACCGACGCCTATGACCTGTTCATCATCGGCACGGTCACGGTCATCCTGACCCCGATCTTCCGCTTGAACACGAACCAGATCTCACTGCTCAACTCCATCTCCCTCTTGGCGTCGGTGCTCGGAGCGCTCACCTTCGGCAAGCTGATGGACCGGCTCGGACGCAAGAAGGTCTACGGCTTGGAAGTGGCCCTTCTCGCGGTGGGTGCCATCCTCACCGCCTTCGCGTGGAACTTTGAGTCGCTGTTCATCTTCCGGATCCTGGTCGGCATCGGGGTGGGTGGCGACTACGCCACCTCGGCCGTGATCACGTCCGAGTACGCCAACAAGAAGTCCCGGGGGCGCCTGGTGGGCACCGTGTTCGCCATGCAGGGCTTCGGCCTGATGGCCGGACCGGCCATCGCTGCCATCTTCCTCGGAGCCGGGGTGCCCAATGGGATCGCCTGGCGGTTGATGCTCGGTCTCGGGGCTGTTCCCGCCCTGTCGGTGGTCTACCTCCGCCGCAAGATCCGAGAGACCCCTCGCTACACCTTGAGTGTCCGCGGCGACGTGGCAGAGACGGCCAAGACGGTCGAGTGGGTGACCGGCCAGGCCTCGAAGGTCAACGGTCAGGCGACAACCGGCAACGGCAATCGCCCCGTCGCACCGATCGCTGCAACCTCCGACCTGCGGAAGCGACTGACCTCCAAGCCGTACCTGCTGCGTCTTATCGGCACGGCGGGGAGTTGGTTCCTGATGGACATCGCCTTCTATGGCAACTCGGTCTCCAGCCCGCTGATCTTGAAGCAGCTCCAGCCCCATGGGAGCCTGCTCTCCCATACCCTCATCTCGCTCGCCATCTTCACGGTGGCCGCGGTCCCGGGATACTGGGTGGCGGTCTGGTTGATGGACCGTCTGGGGCGCAAGCGGATCCAGTGGCAGGGGTTTCTGGTCATGGCCCTGGCGTTCGGAGGCATCTGGCTTATCCCCGGTGCCGTGAAGAACACCGCCCTGTTCCTCGGCCTGTTTGCCATCAGCTACTTCTTCATCGAGTTCGGCCCCAACGAGACCACCTTCGTGTTTCCCTCGGAGATCTTCCCCACTTCCATCCGGGGCATGGGTGACGGCATATCGGCGGCAGGCGGGAAGTTCGGGGCCTTCCTCGGGGCGCTCCTCGTGCCTCATCTCCTCAAGTCGGTCGGGATCAGCGGAGTCATGGGCATGATGGCCGCGGTCTCCGCAGTCGGAATCCTCCTGACCTTGGTCGCCCTTCCCGAGCCGAAGGGCCAAACCCTCGAGGAGGCCTCGGCCGAGGTTCCCTCGCCACGGACGTACCAGCCAACGACGGGGGTCGCGGTCGGTGGAGGCGGGGCGTGAACGCCGCGGTCGCCACCATGACCTCGCTCGGGGACGGTCCACATCGAGTCGACACTGAGGTGCTCCGCGCTCAAGACACCGAGTTGGACTTGGGCGCTCGGCTCCTGCGGGTCGGTGAGCGGTGCATGCCGCTTCCCGCCAAGGAGTTCGAGCTGCTCTCGGTGCTCTTGGGCCACGCCGGGCAGGTGGTCCACCGGGAGCAGCTGTTGGCCGCGGGGTGGACCAACCCCCGCGAGGTGGGGAAGGCCTTGGAGGTCTACATACGGCGGTTGCGCCAGAAGATCGAGACCGACCCGCACCACCCGACCCATATCCGCACGGTGCGCGGCGTCGGCTACATCTTCGACCGAGAGGCGCTCGGCTGGGCCTCCTAAGCCGCCCGGCCTCGTCTTGGATGGGCCGCCGGTCAGGCGAGGAGCTGAGCGAGGGCGGCGAGGCGTTCGGGTACGAGGCGGTAGTAGGCCCACGACCCGCGGCGGGACCGAGTGACGAGGCCGGCGTCGAGGAGCACTTTGAGGTGGTGGCTGACCGTCGGTTGGGAGAGCCCGAGCGGGGCGACGAGGTCGCACACACAAGCCTCGCCGCCTCTCGCCGCTTGGATCAGGCTGATCAGCTGGAGCCGGGCCGGGTCCGCGATGGCCCGCAGCACGCCGGCGAGGGTCTCGGCGTCGGCCCGCCGGAGGGGAGCCTCGGACAGCGCCGGCCAGCAGGGCTCCTCGCCCGCCTCTTGGCCTGGGGTTGGCGGGCGGTCCTGCTGCACGGTCGTGGCCACGTCGCCCATCCTACAACCGTGAGACATCGACATCTGTCGATACTGACTGCCAAGGTGCTATATTGATAGTGGTCGATGCCGGGTGAGGTCACCCGACTGAGGGTCATCCGACTGAGAGAGAGGAGCGGTGACCATGGGCGTTGCAGGAGTTGAGGTGCGGGTGTTCGACCCGCCGTTGTGCTGTGCGAGCGGGGTGTGCGGTCCGTCGGTGGACCCGGCGTTGGCTCAGGCCGCAGCCGACTTCGCTTGGCTGGCTGACCGGGGGGCGACCGTCGCCCGGTTCAACCTGGCGCAAGAGCCCGCGGCCTTCGCCACCGACGCGAAGGTGGCCGGGCTTCTGGCCGCGTTCGGCGACGGGGCGCTGCCCGCGGTGCTGGTCGGCGACACGGTCCTCACTTACGGCCGCTACCCGAGCCGTGAGGAGCTGGCGGAGGTCATCGAGGCCACCAACGAGTTGGTGGCGGCGCCGGACGCCGCTACCGGTGGGTGCGTTCCTGGTTCGGGGTGCTGCTGATGGCCGCCGCATCGCAGGCCGGACAAGGCGCCCTGGCGGCGCTGCCGAGGCTTGGCTTCGATCACTGGGACACCCGCTTCGTGTTGTTCACCGGCAAGGGCGGGGTGGGTAAGACCACCGTCGCCGCGGCGAGCGCGCTCGGGTTGGCGAGGGCGGGACGCCGTGTGCTGGTGGTGAGCACCGACCCGGCGTCGAACCTGGCCGACGTGTTCGCCCAGCCGGTTGGTGCGCAGCCGACCCCGGTGGAGGGCGTGGCGGGGCTGTGGGTGGCGGACCTCGACCCGTTGGCGGCCGCGGCCGCCTACCGGGAGGCGGTGGTCGGCCCCTACCGGGGGGTGCTGCCCGACTCGGCGCTGTCCGCGATCGAGGAGCAGCTGTCGGGGGCGTGCACGGTGGAGGTGGCCGCGTTCGGCGAGTTCACCCGGCTGCTCGGCGCGGACGGGCCGGCGGTCCCCGGCGGGGTGGACCACGTGATCTTCGACACCGCCCCGACCGGCCACACCCTGCGGATGCTGGAGCTGCCCCGGGCGTGGGAGGAGTTCCTGTCGACCAACGATGCCGGGGTGAGCTGTTTGGGGCCACTTTCGGCGCTGGAGGGCCAGCGAGCCGCCTACGCCGCCGCGCTGGCCGCCCTGCGCGACCCGGCCCGGACCGCCGTGGCCCTGGTCACCCGGCCCGAGGACGGCGCGCTCACAGAAGCAGCGCGCACCGGGGCCGAGCTGGCCGGCGGCGGCCTTGACCGCCAGGTGCTCGTGGTCAACGGGATCCTCTCCGAGCCCGCCGCCGGTGACGGCATGGCTGGCGCGTTCGCCGGGCGCCAGGAACGTGCCTGGGCGGCTTGCGCCAGCCTCGATGGCCTGCCCGCGCAGCGTTTCGGGGTGGCCTTGGTGGGCTCGGAGCTGACCGGGCTGGACGCCCTGGCCGCCCTCGCCGGTGGTGAGCCCCGTGGCCCGCAGCGATCAGCGGTGCCGACCTCGCGCCCGGGGGCCGTCGGCGAACCTCCGGTGGGCATCGAGGATCTGGTCGACGCCCTGGCCCGCTCCGGGCCGTCGTTGGTGCTGGTGATGGGCAAGGGCGGGGTCGGCAAGACGACCATCGCTGGAGCGCTCGGCGTGGCTCTCGCCGCTCGGGGCGAGGCGGTAACGTTGTCGACCACCGACCCCGCCGCCCACCTGGCGGCCACGGTCGGCGCCGGCCTGCCCGAGACGTTGCGCGTCGAGCGGATCGACCCCGAGGTCGAGGTGGCCCGCTACAGCGCCGAGGTCCTCGCTGGCGCCGAAGGCGCCGACGGCGACGCTCGGGCGGTGCTCGAAGAGGACCTGCGCTCGCCGTGCACCGAGGAGATCGCGGTGTTCCAGGCGTTCGCCCAGACCGCGGCGGGCGCGACGGACCGCCACGTCATCTTGGACACCGCCCCGACGGGGCATACCTTGTTGCTCCTCGACGCCACCTTGAGCTACCACAGGCAGCTGGCCCGGGCGGCCGGGGTCGTGCCCGAGGCGGTCGCGGGCCTGCTGCCCGCCCTTCGAGACCCACAGCGCACCAAGGTGATCGTGGTGACCCTGGCCGAGACGACCCCGGTGGCCGAGGCCGCCCGCCTCGTCGACGACCTGGGCCGGGCCGGGATCGCCCCCTATGGCTGGGTGGTGAACAACACCCTCGGCCGCTCCGGCACCACCGACCCGGTGCTCGCCGCCCGCGCCGAGTTGCAACGCCCCCAGCTCGCCCGGGTACGCCGCCTCGCCGAGCGGGTCTGGACGCTTCCCTGGCAGCTAGAACCACCCGTCGGGGCCGAGCGGCTGGCGGTGCTGGCCGGTGCCGCGGAGGCCCGGTGAGCGAGCCGACAACCTGCGTGACGGCAGGCGAGCTGATGGCGCCACCCCCGGCGGCGGTCCACCCCGGCGACGGGCTGCGCGACGCCGTCAGGGTGTTGGTCGACGCGGGCCTGGTCGCCCTGCCCGTCACCGACGAGGAGGGCCGCCTGGTGGGCCTGTTGGACGAGGAGGATCTGCTGGTGCTGGCCGAGGACCCCCATCTGGTGGAGCAAGAGGCCGAGACCGCACGGTTCTGGCCGCTCGGCGGCGGCCGGCGCGCCGTCGAGCACCTGCGCGTGATCCAGGCGAAGCGGGTCTCGGAGGTCATGGGCCACCACCCGCCTGCCGTGCACGTCTCGGCGCGCTGCGAGCACGCGGCCGAGGTCATGGCCGACCACCACGCCGGCATGCTCCCCGTCACCGACGACGAGGGCCACCTCGTCGGGGTGCTCACCCGCCGGTCGCTGCTCCAGGCGTGGTGGTCGGGCAGGTTATGCTGAGCCTCACCGGGGCGGGGCTGACGGTCACCGCGGTGGCGATCTTCGCCGTCACCTTGACCCTGGTCATCGCCCAACCCAAGGGGCTCTCGATCGGCTGGTCGGCCGCGGGCGGCGCGGTGGTCGCCTTGGCGCTCGGGGTGGTGGACCTGGCGAATGTGGCCACCGTGTGGGGGATCGTGTGGAACGCCACGATCACCTTCGTGGCGGTCATCGTCATCTCGTTGATCCTCGACCGGGTCGGGTTCTTCGAATGGGCGGCGTTGCACATGCTGCGCGCTGCCCGGGGCAGCGGGTTACGGGCGTTCATCTACCTGCTGGTGCTCGGTGCGTTGGTCGCCGCCCTGTTCGCCAATGACGGCGCGGCGTTGATCCTCACCCCGATCGTCTACGAACAGACCAAGGCGCTCGGCTTCGGGCGCCGCCAGGCGCTGCCGTTCGTGATGGCCGCCGGGTTCATCGCCGACACCACCAGCCTGCCGCTGGTGGTGTCGAACCTGGTCAACATCGTCAGCGCCAACTTCTTCCACATCGGTTTCGTCACCTACGCGGCGACCATGACGCCGGTCGACCTGGTTGCCTTCGCCGCCAGTGTTGGGGTGCTCTACGTCTTCTACCGCCGCTCGCTGCCCGCCCGCTACGACCTTCAGATCCTGCCCGAGCCGAGAACGGCCATCCGGGATATCCGGCTGTTTCGGGCCGGGTGGGCCGTGCTCGGTGTGCTGCTGGGCGGCTACCTCCTCTCCGAGCCACTGCACTTCCCGGTCTCGGTCCCCTCGTCGCTGGCCGCCGCGGCGTTCCTCGCCCTCGCCGCGCGCTCGGAGGCCCTCTCTTCTGCCAAGGTGCTGCGCGAGGCGCCGTGGAAGATCGTGGTGTTCTCGGTCGGCATGTACCTGGTGGTCTACGGGCTGTTCAACGCCGGGCTCACCACCTACCTCTCCGACGCCCTGCGGGGCGCGAGCCACGCCGGGCTGGTGCCCGCCGCGCTCGCCGGCGGGTTCGGCGCGGCCGGGCTCTCCGCGGTGATGAACAACATGCCCACCACCCTCATCGGCGCCTTGTCGATCCACGGGGCGCACCTCGCCGGCCTGACCCATACCACCTTGGTCTACGCCAACGTCGTCGGCGCCGACCTCGGCCCCAAGTTCACCCCCATCGGCTCGCTCGCCACCTTGTTGTGGCTGCACGTGTTGGAGACCAAGGGCATCAAGATCAGCTGGGGCCAGTACTTCCGCCAAGGCATCGTGCTCACCGTCCCGGTCCTCGCCATCACCCTGCTGGCCCTGGCCGGCTGGGTCACCCTCATCCACTAGACGCTGTCAGGAGACCGCCAATGAACTGCTTGGACTGCAATCGAGACTGTCAACTCCTGGTGTGCGCCGACTGCGGGGCCGGGGTGTGCGAGGACCACCTGGTCGTGCGCGCCCACCACCTGACCCGCACAGAGCCGCTGGTGCGCCAGGTCCAAGTCGACCCCCCCGCCCGGCGAGTGCGCTGTGTCACCTGCGATACCGCCTGGCAAGCCGCCACTGGGACCGCCGGCGGCCGTCGGCGCAACGAGCGGCGGCCGGCATGACCCGCCTGCTCATCGTCGGGGGCAGCGACGCCGGCATCAGCGCCGGCCTGCGAGCCCGGGAGGTCGCCCCCGACGTCGAGGCGACCCTGGTCGTCGCCGACGCCTACCCCAACTACTCGATCTGCGGGATCCCCTACCACCTCTCGGGCGAGGTTCCCGACTGGCGCTCCCTCGCCCATCGCAGCCAAACCGACCTGGAGACTGCCGGGCTGGAACTCCTCCTCTGCCACACCG
>JAJYQJ010000011.1 GCA_021794655.1 Actinomycetes bacterium | reverse complement strand
GGGAAGTGATCGTCGACGTAGACGAGGGTGGAACCCGCGATTCGATCCAGCTCGTCTTCGTCCACCTGGGCCGCCGGTACCTTCCCGACGAGATACACCGCGTCTTCGGTCCCGAGGCAAAACGCCATCGCGTAGAGGTCGGCGTTGCGCCGCATCAAGTACTGAACGACCTCTAAGCGATTCTCTTCGGGTGCGGGCATGAACTGGGCCTCGTGATGGAGCGTCCGTTGGCGAAGCGTGAGCCACACGGTTATGAACTCCTTCTCCTCCCCTTTGAACCGCAGGTACCAGCGAGACGACGCCGTCGAATCGGTGACGTCTTGGCGCTCCGCCGCGACCAGCAGCCCGTCTCGTGCGACCTCCTTTTGAATCCACGCGTCGACGCAGGCCGCCGCCGCGGCCATCTCCCCGTCTTCAACGACGTCAACCCTACCCATCTCTCCGGCGCCGCGATCCTATGGCGCGAGCGCTCACCTGCACTCGACCAACGTCCCCGCGAGCTCCTCGTGAATAGCCCGCAACCGTATCGCCGCGCTGCGCCACGTATAACGGCGTGCCCGCAGCACCGACGCAGTCGAAAGCCGCTCGGCCTCCAAAGGCTCTTCGACGATCCGTAGCACAAACTCAGCAAACGACCGAGGCGTCGGGTCCTCTACCAAGTATCCGGTCTCACCGTGATCGACGAGCGTCGTCAGGCCACCGACCGCCGACGCGACGACCGGCGTCCCACACGCCGACGCCTCCAACGCGACGAGTCCGAACGACTCGGAACGACTCGGCACGATGCATACGTCCGCCGCGCGATAAAACGTCGAGAGCAGCTCGTGGGGCTGTGGTGCGACCAGGTCCATCCGATCCGCCACCCCGAGCTCGTTTGCCAACGTCATCAGATCAGCGTACGCCTCCTCCCCTCTCGGACCGCTCGGGCCACCCACGATCGCGAGCCGGAACGAACCCCCTCTGCGTGACAGCTCCGCGAGCGTGCGAACCGCTTCATCGGCCCCTTTGAGCGGCTGGATCCGCCCGACGAAGATCATGAGGTTCCCCTCCGTCGACAGGCCCGCCGCCCTTCGAGCCTGCGGACGGTGCCCCGGCCCGAAGAACGCGTGGTCGACGCCCGGCGCGACGACTTCGATCCGCTCCGGGTCTGCCCCGTAGAGATCCACTATCTGTTCCGCCTCGACCGAACACGACGCGAGCACCGTATCCGAACAGCCGATTATCGCCGCCTCGGCCTCCGCCCGGCGGTGTGGCATGTCCGCCTCGATCTCCTCTGGGAACGCGATCGCCTTGACCCGATCGAGGGTGTGGAACGTACACACGAGCGGCAGATCGAGCTCGTGCTTTATCGTGTGACCGGCGAGTCCAGAGAGCCAGTAGTTCGCATGGATCGCCTCGTAGGGCCCCTCCTCGCTTCCCGTTCGAACGGCCCCCGCCATGATCTTAAGCACCCCCTCCGTGAACTCCTCGACTAAACCTGGAAGCAGCTCTTTTGCGACCGGGCCGCGCGGACCCGCCGGAACGTGGTAGACGTTGAACCCGGGTTCCACCGCTACGAGGGGGTCGAGATCGTCCGAGATCGATCTAGTGAAAACGTCGCAGCTCACACCCGTCCTCGCCAACGCCGTCGCCATCTCGCGGACGTAGACGTTCATCCCCCCACCGTCCCCGGTCCCCGGCTGCGCGAGAGGAGAAGTGTGCATCGACAGCACCGCTAGACGTCGCATCAAGCTTCGAGCCTACCGCCCGTCGGCCCAGGTTTCGTCGCTCCCGCCAATTCCAGACCTCAGGCCGGGAGCGTCGTGCCGTCGCCTTCGGGCCCATCGTCACCCGATAGACCGTCTCGTTCCAGCCCCAGCCCGCCATCTCCGTCGTCGTCACCAGCTCGACCGTGCTCTCGTCGAAACGACAGGTAGATCCTTAACAGCGCCTGCTTTTGATCTTCGTTCAAATGAGGATCGGCCAGGATGTACCTCGCGAGATCCGCTCCGTCCTCCGGCGGATCGAGAATGCCCGCCTGCACGTAAAGCGTCTCCGCGGAGATGCGCAACGCCTTCGCAATCTGCTGGAGGATCTCGGCCGACGGCCTCCTCAAACCCCGCTCAATCTGGCTCAGATACGGGTTAGAGATGCCTGCGAGCTCCGACAACCTCCGCAGCGAAAGCCTCGCTGAGTTCCTCTGTTCGCGGATGAACTCACCGAGATCGTTCAAGCGCTCGACGGGGTCCGGGTTCACCGGCTCAGCTCGTCCAGTCCGTCAGTTGAGGATGCATCTCACACGTCCTCGCCGTCGGAAACTCCTCCAACCTGCTCTCTGCGATTCGCACCCCACACGCATCGCAGACTCCGTACGTGCCGTCGTCGATCAGCGCGAGAGCCCGGTCCACGTCGTCCAATATCTGCTCCGCCTCGGAAAGTACCGCTTCGTAGTCGAGATTCACACCTCCAACCTAACCGAGAACGCCCCGAATTCGCCATCGGCCAGCGTCTCTCGTCGCGAACTTGCAATCCCCGCTCGACTCCGTAGTCTTTGGTTATGCAACTATCCGCCTATCCCACGAGATGACGCCGAGGCCCGCGTGATCGACGGTGGACGGGAACGTGGAGGGGAGCGCTTGGAACAGGGTGAAGCGCTCGCAGAGCTCGTCGGCGCCGACCTCACCGTCCCCTGCCTCGGAGGCGACGAGCTGACCTATCGCGACTTGGACTGCGCCGCCTCGACCCCGGCTACAAAACGAGTCGCCCAGCGAGTCGCTGAGACGCTCCCGTGGTACTCGAGCGTTCACCGCGGCGCCGGCTACAAGTCGCGCCTCTCGACCGACCTCTACGAAACCTCGCGTCGCCAGATCCTCGCGTTCACGAATCGAAGAGGTCGTGACGGAGACGTCGCTATCTTGTGCCGCAATACGACCGAAGCGCTCAACCACCTCGCGTTCAGACTTGTGCTCGAGCCATCCGACGTCGTCGTGACGACCGTCGTCGAACACCACGCGAACATGCTCCCGTGGGCTCGCTACGCTCAGCGACGTTGGGTGGAGTGCGAGAGAGATGGAACCTTTAGCGTCGACGACGTCATCGCCGCACTCGACACGAGTCCCCGACCACGCCTCCTCGCTATAACCGGCGCCTCTAACGTGACAGGGTGGCTGCCCCCGGTGGACGCGATCTGCGACGAGGCACACGATAGAGGCATACCGGTCGTACTCGACGCCGCGCAGCTCGCCCCCCACCGCCCGATACCGGCCGCTCCAGAGTTCGTCGCGTTCAGCGGCCACAAGCTCTACGCTCCTTACGGGGCAGGCGCCCTCGTCGGGCCGAGCGACTTCTTCAACGAAGGTGAGCCTTTCCTCGTGGGAGGAGGAGCCGTCGACCTCGTCGACCTCGACGAAGTCATCTGGTCGGCGCTTCCGGAGAGAGAGGAGGCCGGATCACCCAACGTTCTCGGCGCGGTCGCGTTCGGCGAAGCGATCTCCGAACTCTCAACTATCGGATGGCCCTCGCTCATTGCCCATGAGACCCTCTTGGCCACCAAGCTGCGTCGAGGTCTCGCCGGCATCGACGGCGTCGAACTACTCGGGCCGGACTTGGACACCGATACGCTCGCGATCGCGACGTTCAACGTTGCCGGCCTCCACCACGCACTCGTCGCCGCTCGCCTCAGTGCCGAGTTCGCGATCGGAGTCCGTCACGGATGTTTCTGTGCACACCCCTATCTCATGAGGCTCCTCGGCGTCGGACCGGACGCGGCCGCCCAAGCGCGCGCTTCTGTCCTGAAGGGCGATCGGTATCTCATCCCCGGAGCGGTCAGGGCGAGCTGTGGAATAGGGACAACCTTAGAAGACGTCGAGTTCCTCTTGGGCGCGGTCGAGTCGATCGCGACCGGCAACCCCCCGCCGGTTTCCTACACTCAAGATCCACACACCGGAGACTTCTGGCCCGACACAGACCTACCCGGATGGTCGCTCGCCGAGCGACGAGGAGACGGCGGATGTGCGAGAGGATAAGTTGACGCACTTGACCGAGGGAATCTCCACACCAAGACGTTTCACTCGGAGTCTCGGCGTGCGCGCGCCGAGACCGGCACTTCGCGTCCCAAGCGTCGTCGCCGCGTCGTTCGTTCTCGCACTCGTTCTCTCACTCGTTCTCTCAGGTTGTTCAACCGCTACGAACACTGCGACGCCGCGAAGATCTGCGTCGGTCGCCTGGGTCGCAACCGGCTCCTACATGAGCCAACCCGGTGACACCGTAACGCCGGTCAACGTCAACACCGGTCAGCCCGGTCGACCGCTTGGAACTGGACGCCTACCCTCCGGCATCGCGGTCACACCGAACGGAGCCGAGTTGCTCGTCACGAACACCGGAGACGACACGCTCGCCGTCGTCAACTTGGCCACCAAGAAGGTCGTCGCGCGAGTGCCCGTCGGCCTCGAACCTGACTCGGTCGCCGTCGCTCCCGGCCGCAACGGCTCGCCACCTACCGCCCTCGTCACCAACTTCGGCGCCAACACCGTTACTCCCGTGAACCTCTCGACGCTGCGCGCCGCAAGACCCGTTCCAGTCGGGAGTCAGCCCGACGCGATCGCGGTCGCCTCGGGGGGTCCCGCGAACTCCGGTGTCGCACTCGTCGCCGACTTCGCAAGTGGACAGGTGACTCCGATCGACCTCGCGACGATGCAGCCACAACCCCCGATCGGCGTCGGAGCTGAACCCGACGCGATCGCCGCCTACGGAACCAACGAGCCGAGCCCGACCTCCGGTTCCAGATCGTCTCAGCTCGCACACGGGACCGGCGAGATCGCGCTCGTCGCGAACTTCGGGAGCAACACGATCAGCCCGATCTCGTTGGCCACCGCCACCGCCGCTCCTCAGATCGGTCTCCCCGGCGACCCGACCGGTATCGCCGTCGCACCAAACGGAACCGCCTGGGTCTCCAACTCGGGATTCATCACCCCGATACAGACGCCGACACTAACCGTCGGCAACTCTCTCGCACTCAGCGGCGTCGCAGAGGGAGTAGCGATCGCACCAGGCGCGCGAACCGCTTGGGTCACCCTCCAAAACGGTGTCGTAACTTGCGTCTCACTTGCCAACGGCGCCGTCGAACACAGCGTCTCGGTCGGCGGTCGACCCTCCACCGTCGTCATCACGAGTTGAGCTCTCATCAGTTCTATCTCTCACGAAGGGGCAAGACGGACGCTAGTGAGAGCGGATTCGAGTAACTTCTTGCTGTAGGGCCGCTAGCTCATCGGGTAGAGCAGGGGACTTTTAATCCCAAGGTGCCGGGTTCGAGCCCCGGGCGGCCCACCGGAAACTAGCTGGTAGAGAGCTTGTAGAGCGAGCTGGTAGGTCGAACATCAGGTGCGGTTGCTACTGGATGCTACTGTTTCACCGGAGCTGCTACTGGAGGGCCAGTAGCAGGGGCTTCCGGGAGGCACCATGAAGGGCCACCTTCGCCGACGGGGCAACGCGTGGGAGCTACGCGCCTACGTCGGGATCGATCCGATCACCAACCGCCAGAAGTACCTCACGCGCACCTTCCGGGGGGGCAAGCGCGAGGCCGACGAGGCGCTTGCTCGCTTCACCACGGAAGTTTCCGGGGGTGGCCACGCCGCCCAGGACACGACAGTCGGCGATCTCATCCGCCAGTGGCTCGACCTCGCCCGCAACGACCTGTCGCCGTCAACGGTCCGCGGGTACGAGCGGACCATCAGGAGCTACATCACCCCAACGCTGGGCAAGGTGCCACTGGCTCGCCTTCGGACCGCCCAACTCGACCGCTTTTATGCACAGCTCCGGGAGAAGGGTGGCCAGAACGGCACGCCGCTCGCTCCCGCGACGGTGCGGCAAGCACACGCGATTCTGCGGCGAGCGCTTCATCAGGGCGTTCGGTGGGGATGGATATCGACGAACGTTGCGTCGCTGGCGTCACCGCCGCGAGTGAAGACGCCGCAACTCGACCCGCCAAGCCCCGACGATGTCATCCGGCTCATCGAGGCGGCGACGGAAGACGACCCGGACCTCGGGTGCTTCCTCCTCCTTGCGGCGACCACCGGCGCCCGCCGGGGAGAGGTATGTGCGCTGCGCTGGTCGGACCTGGATCTTCCCGGCAAGGCGGTCACCATCTCCCGGTCTGTTGTCGAGGCAGAGCACTCCGAGATCCTGGAGAAGGACACCAAGACGCATGCCTCCCGGCGGATCGCGCTCGACGTGGGGACGGTGGGCGTCCTCATCGCCCACCGCGGGCGCTGCTCGGCGCGGGCGGCGGCGTGCGACGTCGTGCTGCCGGTGACCGGCCACGTCTTCTCGCGTGACCCGGACGGGACGCGGCCCTGGGTACCGAACGACGTCACCAAAGACTTCATCCGCCTCCGGAAGACAGTGAAGCTCGACACCGTTCGGCTCCATGACCTTCGGCACTTCGCGGCGACCCGCCTCCTGGCGGCGGGAGTGCCGGTCCGGACCGTCAGTGGGAGGCTCGGTCATGCCAACGCTGCGACCACCTTGGGCGTCTACGCCCACTTCGTCGAGGAGTCGGACAAGGACGCGGCGGCGAAGCTCTTGGGGCGCTGCTCACAAAACCGCCCGCCGCTCCCGTTCGTAGACGGCGTAGGGGGACGGCCACGCCTCGGACTGCGTCTGAACAAGTCACATAGGTGGTTGCAGCTCACGCCCCCGGGCTGCACGTGGTCGTCGCAGCTCAGGCCGGTCTCGCGTCGCACCCTTCTCGTATCATCAGGTCTATGTCAGCACGCACCCTAGGAGCCACCGGTCCCGTCAGCCCTCCGGATGTGGCTGGGCGCCAACGCTCCAGGCACTGGTGCCACGTATGAGCAAGACGCTCCTGGAACAGCTGCCGTCGATCGTCGCAGCGGGCAAGCGGCAGGCCGCGGCCATCCTTGAATCGCTAGAGGGCCGGAACCGGGTCAGCCTCCAGACTCGCGAGTTGGTGATCCCATCCAAGGACACGAAGGTCGCCGATCTCTTCCGGGCATCCCGGCAAGTGAACGATCCAGGGTCGCTCGCGCTCGACCAGCTCAATCGGCTGATCTACGGCGACAACCTGTTGGCGATGGCAGCACTCCTTGCCGGAGACGAAACGACACCGAGTCTCCGAGGAAAGATCGACCTCATCTACATCGACCCGCCCTTCGACTCAAAGGCGGATTATCGAACGAAGATCACCCTTCCGGGCACGACGATCGATCAGAAACCGACCGTCATGGAACAGTTCGCGTACTCGGATACCTGGGCCGAGGGCAGCGCGTCGTACCTCGCGATGATTACTCCTCGCCTCGTTCTCATGCGGGAACTACTAAGCGAACGAGGCTCGATTTATGTTCACCTCGACTGGCATGTCGCGTCCTACGTTCGGATAGCGCTTGACGATATTTTCGGCAAGGAACACTTCCTGAACGAGGTGATCTGGACCTATTTCGGTTTCAAACGTTCGACAGCTCGGAACTTTCCACGAAAACACGACAACATCCTGCTCTATAGCAAGTCGCGTGACCATTACTGGAAAACGGTATACCGGCCGCACTCTCCCGACTATCTAAAGCGATTCAAGCCCGACGAACATGGGCGGCTGTTTCGAGGCGATGTAAATCCGACTGGAGGGGGCACGCGCCGCATTTATCTTGACAATGTACCGGGTGACATTGTGCCCTCCTTCTGGGACGACATCCCGCCCGTCAATCCCGTTGCTAATGAGCGTGTCGACTATGGGACTCAGAAACCCGAGAAGCTCCTCGAACGAATGATCTCGGCTTCGTGCCCAGAGGAAGGCTTGGTCGCCGACTTCTTCATCGGCTCCGGCACAACCGCGGCTGTCGCAGAGCGCCTCGGACGTCGCTGGATCGGTACCGACCTGGGCAAGCCAGCCGTCATGATCGCACGCAAGCGTCTCATTGACCAGGATGCACAACCCTTCCTCTACCAAGCCATTGGCGACTACCAAGTCGAGCAGGCGCGATCCACGCTCGGCAGGAGCTTCCGTATCGGCGACCTGGCGAGAGTCGTTCTTCATCTCTATGGAGCCGTACCCCTCCCCGAGGAAGAGAACATTGCGGGAAACCTTGGTCAGGTTCCGGGGCACAAGACGCTTGTCATGGCCGACAGTCCTTCTCGTCTCACGACAGCCTCGACACTTCGGCGCGCGCAACAGCAGCGGGACACTGTCATGGGTGGTTTCGACAAGGTGGTCGTGTTGGGATGGAATTTCGCCGCCAGCATTGGACAAGACATCACCGCGCTCAACGATGATCGGCTTGAGGTCCTCGTTATTCCTCCAGACTTGCTGGATCGGTTGAAGAAGAAGGGAAGCTTGGAGAAGCTCGCGGGGGATGTTCGCTTTTCAAGTCTCCAGTACCTTCAGGCGCACGTCAGTTCACGCAAGATCGTCGCCGATTCGGAGGAGTTACGGATAACGCTTGATAACTACGTGCTCCTGTCGCCGGAAGCAATCAACCTTGACGAGAGTAACCGTGCGGCGTTGCAGAAAGTGATGAACGCCGAGCCCCTGGCACTCATTGAGTATTGGGCGATAGATCCGAACTACGACGGCGAGGTATTCCGGTCCGTGTGGCAGGACTACCGGGGGAACATCGAGAGTGATTGTGACCCCCTACGGGTCATCACCGAGGGTGTCTTGACATCGCCCCGCGTGGATGGCCCCCGTTGCATCTGTGTGCGCGCTGTGGACGTCTTTGGTTTCGAGTCCGAGGTCGTGATGAACGGCGTCGAGGTCACGATGTGAGCCGCGATCCGTTTCCGCTCGCTACTGGCCTCTCCAAGATCATCACCCCCCAGGTGTCTGCGCTCGTCGAGGGACGCCCGACCGAACTGCTTGGTCAGGTCACCGACGTCACCGCTGAGCTGCTGAAGTTCTGGTTCCAGCAGGACTACTGCGACCTTCGGTTTCTGAACTTCCACGAGGGTCAGCGAGCGGCGATCCTCAACATGATCTATGCGCACGAGGTGATCGGGACCAAGCGGCTCCGGGACCTTTACGAGAGTGTCGCGCCGGAGGCGATGCTGGAAGGGCGGACCCTGTCTGAGGTGACCCGGTCCACACATGACCATCCGAAGTACGCGGCAAAGATGGCAACGGGAACAGGTAAGACATGGGTCCTCAACGCGCTGCTGATCTGGCAGTACCTCAACCACGCCGCATCTCCGTCGGACGAGCGCTTCACCAGCAACTTCTTGCTCGTGGCGCCAGGGCTCATTGTCTACGACCGCCTCCTCGATTCGTTTCTCGGCAAGGAACGAGATGGCGACCGGCATTTCGAGACGTCCGACATCTACAGCACGCAAGACCTTTTCGTGCCAGACAACTACGTCGACGCCGTGTTCGGCTTCCTACAGTCGTCGGTCGTGACCAAGGTCGACATCGGGCGCAAGGTCACCGGCGGAGGGTTGATCGCCATCACGAACTGGCATCTGCTCGCTGGCGTTGAGGACCCCGACTTCGTTGACGAGACCGAAGCGCCCGGTACCGACCTCGATCCTGTGACAGCCGTCGAGAGCATGTTCCCTCTCACGCCCGGAACCGCCGCCGGGAACTCCCTGGATGCTCTTGACCGACGGTTCCTCCGGGGTGGTCCACTGGAGTCCCTCAAGGATCTCCCGGACCTGTGCGTGTTCAATGACGAAGCGCATCACATCCACGAGGTAAAGCGGGATGGTGAGGTCACCGAAGTCGAATGGCAGAAGAGCTTGACGGAGATTGCCTCAACGAAGGCAAGCCGGTTCATTCAGATCGATTTCTCCGCGACGCCATACAACCAGGTCGGAAGCGGCAAGAACATCGGGCGCGAGTATTTCCCTCACATCGTTGTGGACTTCGATCTGAATGCAGCGATGACGGCCGGACTCGTCAAGTCCATCGCGCTCGACAAGCGTAAGGAAGTGGCCGCGCTCCCGCTGGACTTCCGGGCGGAACGGGACGAGCAGAATCGGGTGGTGGGACTGTCGAACGGCCAGCGGGTGATGCTGCGAGCCGGGCTCACGAAGCTTCGGATGCTCGACGAGCGCTTTGCCGAGACCGACGCTGACAAGCACCCCAAACTCATGATCGTGTGCGAGGACACAACCGTTACGCCGCACGTTGTCGAGTTTTTGAAGACCACGGGTCTCGCAGACGATGACATCCTCCTCATCGATTCCCACCGCAAGGAAACTCTCAGTCAAAAAGAGTGGAGCGCCGTTCGGGAGCGACTCTTTGACATCGACCGCCACAAACATCCGAAGGTGCTTGTCAGCGTCGCCATGCTCCGAGAAGGCTTCGATGTCAACAACATCTGCGTCATCGTGCCCCTGCGAGCCAGCCAGGCGCAGATTCTTCTCGAACAGACGATCGGGCGCGGCCTTCGCCTCATGTGGCGTGGCGATGAGCAGATCGACGAGCTGAAGCGTGAAACACGAGAGCGCTTCCGTCAGAAGCTCGAACCGTCCAATTATTTCGACGTGCTGTTCATCGTTGAGCACCCAGCGTTCGCCCAGTTCTACGAAGACCTCCTCGCAGGCGGCCTCGCCGGTGAGATTGGGGACGAGGGTGACAAGGTCAACCCGAGCGGTGACCTGATCAATGTCGATCTCCGAAGTGACTACAAGGACTACGACATCGGCATCCCGTTGGTCATCCGCGACGCCGAGGAAGAGATGCAGGCGCCTTCGCTCGATCCGCTGAGCCTGCCTCCCTCCAGGTATCCGTTCCCCATGCTGAAGACCGCCGTGGGGAAGGGGGATCGCTTCGTTTCC
>JAJYQJ010000154.1 GCA_021794655.1 Actinomycetes bacterium | reverse complement strand
AGATCTCGTGGAGAACGAGCAGGATTAGAGGTGGAAGGACCACAAAGGTCAGATGGATGTGACCGTCGTAGCTCGCAGAGATCATGTAGGGAGAAAAGCCGTAGAGAAGACCAGCGACGAACGCGGCCGGTCGCCAGCTCGTGAACCGGCGGGCGAAGAAGTAGCCGGCCATCGCAGAGAGTGCGAGCGCGCCGGTCATTAGGACGTTGTATGTCGCAATTGGCCCGAACAGGTAGGTCACCGGTGACATGAGAGCGCCGAGGAGGGGCTCGCCGGTGTTGACAATTAGATTGATTCCAAACGGGAAGTTTGCGTAGTTTGAAAAGAGTGGATTCCTCAAGTGCGCTAGGGCATGTGGAGTCCAGGCCAAGAACCAGGTGTCAAGCATTGCGTCGCCGCCGGGTTGGATCGTGGAAGTCGGGTGGCTAGACCACACATGCCAGTAAGCAAGACACGCTAAGAGCAGGTAGACTAAGAAGACGGCAAGGGTCCATAACGCGCTCGAGTAGACCGAGCGGTGTCTCGACGTCGGCTGGACCATAGAGTGCTCCTGTGGCTCCTTGCTTGGGATCTCTTAGGACAAAGCGTTCAACGTACTACAACGCTGATACCAGCTCTTGCAGGTCCAAAGTGCAGAGCGCCTGTGGTTTGCGCCTGAACTGAGCCGGTAGTCACGAGCACCCAAGGGATAAACTGAGTTGGTGGCATCTATACCGCTTCATGCCAGCTCACAAGGCGACTCCTGGGCACTAGATCAGAGCGGATCGCCCCATGAATCCCTCAGGTCCTCGACGAGGTAACATTAGATAGCAAGCGGTATTCGAAGTCTTGGCGAGTCTGATCTTGGCGGATCTCAGGGTTAGCTCCGACGATTCGCGGGATGGATTGCGATTGAAAGAAGGAGTGCGTTGACGTCCGGGACAGACAGCAAAAAGAAGACTGAAGGTGAGAACCCGGATCACGCGACCGAAAAGATCGACCGTGTCGTAATACGTTTCGCGGGAGACTCCGGTGACGGCATGCAACTTACCGGGGATCGCTTCACAAGTGTCAGTGCCCTATTGGGGAACGATCTAGCCACTTTTCCCGACTTCCCAGCGGAGATCCGTGCCCCGGCTGGTACGTTGGCCGGGGTCTCTGCTTTTCAAGTACACATCTCTGATCACGATATTTTGACGCCCGGCGATGCCCCGAACGTATTGGTCGCGATGAACCCGGCTGCACTCAAGGCGAACATAGGGATACTGGGTAAGGGCGCGACGGTAATCGTCAACGTGGATGCGTTTGACGAACGCAACCTCAGCAAAGCCGGGTATGAGACTAACCCCATCACGGATGGGTCACTCGGTGCGTACCGCGTATATGAGGTGCCGATGACCTCTGTGACCCAAGAGGTCTGCAAGCAAGCAGGTGTGAAGCCTCGGGACGCGGAGAGGTCCAAGAACTTTTTCGCTCTCGGCTTGGTCAGCTGGCTCTACACGCGTCCGACTAGCCCGACGATCGAGTGGATCGAGAAGCGTTTTGCAGAAAACCCCAAGGTTGCAGAGGCAAACACGCGCGCTTATCGCGCAGGTTACGACTTCGGTGAAACTGCAGAGCTGTTCGAGTCCAACTACGAGGTGCGACCAGCGTCGTTCGAAAAGGGCGAGTATGTCCAGGTAACAGGGAATACCGCGCTCGCGTGGGGACTAATTGCAGCGTCGCGCCTATCAGGGCTGCCGTTGTTCTTGGGCAGTTACCCGATCACCCCGGCTTCGGACATCCTCCACGAGCTTTCGAGGCGAAAGGAGTTCGGGGTAAAGACCTTCCAGGCCGAAGATGAAATCGCCGGGGTCGGCGCCGCTCTCGGTGCGTCCTTTGGTGGTTCTCTCGGGGTGACAACGACGAGTGGACCGGGGTTGGATCTGAAGTCTGAGACGATCGGTCTCGCTGTCGGCTTGGAACTTCCTCTAGTTGTCGTAGACGTCCAACGTGGCGGTCCCTCCACAGGCCTTCCGACTAAGACCGAACAGGCCGACCTGTTGCACGCGATATATGGACGTCATGGAGAGTCGCCTGTGCCAGTCGTCGCCTCGATGACGCCCTCGCACTGTTTTGAAGCGGCTATCGAAGCGGTGCGCATCGCCGTCAAGTATCGGACGCCGGTCATCTTGTTGTCAGATGGTTATCTCGCGAACGGAGCTGAACCGTGGAGACTGCCTGACCTAGAGTCCTTTGCCCCTATAGACCCGGATTTCGCCGTGGGTGGTCGCGCTGGGTCAAACGGTGCTCAAGAGGAGTTCTCTCCTTACACGCGCAACGAGGACACCTTAGCGAGGCCTTGGGCACCACCGGGGGTCCCCGGCCTAGAGCATAGAATTGGCGGGTTGGAGAAGGAGGACGGCAGCGGGAATGTCTCCTACGACCCGATAAACCACGAGCGAATGGTGCGCCTTCGCGCCGAGAAGGTGGCTCGGATAGCCGACGATATTCCTCGGGTCGAGGTCGACGACGAAGGAGGCGACGCCGACGTCGTGGTTGTCGGGTGGGGATCCACCTATGGCGCGATTGCGGCAGGGATCCGCAGGGTGCGCGCCCGAGGCGGGAAGGCGGCTCAGATCCACCTCGTGCATCTGAATCCCCTACCGAGAGGTCTGGGTGAGGCACTGGCTGAGTACAAGAAGATACTGGTTCCAGAGGCAAATCTGGGGCAGCTGAGCAAGATCTTGAGGGCTGAGTACTTAGTCGATGCGCGAGCGTTAACCAAGGTCCAAGGCGTTCCGTTTCGTGCCGCTGAGATTGAAGAGGCAATTCTATCCATGACGGAGGGCTCCTGATGGTTGAGACCGCAGCTCCAAACAGTGCGATTCCGAGCACCTCTCGCAAGGACTGGTCGAGTGACCAGGAAGTTCGTTGGTGCCCGGGGTGTGGGGACTACTCGATACTTGCTGCCGTTCAGATGTTGATGCCAGAGCTTGGCGTACGGCGTGAGAACACCGTATTCATCTCGGGTATCGGCTGTGCGGCTCGGTTCCCGTACTATATGAACACCTACGGCATGCACTCGATTCACGGACGCGCACCTGCGATTGCGACGGGACTTTCAGTAACGCGCCCAGACCTTGATGTGTGGGTGGTTACAGGCGACGGTGACGCACTGTCAATTGGCGGCAACCATCTCATCCATGCTCTGCGTCGCAACGTTAAACTCACGATCCTCATGTTCAATAACCAGATCTACGGGCTGACCAAGGGCCAGTACTCGCCTACCTCCGAAGTGGCAAAGGTGACGAAGTCGACGCCGTTTGGCTCGCTCGACACGCCGTTTAACCCAGTCAGTCTCGCCCTGGGTGCGGAAGCCTCGTTTGTCGCTCGCACGCACGACATGGACCGAGCCCACATGCAAGAGGTGTTCCGAAGGGCTCACGAACACGACGGTGCGGCGTTCGTCGAGGTCTATCAGAACTGCAACGTATTCAACGATGGCGCGTTCGAGAAGATTACGTCTCGCGACGCACGGAGTTCGATGCTGATCCCCTTGACCCACGGTGAACCGATACGTTTTGGGGCAGATCTAGAACGTGGTGTCGTACAACGCAGCGACGGGAGGCTTGAGACTGTTGATGTCAGTGACGTTGGAGTCGAGGCGCTTCTCGTCCATGACGAGTCCCGTCCTGACCCTGGCCTCGCGTTCGCTCTTTCCCGCCTCTCGCGTGGGCCATATGAACCGACACCGATAGGAGTCTTTCGTGCTGTCGACCGGCTCGAATACGGTTCAGAGATGTCGAGGCAGGTTAGCGAGGCCCAGGAGAGAAAAGGTGTTGGGGATCTTAACGAGCTCCTCAGATCAGGTTCGAGTTGGACCGTCGGTTAAGGATCTGCTCCGGACTCGACTCTTTCTAGGATAGCGATTCGAATGGGTCTTGAAGTACTCTGAAGACCATCCCTGTGCGTGGCTTCGGGCTAAAGAACGTAGTTTTGGGTGGCATCTTGCGCCGGTCTCTTGCCCAGTTCGCGATCTGTTCAACGGTGGCCGGTCTAAGCAGGACTGCAGCTTGTGCCTCACCGCGGTTAACCGCCTCGATCGCCTCGTTCGCAGTGTGGCGGTGGGTGCTCGTATGGGCTGGAAGGTCGTTCAGGGTCACCGCGACGAGTGAAGAGTCCAAGTCGCTGTTAGCCGCCTCGTAGGCAACGGGTCTCGGCGTCAAGAGGTACGCGTCTCGTTGGAGGACTAGTGCCATAGAGCCTGAATCGACCAGCGCACCGACCGTCCGAGCGTCGTTGAACCCGGCCCGGATGATCTCGAAGTACTTGTCGAAGACCTTGAGGAAGTCGAAGTCAGGCGGTAGGCCGGCGACGGTGCGGTGGATCGCACCGACGCAGAGTTGTTCGTCTGAGAGCTCAACGATTAGAGCCATGACGTAGTCGTAATCGCCAGGGGCGTCAGCGTTCATCGCCCGCATTTCTCTCCGGTAAGCTTGGGCGGTCTCGTAACGGTGGTGACCATCTGCGATCACGACAGGCGAGGAGGCGACGCTCTCCGAGATCTCCTTGATCTGTGCTTCGTCGCTGACCACCCAGAGTTGATGGAGGACGCCGTCATCGTCGAACGCTTCCGACGTCGCAGGCGTCGTTGGCTCAAAGGTCTTTGAGAGGCCGCCAGAGAGGGACAGCCCCCAAATCGGGGAGAGGTTGGCGCAGGTAGATCTGAGCAAGTCGAGACGATCGCTCTTTGGTTTGGGAAGTGTCTCTTCGTGGGGTAGAACGTCGTTGGAGCCAGCTGGTTCGATGCCGAGCGCTCCGATGATACCAGTCGACGCCGAGCCGTTCGGTGAAGTCATCTTGTAGGTGTAAAGCGACGGGCGCTCGTCGGTGATCAAGGTTCCATCCGATAGCCAGGTTTCGAGCAGCTTTGAGGCAACTTGGTAACGGTCCAATGCGGCAGGTAGGTCTGGTTCTGGGAGTTCGAGGAGGACCGAGTTGGCCGGGTGCCGAGACGCTAGGCGTACTCGCTCCGCGGAGCTGATGACGTCGTAGGGTGGAGCTATGACCTGGTCGACGTGGACGGCTGCCGACGAGTAGCGCACTCCTTTGAAAGGTTGGAAGACTGGCATATCTAAAGCCTGACACATTCACGAGGCGTTGGTGACACGCTCTCGATCTCCAAGAACTGCGCCGGTATTTTCCCTTGCGAAAGGCCAAAGGTGGTCTAGCAGACATAGGGACGCCAAGTATTTGAGAACTTCTTCGACCGGTCGCGTAGACTACTCGATATGAGGCCATCGGCGGATCAAAGGATTGACGCTGAGCGAGTTGGACCGGAGAACTCTGGCGAAGTTGCAGGCGTGTGGACGGTACCAAATCTCATAACCGTGCTACGGCTGTTGTCTATTCCGGTCTTCCTCTGGCTGTTGTTCGTTCAGAAGCACCAGGTGGGCGCTGCGGTCTTGTTGGCGTGTCTTGGGGCGAGTGACTGGGCAGACGGCTACGTAGCGAGACGTTTCCACCAGGTGTCTGCAGTTGGCAAAGTGATCGACCCTGTCGCCGACAGGGTGCTCATAGCGAGCGCTGTAATTGCTATCATCGTCTACGGCGCGGTGCCGATCTGGTTTGGTGTGTTGACGCTCGTTCGTGAGTTACTGATCAGCTGCGTTGTGATAGCGTTAGCATCCCTGGGTGCTCGACGAATCGACGTGATATTCGTCGGAAAGGCAGGTACGTTCGCTCTGATGTTCGCTTACCCGGCGTTCTTGATTAGCTATGGAGGAGCGACCTGGCAAGAACCGTTTCGCGTCGCAGCGTGGGTGACGGGCGGCGTTGGGATCACCCTCGCGTGGATAGCGGCGGCGATGTATATCGGGCCTGCTAGAACGGCACTTCTAGAGGGCAAGAAGGATCGCTTGTTGAGTCGGGAGCCCCGAGGGAGAGCTCTTGGTAGTTCGGGTGACAATGTAGACAAATCTAGCGGGGGAGGGCTCACATGAAAGCAGTCATCATGGCGGGCGGCGAAGGAACACGTCTGCGCCCACTGACGTCGAACCAGCCCAAACCGATGCTCTCGATGGCGAACAGGCCGATGATGGAACGAGTCGTCGAGCTACTTAGACGTCACGGGATGACAGAGATTGTGGTAACGGTCGCGTTCATGGCGAATGAGATCCGATCTTACTTTGGGGACGGGTCGGAGCTGGGTGTGAAGATGGCGTACGCGACGGAGGAGTCCCCGCTTGGTACCGCGGGGTCAGTCCTCAACGCAAGAGATGAGTTGGACGATCGCTTCCTCGTGATCTCGGGAGACGTGTTGACCGATATCGACCTGACCGCGATCGTGGAGTTTCACGAGAGAAAAGGGGCGATAGCAACGCTCGGGCTGTGTTCGGTCGAGAACCCGCTCGAGTTTGGAATCGTCATCGTCAACGAAGATGGCGAAGTGGAGCGTTTCTTGGAGAAACCAACTTGGGGGGAGGTCTTCAGTGACACGATCAACACCGGTATCTACGTCCTCGAACCCGAGATATTTGAGTACATCCCTCAAGGCCGAGCGGTTGACTTTTCAAGCGAGGTATTCCCGGCGGTGCTCGCGACCGGAAAGAAGGTCTGCGGCTACGTCGCAAAGGGCTACTGGGAGGACGTGGGCACGACCGAGGGTTACTTGAAGGCGCACCAAGACATTCTCGACGGTCGCGTCGAGGTGGAGATGGAAGGGTTTGCACTCCGGCCGGGGGTGTGGCTCGGAAAAGGTTCGACGGTGGAGCCGAGCGCGGTGATCGACGGTCCAGCTGTGATAGGTGACAACTGCTCCATAGCGGCCGGAGTCGTACTTGGAGAGTACACGACACTCGGTTCAAACGTGAGGATCGCAGAGAACGTCGAAGTGAGAAGGTCGGTCGTAGGAGATAACGGTTACCTGGGTAGCGGAGTTCGAGTTGAGGGCGCTGTAATCGGACGCTCGTGCGATCTACGCGAGGGGTCTCGCTGCGAGCCGGGATCGGTGCTCGGGGAAGGGTGCTTCATAGGGGCGCACTCTGAAATTCGCGACGGGGTCAAGGTGTACCCGTTTAAGACCGTTGAGTCGGGAGCGACGGTCAACTCTTCGATCGTGTGGGAGTCGAGGGGCTCTCGGGTGCTATTTGGTAGAGACGGGGTGCGTGGCATCGCAAATGTCGATATCAGCCCCGAGCTCGCAGTCCGGCTCTCTATGGCGTGGGCGTCGACGCTCGACAAGGGGGCGACGATAACCGCGTCACGCGACACCAGCCGCACGGCGCGTGTTCTAAAGCGTGCGATTATGGTCGGCTGCAACGCAACCGGGGTGAACGTGGAAGACCTTGAGGCTACAACGGTTCCCGTCACACGCCATCAGGTCCGCTCGTCGACGAGCCAGGGTGGGGTAACGGTGCGCCTTGTGCGTGACGATCCACAGTCCGTCGTCATTCGTTTCTTTGACGGAGAGGGGCTTGACATCTCTGAGACCGCTCAGAGAAAGATCGAACGGATCTACTACCGTGAAGAGTTCAGAAGGGTGCTTGCACGCGAGATCGGCGACATTGACTTTCCGGCCCGTAGCGTCGAGCACTATACGGCTGACCTGATAGAGGCCGTTGGACTGGGACCCCGGCGTGAGAGGCAGTTGAAGATGGTTCTCGACCTGTCCTATGGATCCGCAAGCTTCGTGATGCCTAACCTGCTCTCGAAGCTCGATGCGGATGTTCTCGTCGTCAATCCTTATGCACAAACCCCGGGCATGATGGCGATGGACGGACGCGAGAGTGCGCAAAGAGTCGCCGATCTGGTCAGGGCTTCTGGCGCCCATCTGGGTGCGATAATCGACGCGGACGGCGAGCACCTGGTAGTAGTTGACGACGAGGGAACGATCCTCTCTGACGATCAGGCTCTACTGGTGCTTCTCGGACTCGTCGTGGAGACGACTCCGAATGCGCACGTTGCGTTGCCGGTTGCGGTTAGCTCCGAAGCCGAGCGTATCTGCGCCGCTGGTGGGGCAAAGGTCACCTTGACGAAGCTGTCCGCGGCCAATCTAATGGAAGTATCGGCGAGTTCTGGGATTACCTTTGCAGCCAGTCAGTCCGGCGGGTTCATATTTCCTGACTTTCTTCCCGCTTACGACGCAGGCGCGACGCTCGTAAAGCTCGCTTCGATGCTCGCGAAAACGGGCGACTCCTTGTCCGAGCGCGTCGCGGGGCTTCCTCCCGTCAATATCGTCCACGAAGCCGTCGTCACCCCGTGGGATCAAAAAGGACTTCTTATGCGAACTCTCGTTGAACAGTTGGGCGGGAGGGAGTTGGTGCTTGTCGACGGAGTAAAGGTCTTAGAGGACGGCGGCTGGGCGTTGGTCCTCCCGGACCCCGAGGATCCCCTGACCCACGTCTGGGCGGAAGGTCCCAGCGAAGCTTTTGCTCGCTCCCTCGCCCAGCAGTACGCCGTTCGCCTGCGACAACTCCTCCGGTGAAAAAATCCGATAGGGTTCACTTTCATGATTGTCCCTGAATACTTACGATACTCGAGCGACCACGAATGGGTGAGACTGGAAGGAAAGCGCGCAACGATCGGGATTACCGACTACGCCCAGGATTCGCTGGGTGACGTCGTGTACGTTGAACTCCCTGCCGTTGGAGAGAGAGTGAGTCCTGGTGGTTCGCTTGGTGAGGTCGAGTCGACCAAGTCCGTTTCCGAGGTGTACTCGCCAGTCTCGGGCACGGTGGTGGTCGTCAACGACACGCTGAACGACTTTCCACAGAACCTCAATTCCGAGCCTTATGGCACAGGGTGGATCTGCGAGATCGAAGTTGATGACGTCTCCGAGGTAGACGAACTCTTGGATGCCGCGTCATATCGACTATTAACGGAGTCTTGACGAAGTTGCGTTAGTGTTGGGCCAGAGATCGAAAGCAGATAGGGGGAAAGGCGTCAGTATGTTTCCAAAGGGACTAGCCTAATGGCTGTGTACTGCCATAACTGTGGACACGAGAATCCCGCAGGGGTCAATTTCTGTTCCTCGTGTGGCGTTGCTCTGCCACTGGAGACCTCGGACGCGACCGTAACGCTGCGTCCAGCTTACGACCCGGGCGAGACCCAAGACGACGACAACGAACTTACACATATCGTCTTGCCACACGGTATCGACGCTCTAGTTGTGAAAAGAGGGTCGAATCCGGGCGCGCGCTATGACTTAGTTGCCGAAACGACACGTGCAGGGCGTCACCCAGAGAGTGACATTTTCTTAGATGACATCACTGTCTCGCGTCGGCATGCGGAGCTGTTTCGAACCGACGATGGACGGATGCGAATAAGAGACGTCGGTTCGTTGAACGGCACATACGTCAACCGGGAACGTATTGAGGACGTGCTGTTGAGAAGTGGCGACGAAGTGCAGATTGGAAAGTTTAAATTGATCTACCTGACGGCTGGCGAAGAGTGATGCACGGTATCTTTGGTGCCCCGAGGAGGAGGCAGTCGTTGGTGCTGGGTCTCGGAGGAAGGTGGAGGGGTTGAGCGGCCGCTCGTATATGTCGATTGGTGATGTATTGACCCTCTTACGCGGGGAGTTCGCCGACATTACAATCTCCAAGATTCGTTTTTTGGAGAGCCAAGGGCTCGTTAACCCGGAACGTTCGCCTTCTGGTTACAGGAAGTTTTACGAACACGATGTCGAGAGGCTGCGATGGGTGCTTCGCCAGCAGCGCGAGAACTTTCTTCCGCTCAAGGTGATAAGAGACAGGCTGACGAAAGACGGCGATGTTTGTACAGATCCTCGCTCGCTTGAAACGGCAACGTCGCGTGAGGTAGATGGACTGCGCGGAGCCGCTCGCCGGGCAACGAACACAGGGAGTCTGCGCACTCCAGCACAAGGAGGCCCAGTACAAGGAGGCCCAGTACAAGGAGGCCCAGCACAAGGAGGCCCAGTACAAGGAGGCCCAGTACAAGGAGGCCCAGTACAACGGGACAAGGTGAGTCTTTCAAGTGTTGCTTCGGTTGCGGCAGCCGGAATTGGTGACCCTGGACACACGGTTCGCCTGTCTTCGATTCCAGAGGGTCCTCCCGTGTTAAGCGATCATCTCCAGGGCGAACCCTCAGTTGGGATCCCATTGGAGCGTGAGTCAAAACCTGGGTTGGGATCCTCGGCAGAACAGGACCAGCCGATACCTGGCGCGGCGAAGTCCGCTAGTTTCGGCGTAGCCCCTGAGACGGCGACAGTGGCGGAACTTCGAGATCGTGACGGCTCTTTTGCGAAGGACATGGCGGCCGATGGTGAGGCGACAGCGAAGGGCGCACGAGTGCCAGAACCCCCCTCGATAGATACGCAGGGAACAGATTTACAGGGAGCGGAGTTCGATCGATCCCCTGGTCATACGGGGGCCAGTTTGAATGCCGAAGAATTGAGCGCATCGTCGCAGCTCTCTCAGACCGAGATTGCCACCTTGGAAGGCTACGGACTGCTTTCCCCAACCCTCATCGGAGGCGCTCCCTACTACGACGAAGAGTCGCTCACGATTGCGAGGCTGGTTAAAGACTTCGGTCGTTACGGCATCGAACCTCGACACCTCCGGCTGTACTGCAACTTTGTGGCACGTGAGACGAGCCTGGTAGAGCAGGTAATTACGCCGTTGTTGCGCCAGCGCAACCCCGAGGCAAGGCATCGAGCAGGGGAGGCGGCCGTCGAGATTGCTCGATTGGGACAGGCGTTGAGGGGCTCTCTCATGCGACGGGAGATACGGCGCGAACTGGGAGGATAACGATCGCCTACGGTGCCGTGGGTCTTGCTCCAGGTGGCAGCGTAGCTGAGTGTTCAACGTGTGGTTCTTGATGGACCCTGAACGCAACGCCGCTTGGTTCCTAGTAGATTTGATACATGGTCGAGGTGCGACTGAGGGCTGTTCGAGTGGATT
>JAJYQJ010000086.1 GCA_021794655.1 Actinomycetes bacterium | reverse complement strand
CTGCTCACCGTCTTCGCCCCGCACGCGACCGCCGGGCTCGCACTGATCGAACTCGGTTCAGGGTCCGAAGAAGACCTTTTGGAGCTCTTGTCACGGTGGTTGCCCGCCGACGACCGCTACCGACACCGCCACGGATCCAGGGGGCACGGCCGGGACCATCTACTCCCCGTCTTCGTGACCCCCTCGCTCGTCCTCCCCGTCGTTCACGGGGAGCCCGCGATCGGGATCTGGCAGTCCGTCGTCATCGTCGACACCAACCGCGACAACCGCGTCCGCCGGTTGCAGATGACGTTCTTGAGCGCCGCTTCAACGAAATAGGCTCTCAACTGCTATAGCGTCGCGAACTCCCTCCCGATGATACACCCCCCTGGCATCCTTTAACCGAGGTATCCGAAACGAGGAAGGGAGAAGCAGATGGTAGGGACAGTTCACATCGTCGAAGAGACGGCCGGAGCGACGCAGGTGCAAGACGGCGCTCGGTCCAGAGGGCAGGTCGACGTCGTCGACGACGCGACCTCTGAGTCCCGTGCGGAGTCGTTCGCGGAGGCGTTCTCGATCGACTGTGACGACTGCAGGCTCGACGGCACCGATTCGTGCGACGACTGCGTCGTAAGCTTCCTGCTCGGCCGGGATCCCCAGGACGCCGTCGTAATCGACGCCGAGGAAGCAAGAGCGTTCAAGATGCTCGAGCGTGCCGGGTTCGTCCCCGGGATACGTTTCGACGACGCTTCTCTCGCGTAAACGACGCTTCTTTAGCTTTGGCGCACGACAGCGTGAGGCGCGTGTCCGTCGCTCGTGTCGAGGTGAGCGGCTGAGCGGCTAGAGTACAACTCTTGGCCCGTCACCTCCTCGTCACGAACGACTTTCCACCGAAGGTGGGAGGGATACAAGCCTACCTGTGGGAGCTGTGGAGCAGGCTCGACCCACGCAGCTACGCGGTGCTCACGGCGACGTCGGCTCCAAGACGAGAGTGTGAAGCGTTCGACGCGGACCAAGCGACACGCGGCGTTCGTATAGAACGCGTCAAAGCCGAGACGTTGATCTTTCCGACGCCGGCGGTACTTAGACGGATCCGTGAGAGCGTCGTGGATCTCGACGCGTCTTTGGTCGTCTTCGACCCGGCGTTCCCCCTCGGCCTCCTCGGACCCCGGCTCGCGGTGCCCTACGCACTCGTCCTCCACGGAGCCGAGGTTACGGTCCCCGCCCGCCTCCCGATCTCTCGCGCCGCACTCTCCCACACGGTCCGTCGTTCATCTCTCGTCATCTCGGCCGGTGGCTACCCGGCCGCGGAGGTGAGGCGGGTTACTAGGGGGAGGATCTCGGGGAGTCCGCGGGTGGTAGAGATCCCTCCGGGTGTCGACTGTAAGCGCTTCTCGCCACTTAACGGCGCAGCGACGGTTGCGGCGAGAACGTCGTTTGGGTTGAGAGAAGACGGACCGTTAGTCGTGAGCGTGAGCCGGTTAGTCCCGAGGAAGGGTATGGATGTCTTGATCGAAGCGGTCAACCGCCTGAAACCTTCCATCCCGGGGTTGCAGCTCGCGATCGGCGGCAAGGGTCGTGACGACGCGAGGCTGAGGAGGCTCGCTGGAGGCGGGAGCGTTCGTATCCTCGGCGCGGTCTCAGACGCCGATCTCCCAAGACTTCTCGGCGCCGCGGACGTCTTTGTGATGGCTTGTAGGAATCGCTGGCTCGGCTTGGAGCAGGAGGGGTTCGGGATCGTCTTCTTGGAAGCGGCCGCGGCCGGTGTAGCCCAGATCGCCGGCGACAGCGGTGGGGCGGCCGAGGCGGTTGAAGACGGCGTGACCGGACTTGTCGTCTCCAGCCCGGACGACCCCGCTGAGCTGGCGTTAGCGATTAGACGGCTGCTCAGCGACGACGGTTTGCGCACCGCGATGGCGGTCGCGTCGAGGCGCAGAGCGCTAGCATCCTTCGACTACGACCGTCTCGCCCCTAAGCTGGGTGTAGCGCTGGAGGAAGCGACAGGTTGGAGCTCATGATGACGATCTCAGAGGTACAAGAACGACAGGGAGGAGAGGCGTGGCTGACCACGTCGTAGAGACGATCGACGTAGAGGCGTCGCCGGAGCGTTGTTTTAACGTCGCGTCCGATATCGAGAAGTATCCGGATTGGGCCGCGGACATAAAAGAGGTGTCGGTCGAAGAGCGTGACGACGACGGCCGTCCTACGCTCGTCGCGTTCCGTGCCGCCGCCTACGGCAGGAGCACGAGCTACACCCTCGCGTACGACTATAGCGACGCACCGAGAGTTATCGCGTGGAAGCTGACGAAGGGTGATATTACTGCGAAGCTCGACGGGAGCTACGTCTTCGACGAGCGAGAAGGAGGGACCGGGACGACCGTCACGTATCACCTCGAGGTAGAGCTACGAGTCCCGATTCCAGGGTTCGTAAAGATGCGCGCCCAGGGCCGCATCATGTCCACCGCGCTCCGCGATCTAAAGGCTAGGGTCGAGTCCTCGAGTTGAGCACGGGCTCGGGCGCCGATTCGCGACACCCCACGGTGCGAGAGCTGAGCGAGCGACGAGACGTCGCGGTCGGAGTCGATATCGGCGGAACGAAGGTCCTTGGTGTAGCGCTCGCAGAAAGCGGCGAGATACTTAGTGCGTCTCGTGTCGCGACGCCGAGGGTGGACGCGATCGCA
>JAJYQJ010000155.1 GCA_021794655.1 Actinomycetes bacterium | reverse complement strand
TCAGCGGAGGGCACCACGCGAAAATCATCGACGGTATGATCGACATTCTGGCGAATGCCGCGTAGGTGCTGGGGGTTCTCACCGTTATCTGTCACCCGGTGAGGGGATCAACTGTGCGAAAGTCCACCGTTAAAGAGCGGCGCGAACTCGCTCCTTGGTACCGGGACAAGGCCCAACCCTCAGTCCTCGACATGTTCACCAAGCTCCGCCGGGTGATCATCGCTGGCTATTTACGGTCAGAAGACCCCGAACCGCCCACCCCTCAAGAAATCACCATCCTGCGCCTGGCCTGGGAAGACGTCGCGGCGTAGGTGAGAAAGTTGACCGGACACCTAACACGAGTAAAAACTGGAGGAGGATATGGAGACCGAAGTTGGGAAAGCAGATAAGCAGTGCACCCAGGTGCTTCTCGCAGAACCGTTTGCGCCACTTCGCGACGTTTCACTCGTGCATCCCGACTGTCTTGGAGATCTGCCGAGACGCCACGCAATCGGCCGCGAGCAAGATGATCGTCGCGCGCTTTGCGTCCCGGACCGAGGTGGTCTGCCGCGACGCGCGTCGCTGCAGCACGGCTCTTTCCTCGTCGCTTACTTCAATGACCGGTGCTTTTCACATTCCCCATGCTCCGCGTGGAACTAACGCGGTGGTGCACTAGATGTCGGTAGACATGGAGCGAGCCTCTCTCGTCCGCCGGTATCTGGCCGAGAGGACGCGCTGAGGTTAACAAGAGCGTGTACATAACAGTTTACTTGATGCTATGATGGACCCATGCTGCGAGTGAGCGACGAAATCCGCAAACGGGTTCTACGGATCGGGAGCGAGGAGTTCGGCGGTGCATCCGCGGACGAGACCGTACGTCGGCTGATCGACGAGCACTGGCAGTCCGCTGCCGTAACCGCTGTTCACCGCTACAGTACGAACGACCCACAGGGGTGGGCTGACTACCTCGCAGGGGCCGATGATCTGGCGAAGGCAGACGCCCCGATCAGCGACGAATGGTCTGAGCCGACTAGGTGACCCCGTCGACGGCGCAGCGAATCCAGTCCGGCGAGGTGTGGTTCGTTGACTTCGAGCCCGTACGCGGCCATGAGCAAGGCAAGGACCGGCCGGCTCTCGTTGTCTCGTCAGCGTTTCATCTGGCGGTCACGCTGGGGCAGTTAGTCACCGTCCTGCCGCTCACCAGCGTTGAGCGAGCTGGCTGGGTTCATCGTGTGCCTATAGCCAACGGGGACGGGTGGGTCATCACCGAGCAGGTCCGTACCGTTTCGGCCCAGCGGTTCCGCCGACAGGCACCGGAGATCGCGCTCACCGCCGACGAGCTAGCCGAGGTGCAACGGGTGCTCGCGCAGATGTTGACCGTGTGACCGAGGGGACTCGCGGTCCCGTGCATCGTGTGCTACGATTGCTACAGAGGAGGTGACCGTGCGGACAATCAGCCATCGTGAACTGCGAAATAACAGCTCAGAAGTGCTCCGTGCTGTGAGCGCTGGAGAGATGATCGAGGTAACCAATCATGGCGAAGTAGCAGCGGTGCTCATGCCGCCTTCCCTAACGCCTTACGAGCGCCTGGCAGCTGCAGGGAAGGTACGGGGGCCGGCCACGGACCGCCGGGTAGACCTGCGCAGGGTCCGGCGTATAACCGTCCCAATGTCGAGTAGCGAGATCATCGCGGACGTCCGAGGCGATAGTTGATCGTCTACGTTGACACCTCGGCTGTGATGAAGCTATTGGTGGAAGAGGGGGAGTCAGCTGAACTCGCCGACTACCTAGAAAGATGCAGGGAGCATGGTGACGCGCTGATCGCTTCGTTGCTATTGCACACCGAGCTGCACTGTGCAGCGAACCGCCGTCCTGAGTATATTGAGCGTGAGGCGGTTTCCGACGTACTGTCGACGCTTGCGCTCGTAGACATCGAGAACGTTGACCTGATCACGGCGCCGTTGTTGCCGGGACGACTGCGTTCTGCTGACGCCATCCACCTTGCGACAGCACTGCGCGTGAACGCCCACGCGATGGTCGCATACGACACCGAGTTGTGCGCCGCAGCCCAAGCGGCCGGCATCGCCGCTTCCAGCCCCGGCTGAGATAAACCGTGCCGCCAGCGCACAGATAGGCCACGTAACGATGGACCGTAACGGTTCATGTGAGAGTTGGATCGAAGTTAGCCCTCGGGCGCCTGTTCTTTCCAGAGCGGGTCGCGGAGCGCTCGGCGAAGCACCTTTCCGACGGCCGACTTCGGGATAGTGGGTACGATCTCTACGCGCTTTGGAACTTTGTAGTCCGCGAGTTGTTCGCGCACCGCCGCTTGCAGTTCGCCCGCGGTCACCTCGGCGTCGGGTTTGAGAGCGACGAACGCCGTAACCGCTTCGACCCAGACCGGGTCGGGCGCGCCCACTACCGCGCACTCTGCGACCGCGGGGTGGCTCAAGAGCGCGTCTTCGACCTCGCGAGGGTAGACGTTGTAGCCGCCGGTGATGATCATGTCGCTCAGGCGGTCGACGAGGTAGATATATCCCCGAACGTCACGACGCGCCAAGTCGCGGGTACGCAGCCATCCGCCGTCGGCCCACGTCTCTGAGTTGAGCTCAGGCGCCTCGTAGTAGCCGGCCATCACGAAAGGCGCCCGGACCTGGATCTCGCCGATCTCGCCCACCTCCACCGGTGTACCCTCGTCGCCAACGATCCTGACCTCTGCGTCGACGGAGGGATGCCCGCAAGACCCCGAGAGCTCTTCGTCGAGGTGGTCAGCCTTGTCGAGGACGGTGATGCACAACGGTGCCTCGGTCTGACCGTAGTACTGGGTGAAGATAGGGCCCCAGGCCTCGATCGCCTTGTTCAAGATCGGCGGCGGCATCGGGCTCGCGCCGTAGCAGACGGTGCGCAGGGTAGATACGTCAGCAGCCTCGCCCACCCCGCCGGCAAGGAGCATCCCGAGCATCGTCGGTACGAGGTTTATCTCAGTCACACGGTAACGAGGGATCGCCGAAAGGAACTCCTCTGGGTCGAAGTGGTGCAGGATCACCGCGGAGCCTCCGCGAAGCCAGTACGGAAGGACGAACGTGCCGCTCGCGTGGATCAACGACGCCGCGTGCATCATCACCGAGTCACGCTGAGGACTCAAGAAGTTAGCGAGGATGTTCGTCGCGATTGCACCGTAGGAGGCCTGTGTGTGTATCACCGCCTTGAGCTTCCCGGTCGTGCCCGAGGTATAGAGCAACAGCATCGGGTCGTCGGCGCCGAGACTCACTAGTGGGTCGGCGGGGGAGAGGTCCGCCGACGCTGAAAGGAGGTCGACTCCAGCGCTGACGCCGGGGCCGCCCAAGCCGATCCCGACGAGTCCGGGCACTCGCTCAGAGAGCTCTTGAGCTGTATCGCTCAGCTCCGGCGCGTGGATCATCAAGCGGGTGTCGGTCTCGTTCAACATCCGCTCGTGTTCGACGACCGAGAGTCGCGCGTTGAGCGGAACGCGAATAGCCCCAGATTTCAAGCAGGCGAAGTCCACCGAGACCGACCACGGCCCGTTCTCGATCAAAAGAGCTACCTTCTCGCCCTTCTTGAGACCGAGTCCGAGTAAGTAGTTCGCGAACCTGTTCGCGGCCTCGTCGACCTCACGATAGCTCAACGTCATATCTCCGAAGTGCAACGCGGTGCGTGTCGGGAAACGCTCTGCACCGCTTCTGACCATATCTACCGCAAGCACTGTCCGGCCTCCTTAGAGCAGATCCACCCGATCCTGCTCTAGCAGCATCGTTCCACGCGACGTTTCGACCGTCAACAAAGCGTTGTCGCCAGGTGGTACCGGCTCCTTTAACTGTTGGGTAACTGTTGGGCCTCTACCTCGGGCAGGAGGAGCTGGGCAGGAGGAGGTGGAAAGGAGATGCCGGGCAGGAGATGCTGGGCAGGGCAGCCGCTGGTCGGTTCCCTGCGACCTATAACTTCTGACCAGGATGTTAGCGGCTATTCGGTGATTTGCAAGCAGACTATTCGGTGATTTGCAAGCAGACTAATCGGTGATCTGCAAGATGGGCTGCTCACGGCCCTTGAGCGCCCGGGAAGCAGCGACTTTGACGCGCTACCGAGCAGAATACGATCACGGTGGGCATCTCAGCCCACGTGTAGGTTCTGTAGTGATATCTACTGCGATGCGACGACGTTTGCTCGACGGCACAGATCGCCGAGGCGGTGAACACTGTTTCGAGCGTTCTGAGCGTTCTAGGGGTCTGGTGAGGGTGCCTGGCTCTAGGCCGTGTACGGGCTGTCGTCGGTCGATGCCGGTCGCCGCGACCGGATGGCGTCCCACACCTGGCGGAGATCCCTAGTCGGCACGTAGACCCGTCCGCTTTTTGCGCCCTGCGCCTCGAAGAGTCCTGCTTGAGCTAACGCCCTGAGGTCCCTGGTGGCGGTGGCGTCGGTGAGGTCCTCGCCGACGGTGGACTTTGTGACCTTGATGTAGAGCGACCTGCGGAGCCGCCAACCGCGTGCGGCGTCGCTCAACGCCCCGACGCAGCGGCGCGGTAGCCGGTGGCGGGCCGCGAGTTGTTCGCACCGATCCCACAGCTCTTCGGTCTCGCGGATACGACGGAGGACCGTCCGGGCTTGGCGGTAGTGGGCGGTCAGGCAGAACTCGATCCACGGCCGGGTGCTCCGATCCGGGCTCCACTGTCCTTGGGCAACTTCGGCGAGGACCGAGTAGTAGGCGCTCGTGTGTTGGCCAAGGTACTCCTCGATACTGGCGAACTCGGGGGAGACGATGCCCTCCCCGGCAAGGACCAGTGACTGCAGGCAGCGGGCTATCCTTCCGTTCCCGTCAGAGAAGGGATGGATGAGAGCCAGGTTCAGGTGGGCCATCGCTGCTCGTATCAACGGTGGTCCTTCTTCGGCCTTGAGCGTCTGGACGAGTTCGCCGACGAGCGGCTCGACCAGCTCCAGGTCGGGGGCCGTGTAGACGACATGCCCGTTCTCATCCTCGATCCAGATCCCCCCTGGCCGCCACCGTCCCGGGTTCTTCGTCAGATCATGCCTGAGCATCATGAACTGTAACGACTTGAGGAGCGTTTCGTCGATCCGGATTGGTTGTCGGGCCAGCTGCAGCACGTAGGTCATTGCGTCCCGGTATCCGGCGACGGCCAGCCGGGTCTCCTCGCTGACGTCGACGGGTTTCTCGCCGTCGACGATCGCGGCGACATCCTCGACGCTCGCGTGGTAGCCCTCGATCGAGTTGGAGCCCTGCACGGCACGGGCCAGGGCGGTGCGTCGTAGAGACCCATACCAGCGACGCGGCTCACCGAGGAAGTGGCGCAACTCGGCCCGCAGCTCGTCGATCGTCGCGAGGGCCGCCACGTCGACCTCGCGCAGGTCGTTCGGTCGGTAGATCATGGTGCTAAGCCTATCATTATACGATCATGTCTGATCGATAGTTAACGCTCAGGTGTGATCGTAATACTGTCGACAACGATCATGTTGATGGCGCTCACCGAAGTTCCCCAGAGTTGCTCACCGAAATTCCCCAGGGTTGAGTCCCAACGAGTGGTGTACGAGTAGCTGAGCCGAGGGGTTCCTTGCAGAGCCGGCTCAGTGATGCTGCCTGCCTGCTGGCAGGAGAGTGAAATGCCCGCCGTCCAGGGGTCGCAGTGCACGGAAGCGACGCTCGTCAAAGGTGAGGAGTCGCCGAGTTCCGTACCGCCGTGCGGCTACGACCACACTGAGGTCCGACAGCCCGACGTCGAGATCCTCGTATCGACGTTCTAGGTCCGCTACCACACGGTAGTCGTTCGCGTCCATGTGGGCGACAGTGAAGCGGCCTGTGGCGAGATCGTCGAGGAACGCAAGGCGAGAGCCACGGCCGAGTCGGCGACCGAGCAGATAGTCAACCTCCGCACTGATCGGAGCTGGGATTACGAGATCACCAGGCTCGTTTCGGAGCAACGCTTCGATCGCGGACCTAGCCGATCGCGACGGTCAGCAACCGCAACCAGTGGTGCCGCGTCAATGACGATGGTCAATCGCCGAAGCCCTCAAGCAGATCAACCTCGGATAGGTCGGCGATCGAGGTGCCCGGACCATCAGCACTGCCGGCGATCGCGAAATTGCGGTCACCGTGCCGTGCCGCCCATAGAGCCGGATGGCGCGTCGGATCACTTCCGCCTGGGAAGTCTCTTCCCGTTCGGCAAGGTCGGCGACTCGGGCAATCTCGTCTGGACTCAAATAGACACTCGTCTTGTGCACCAATACAGGGTGTCACGTAGGGCACTCGACCGTCTAGCGTCCGGGAGAGAACTAGGTCTTACGCGCTACCAGCTCTTCAGCTGGAGACGTGGTCCTGCTTGTGGGACACTGTTGACCATAGGAAAGACCCTACCCCCGATCCTGTCGGGGCTGTGGCGTGCGCGGTGGCGATCTCGTCCGGCCAAGAAAGGAGAATTGCGGGTTCATTTCGACAGATTTCCCCACATTCATGCGAGAAGACCCGCAGATCTCGTACTTCTGCAACGGGGTCAAGAACCGCTTGGATCGCCCTCCGGCGCGGTGGGTTTCCCGGGTGGGATCGGTCATAGGAAGATACTCCTCCACTGGTTGTGGAGACCCGCGGATGTTGCTTGATTGATAGAGCGATCTCTAGCGCGAAGTCAGGCGCAAGCCAGCTGTTCGTTGGCAAGGCACAAGAGAAGACAACCACGTTTCGCACCGAGAAGCGCATTAACCCGGTAGTCGTCCTTCAGGCCCTCCAGCGACGAAGTGACCAAACAGCGAGAGCGAATAGGGCACCACCAGCAACGGTGAACGCCGCTGCCTCGCCCCGCTGGAGAGCCCAGTAATGGCTGGCCGGTTGATAGAAGACACCAGACTCGATGCCATGTTGAGTGAGACAACTTGGCGAGTTAAGTGACGGGAGTACCGCGTTGCACAGTTTCAAGACATGGTCGAGATACGCATGGCTGATGGATCGATGGCTCTTGGCAGTTCCCTCGTAGCCATAACGAACTATCCAGCCTCGACCGGTCGAGTAAAGTGGGCCACCAGTGCGGTTCGAGCGCGCAATTGACGCAAACGAAATCGGCGCGAACAACATCGGCGCGAGATGTGCACGCACGAACTCCTCAAATAACACCCGGGCGGTGATAAAGAGACCGACGGTTCCAAGTATTGCCAATCCAGTGCGTCGCAAGACCATACTCAACGCGGATCCCAAGGCGAACGCGAAGATCGCATAGGCGACAGGAACGATGCCAGTTAGATCGAAGTTTGTCGGTTGGATACGCGATACCTCGTCAAATATTACGGGTCCGTGAACCGGGAATAACCCGAACCACCAGTTGGCAATGATATCCAGTACTGAAGCAAGTCCTACAACGCACAGACAAATGCCGAGCCAACGGCTCGCCATCCACCGGGTCCGTGAGATGCCCTGCGTGAAGACCAAGATGACTGTCTTGCGCTCGAATTCAACAGCAAACAGGGGTGCCCCGAGAACGATTCCAAGTAGCACGGGAGCAGCCATAAGGAGCAACCTAATAAATGTAGCTTGTCCGGCTGCAGAACCCTGCTCGGACAAGAGTCGGTTGCATACGCTGGCCCCAACGAAAAGCTGACCTGGTTGACACGACTTGGCATAGGTGTGGAAAGCCCCCAAGTAGTCATGTTGGACCACCCACATCCACACGATAAGTGCGAGAGTGATAGCAGAACATACTGCGACTACCCCACGATGCTGGCGCCACGTGAGCCAGATCACTTGAGACCCCCTGACGGGTCAATCCCTACACCCTGTGGATTCGCGAACGTGGGTTGCGCGTCAGAGTTGGAGAGATAGGCGATAACCACCTCTTCGAGGTCAGGTTGGATACTCTGCCAGTCAGTACCCAGTGCAGGTGGAGGTGAACTTAGGGCACCTCGGACGAGAAACGTCGTCTGGCGACTCGTACTGCTCGTGGCGATCACCTCGACGCCGGGGGGTGGCTGATCACGCCGCGGGCCCACAAGGAGGCGGTGGCCTGCTAGTAGATCATCGATCCTACCCGCTAACTGCACCCGCGAAGACGACAAGATGATCAGGTAGTCACACACTGGCTCTAGTTCGCCAATGATGTGCGAGGACAAAAACACGGTGATTCCGCGTTCGGCTACCGTTCCCATCAACGCCTGGAGGAGCCGCTTGCGGGCCAGCGGATCGAGGCTGGCCACCGGCTCGTCAAGCAATAAGAGATCCGGCCGTTTAGCCATGCACAGAGTCAGTGCTACCTGGGCCTGCTGCCCGCCTGAGAGCCTTCTTACCCGCCTATCCATCGCAATGCCGAGTTCATCAAGCCATCGGCGGGCCGACACATCGTCCCAACGGGAGTTAAGTCTTCGGCCTATAGTCAAAATCTCTTCGACTTTGAAATTGCGATATAGCGGGTGGAACTGATCCAGGTATCCCACACGATCCAAGTGATCCGTCCCACTCGGTCGTACTGGCAATCCAAATACCGATACCGACCCAGCAGTAGGTCTGGACAACCCCGCGGCCAGTCTCAGTAGCGTTGACTTACCGGCACCGTTGGGTCCAACCAAGCCTGTCACCGTTCCCTCGGGTACGCGAAGAGTACAGTCCCGCAGCCCCCATGTAGTCCCGTAGCGACGTCCAAGGCCATTTGCCTCCAGAGCATCGGTCACGATCTATCCTCCCTCTCTGTTAATCGTTTCGCTTCAGCAACAACCGCCTCGATAGCTTCATCGTCAATACCGGCATCGCGTGCAGCTTTAAACCACCCCACGAGACGCCGTAGTAGAACAACTTGATACTCAGGTGTACCCGGCAACGATCGCCGTACGAAAGTGCCGCGGCCTGCCTGTCCTTCAATGAGTCCCTGCGACTCAAGTTCGCGATATGCACGGTGCACGGTGTTGGGATTAACAGCGACTTGTTCAACCACTTCGCGTACTGTCGGAAGCTGATCCCCTCGTCGAAGGATGCCCAGTCGGAGCGCTCCGCGGACCTGGTCGACGATCTGGCGGTAGACCGGGAGACCGGAGTGCCGGTCCAATCGGAACCGGATCAGCGGCTCGACCCGATCCTCATTCTCCATATTTTCCAATGTACTAGTGGTTTAGTACAATGTCAAGCCGTTTGCTGGTCCCCGAGGTGAATAGAGCGTTCGCGGTCGAGCCGACCCAACAAAGCAGCCCCGTCGAAGATTCCCTCCTGCAAGCATTTCCTACAACCATTGCCTACAGGTGTTTCACTATCTGACTTTCCGCATGTGTGGAGACCCTTTTACCTCCCCCACCCCTCGGCGTGCTCAACTCTACGGATCTCGACCTCGTCGAGCTCTATGAGCAGTTCCATTAACTTGCGACCACGTTCGATCGCAGGGCGGTAGCGCTCGGCTTGTCGAGCTGACAGGCGGCGAGTGATCCGCTCGCGGCCTTGGCTGTAACCCCACTGGACATAGGGACCATGGAGGTGTGGGGGTTCGCCGACACAGCGGCAGTTGGACTTGCCGCACCGAGTCATCCGCTCTACGAGCCCACCGGGGAGGATCCCTTCGTCGTCGGCCAGTAGATCAATCAAGCGTTGGCGGGCGCCGTTGACCCTGCGTTCGTCAGGAGTGCTCATAAGCCAGGAGCCGATGGTATCCACCACTTCATATCTGTCACTGTATAAGGGGGCAGGTATGAACGCAAGTACCCCTGGTGGTCCCGGCCCGTTTCGCCTCTGCGCCGAGGTCCTCGGTCCGATGCCGATCATCGACGCTTATCTCTCCCGACTCCAGGTGCCCGACCTACTGGGGGCGTTTGTGCCCGGCGACCACCGGATGAAGGACCTATGTCGTATGATCAGGAGGTAATGAAACATGAACGCGGGCCAATGAATCGTACTCTCACGATTGAAGATCGCGAGCGAGACTTGTTGGGTTCCCGATTGCAGACAGTCAATACGCCTGAAGGCTTGGAGCACTTAAAGAACAAGGTAATCTTCGGCGATCTCTTCAAGTGTGTCGATCTGCTTCCGGATCACTTTGTTGATCTTCTGATCATTGATCCGCCCTACAACTTAGACAAGATCTACAACGGGAACTCCTTTCGGAAGATGCAACCGAATGAATACACCGCGTGGGTCGAGTCTTGGATGGTCAAGCTCGTTCGGACTGTGAAACCATCCGGTTCGATCTATGTCTGCTGCGACTGGCAATCAAGCTTTGCCATCTATGAAGCCCTTTCTAAGTACTTCATCGTAAAGAATCGGATCACCTGGGAGCGTGAAAAAGGACGTGGTTCAAGAACGAACTGGAAGAACTGTTCTGAGGATATCTGGTATGCGGTGGCTTCAAAGGAGGCGACTTTTCATCCTGACCGGGTAATGACCAAGCGAAAGGTGTTAGCTCCTTATCGCCACGCTAACGGAGCTCCGAAGGATTGGAACGAAACGGAAGCTGGCAACTATCGCCTGACACATCCATCCAATCTGTGGACGGATATTACGGTGCCGTTCTGGTCGATGCCGGAGAACACGGATCATCCGGCCCAGAAGCCAGAAAAATTGATCGCCAAATTGATTTTGGCAAGTTCGAACCCAAGTGATCTCGTTTTTGACCCCTTCCTTGGCTCAGGAACCACGGCCGTTGTTGCAAAGAAGCTGGGCAGGATGTACTGCGGAATTGAAATTGACCACGAGTATTGCTTGCTCGCGGAGAAGCGGCTCGAACTCGCCAGCCGCAGCAGCGCGATCCAAGGTTATGACGGAGAGACTTTCTGGGAAAGAAATAGCCTAGGGGAGCAAAGGAGACTTTCCAGGGGCAGTGCTGTTGGTCGGGATGCTGCGAAGCACACCCAGGAAAGTCTGCTGTGACGACAAGCTCCATAGTCTCAGTCGAGAAGCTAACGGAGATCGGACAGAAGATTGAAACGTTTCTAAAGCAACAGACGACATATATGTCTGAGCACACTGTCTCGAGCCCGCGAGCAGTTGGAGATGCACTTCAATCGATTCTTGAAGAGAAATTCGATGAAATTGTCGGAGATGATGTACGTGGGTACTCCGCCGACTTCGCTCGTCGGGCGATGGCCGATGTCGCATTTACCGACAGCGGCGACTTCTATCATGTCGTCGACATCAAGACGCATCGCCTCGATACGGCTTTCAACATGCCGAACCTCACCTCCGTGGAGCGCTTGACACGGTTTTACGAAACCGACACGAACTACTTCGACCTCCTATTGATCTCATATCGGGTGGAAGGATCTGACGTTCAGATCGCCAAGGTGCAGTTCACGCCCATCGAACACCTTGAGTGGTCCTGCCTGACAATCGGGGCACTCGGTTGGGGGCAGATTCAAATTGCGAACTCAAATCGCGTTGTGACAGATCACTCACAGAATCGACGAGAGTGGATGATCAAGCTTTGCGACACAATGTTGGCGTTCTATCCAACGGAGATCGCAAAAATCGGGCAGAGACTTGATCACTTTATCCAGACCAAGGAATTCTGGCTCGCTCACCCGTAGATTGAAGACGGCCTGCTGACTCACGGCGTCGGTGTCACTTGCAGGCCGCCGGCTTCATGGGATCAAGCTGACGTTAGTTTGGCGAATTGGTCTCTTATCGACGATCGACCTGACCTCGACCGACTCAGCCCAGCCCAGCTCAGCCCAGCCCAGCCCAGCCCAAGTCAGCTCAGCCCAAGTCAGCTCAGGAGTTCACGGATGTCGGCAACTGTCAGCGCGGCGGACTCAAAGGCGCCGCCGTCCATTACGTTCGAAAAGAGGGCCTCTTTCTTGGCTTTGAGCGCCATCACCTTCTCCTCGATTGTGTCCTTGGCGACGAGGCGATAGACCATCACCTTCTTTGTCTGGCCGATCCGGTGGATGCGGTCGACCGCTTGGGCTTCGGTCGCGGGGTTCCACCACGGATCGAGGA
>JAJYQJ010000141.1 GCA_021794655.1 Actinomycetes bacterium | reverse complement strand
GCCGGTAGTTCGCTCCTGAGAGAGTGATAGGGACAGTCGCTGTGCGTAGAACCTCGCTGCTCGTTGGTGTCCCGGCTGGTACTACGATCATATGTTCGATACTACACCACGGGTGTATCAATTCGTGGAACGGTGCTCACTCACTCATTTCGCCGTCGGCCTTGACCCCTCCCTCACAGAAGGGGGTTGCGGCCGCGATCTGCTCAATAGAAACAGGCGCTCCAATAAACTCTAATGAAGTCGCACCCGAAGAGCGTCGCCGGAAGGTTCTGGAGCGTGCGAGAAGAGTTGCCGGTAGCACTGCGGTGGAGCGTTCCTGTACGCTTGGGACGTATCGACGGCCTGGCCTGCACTTCCATAGCGGAGACGCAGGAGAAACATAGGCCGGAGGGGCAAGGAGAGGTGCGAGAGCGGCCGAATCGGACTCACTGCTAATGAGTTGAGCTGGGGAACCGGCTCCGAGGGTTCAAATCCCTCCCTCTCCGCTCTAGGGGGTCTGAGCAGGTAACATGTCGGCAGCTGGACTCGCAGGCGTTTGCTGTTGGTTGCCGCTATTGGCCACTGGCCGCCACGAGCCTTGCAGCCAGCTTGCAGTTGCGATAGGACCCGAGCCCGGTCCGACTACGTCTGTCGAGGGTCCCGGCTGCCACCGTCAGACTTACCCGGAGCGAGCCGTGGACGGCTCGGACGGGGTGCCGGCTCGGCCAGCTCCCTGTATCCTCGTTCACTCCGACCGCTCCTGTGGCGAGAGTCGGCTAAGAGTCAGCTAAGGCGTCGGAGCGCCCAGCCATGGTAACGGGATGACACATGTGGAGACGACCGGCGACTTCCGAACGGGCTCAGATCAACGCCCACCTGGCAGCCAACGCGACGCATGCCGTGTGGCTTCCAAAACTGACTGACACATTCTCACGCCGAGAACCACTTGGGGCTATCAGCCGGGCACTCTCATTTTCATCCCTCCACGACTCCTATCGGGCGCAGACTCACCAGTGGTTACGCCTCCCGCCTCGGCTCGTTCTTCGATCTCCTGGCCGCCCTACAGGCCGAGCTCGGCGAGAGCCTTGTCGAGCGGGATACGCAGGTCGGGACTTGACGCCTCGCTCTCGTATACCGAGATACGGTCGCGCAGATCCTCGATCTCCTCAATTTGTGCCTCGTAGCGATCATAAGCGACAACGATCGCCACGGGATGGCCGTGGCGAAGGATAACCACGTCGCCGTCTTCGCAGTCGCGCACCACCTCGGCCAGCCGGGCCTTTGCCTCTGTAAGTGGGATCATGTTGATCATCGCGTCCTCCTGTAAACCTCTCTGCGGTGGCCGACTCTCGTCACTGTCACCACCTGCTCGCTGTCATCAACTCGGTACACCACCCGGTAGTTGCCCGAGCGGATGCGCCAGGCGTCGCGTTGGCCGGCCATCTTTTCGCAGCCGATCGGACGCGGCTCCTCTGCCAGTCCCCTGATCTTCTCCACTACCCGCCGCTCGTCAGCCAGCGGCAGGTTACGCAGCTCTTTGAGCACCTGCGGTTCGATCTCCACATGGTGCGCCATGTTGATATGGTATCAAACTCTAGTCCGTAAGTCAGGTCCGGAATAGCGATGCCGGTGGGGGCGGAAACGTTTCCGGGCACGGCGCAAGTGGTTCCCGGGAACCACTTGGATACAAGGTCGGCGCGATGCACTATGGGCTGATAGCAAGCGCGAGAGTTTTTTGGGGTCTTCGGCATGAATGTGGGTGATCCGAGATATCAGGGCTGGAGAATCGGCAGTTCACGACGGGTATCGGACCGCGGTTTGGGCCCCGCGATCTGTGCACATCTCGCTGGCCACGCGAAAGGCCCGTCGGGGGGCGGCGGAGCCGAGGCCGGGCAGGTGTGGCCGGCCGACCCTTGACGGGCTGGGGCCGAAGATGCCGCCAGTCACAACGGGAACAGTCACAATGGGAATGAGCCGGCCGACCCTTGACGGGCTGGCCTGATCGCGGCCCTGGTCCTGCCACTGCGATCGGTCGAACGACAAACAGACGTTCGCCCTATCGGTCCCATATTCATGCCGGAAGACCCCAAAAGATGAGGTAGCTCCCTGGTGGCGTGAGAACTCAAAGGAAGCCTGGTGAACCTCCCTGCCCTTGACGACGGGGCTTCTGCCCTGCCGCTTCGGTTGGGATTACCTGGCATCGTTCACTCTGAGCACAGCGCCTGGGGAGGGCTATGACCCGGCAACTAACGCCGGACGACGAGACGACGGAGCGTCCTTAACGCTTCGTCGGCCTCAACCGGCACGGCGTCGTCGCCCTCCAGCCGGTCGAGCACCCACGCCCGGACCAGTTGGGTGACGCCAACGCCTTCGGCACGAGCCTTGGCTCGGAGCCGGTCCACGTCGGCGGGGTCGAAGCGGACCGCAAACGCGGACATCCGCTGAGGCCCTGCCTTTACCTCGACAGGGGTTCCGCTGCCGAACTCCAGAGCGTCCGCCTCGTCGGCGTCCACTTCGTATCTCTCTGCCATGTCGTCAGTCATCAGGTTCTCCCTTGGTAGAAGCGCTGCTCCCGGTCGGTTGCCGGCCTGGCTGTCACACAGACCGACGTCCCGGTGGACGTCGGCATCTCACACACCACGAACAGGAGGCGCCTCTGGCTGGTGGGGCCAAGCGCGACAAGCCGTGGCCGACGGTGACTGGTCTGGACCTCCCAACGTGTGCTCGGACCGAAGACGACGTCTTCGACCTCGGCCGAGGTGACAGCGTGACGGGCGATGTGCGCCTCGTTGTACTGGTCCCAAAGCAACTCGGTCAGCTGCACACCCACTAGTGTATCACACGGGTATCACCCGCGTGCGGCCCAGCTCCAGAAGCGCGAGCAAGCCGGTGCGTCTGTCCGGGACGGCACGGCGGCGAATCGGCCTGCGGTAGGATTGCGGGACCTTCGACGGGTAGGTCGTCGACGAGCGTCCGGGAGGGCGGTGGAGGAGGGCGGTGGAGGAGAGTAGCTACTGGATCGAGACCCTCGGCTGCCCGAAGAACGAGGTCGATTCGGAAAAGCTCGTCGGCGTAATCGAGTCCGACGGCCTGGTTAGAGCTGACGGTCCCTCTGAGGCGGATCTGGTGGTGGTGAACACGTGTGCGTTCATCGAGGCCGCTCGGCGGGAGTCGGTGGATACGATCCTGGAGCTCAGCTCGCGTCGTCGAGAAGGCTCCCGACTCGTGGTGACGGGATGCATGGCGGAGCGCTACGGAAAAGAACTCGCCGAGTCGCTCCCGGAGGTCGATCTGGTAGCGGGGTTCGGCTGTTCACCGACGTTCGCGCTAGGTGCGGAAAATGGCGTCGCCGGGACGAAGACCGTTGCCGTCAAGATACCGAACCGCGCGACGCGGACGCGAGCGACGCCGGAGCGGGACGGCTTGGACGCGCGGCTCGGCTCCTTTGACCTCCTCGAGCTACCGCGCCCGGCTCCCGAGACGCCGTGGGCGTACGTAAAGGTCGCGGAAGGCTGCGATCGGATCTGTGGGTTCTGTGCGATTCCTTCGTTCCGGGGTCGTCAGCGTTCGAGGCCGATTGAGAGCGTCGTCGCGGAGGTCGAGTCGATGCTCGAGGGAACCGAAAAAGACGACGGTCGCGGGGTCGGAGGGATCAAGGAGATCGTCCTCGTCGCGCAAGACTTAGCGGCGTACGGCCGAGACCGGGTAGCGGGCGCCGACGGGTTCGGACCCGACGCGACGACGAGGCGCTCCAGGGGTCAGACGGCCCAGAGTGAGCCGATAGTTTCGCTCACGAAGGAGATCTCGAAGCTGGTTCCGCGTACCCGTCTTCTTTACCTGTATCCGTCGGGTCTGACCGACGAGTTGGTAGATACGGTCGTGTCGACCGGCGTCTCGTACTTCGACCTTTCACTGCAGCACGTCTCACGAGCGCACCTACGACGGATGCGCCGCTGGGGAGACGCGGAGAGGTTCATGGAGAAGATCTCGGAGATCCGCTCGAGAGATAGCGGCGCTACTTTTCGTTCGTCGTTCATACTCGGATATCCCGGAGAGACCGAGAGCGATCACCAAGAGCTCCTGGACTTCCTCGAAGTCGCCGAACTCGACTGGGCGGGTTTCTTCACCTACTCGCGAGAGGACGGGACTTACGCGAGAGACCTTCCAGATCAAGTGCCGGCGGAACTGGCGATGGAACGTCTGAGGGAGTGCACGGAACTCCAAGACGCGATGACGGCGTTCAAGCGCGACTCGTTGGTCGGGGAGGTCAAAGAGGTCCTCGTCGACTCCCCGGGGGTGGCGAGGAGCGTGCACGAAGCTCCTGAGATCGACGGGATCGTCGAAGTGCCGAAGAGCTTGGAAGTGGGTAGGTTGGTGGACGTGGTGATAACCGGATCGCTCGGGACGGACTTGACGGGCGAGCCAGTTGACGGCTCTCGTTTCGAGGATCGCGACGCTCGCTCGGGCTCCGGGGATTGACGCGGAAGATACGGACCGTGGCCTCGACGATCGATCCGGCTGATCGTACGTTTGGCCCGTCCGCGCTCGTCACGCCGGCGAACGCGATCACCGTCGCGCGCCTTCTTGCGACGCCTTTGTTCGTCGCGTTGATCGTCGTCAGCGGGGCGACGTGGATAACGTTGTTCGTCGGCGCGGTAGTCGCGGGAAGTGACGGGGTGGACGGCTGGGTCGCGCGGAAGCAGGGGACGACACGTTCCGGGGCGTTCTTGGACCCCCTCGCGGATAAGTTCGTCGTGCTCGGCGCGATGTTCGCGCTCGCGGGAGAGGGTCGCCTGCCGTGGTTGCCCGTCGTGCTGATCGCGGTCCGAGAGGTCACGCTGATCGCGTACCGTTCTTGGGTGGGACGAAGGGGTGTCTCGATACCGGCGCGGGCGACGGCGAAGGTAAAGACGGTGGTTCAAGATCTTGCGATCGCGACCTGCTTGCTCCCGCCGTTGGTACACGAGCACACGATCCAGCTCGTCGCGATATGGATCGCGGCGGCTCTCACCGTTGTGACGGGCGGCCAGTACCTCTTGGACGCTCGATACGCGGAGCGGGCCGCGGGGATACCGTGACTGCGACGACGTCTTCGCAGATCGAAATCGACCGAGAACGGCGCACACTCAGCGTCGAGATCGTAGCTGTCGGCACCGAGCTGCTCTTGGGACAGATCGCGGACACGAACTCGGCGTGGCTCGGAGTCGAGCTGGCCCTAATCGGAGCAGAGTCGCACTTCCATCAGGCGGTCGGGGATAACCACGAGCGAATCGTCCTCGCGATTCGAACGGCGCTCGCACGCTCCGACGCGGTCGTCGTCTGTGGCGGGCTAGGTCCGACCCAAGACGACATAACACGCGCCGCGATCGCGAGCGTTATGAACGTTTCTCTCGAACGTCACGAAGATCTCGTCGAACGGATTTCGAAGGCGTTCGCGGACCGGGGGAGGGAGATGCCGGAGAACAACTTGGCACAAGCAGACGTCCCGAGGGGGGCGTCGGTGATCCCTCAGACGCTGGGGACGGCGCCGGGGCTCATCTGCCCGCTCGGTGGGAAAGTCATCTACGCGCTGCCCGGCGTGCCGTACGAGATGAGCGATATGTTCGAGCGTGGCGTAAAGCCCGATCTCCTCCGTCGCCTGCGCGAGGAGGGTAACGAGTCGGTCATCGCGAGCCGCGTGATGAGGACTTGGGGGACGTCTGAGTCGGCGCTCGCAGAGGCGCTCGCCGGTCGATTCGCAGCGATCGAGAGCGGCGTCGATTGGAAACTACCGAGAACGACGATCGCGTTCTTGGCGAGCGGGATTGAAGGACTGAAGGTCCGCGTTACGACGAGGGCGACGACCGCGGCGGCGGCTGAGGAGGCACTCGAGAGAGAGTTGGGAGAGATTCAAGACGTCCTCCACTCGACGTTCGGCGACGTTGTCTTCTCTGTCGACGACGAGTCGATGGAAGAGGTCGTCGCTCGTCTACTGGATCGAAAGGGGCTTTCGCTTGGCGTTGCGGAGTCGTTGACGGGGGGGATGATCGCGTCGCGCCTCGTTGGCGTCGCGGGCGCGAGTAGATGGTTCCGCGGTGGCGTCGTCTCCTACGCGTCGTCGGTGAAACACTCGATCTTGGGCGTCCCAGACGTCCCCGTCGTCTCAGAGGCGGCGGCGGCGGCGATGGCCGAGGGCGCGAGGCGGGTACTCGGCGCAGACGTCGGCGTTGGGGTCACCGGCGTCGCGGGCCCTGACGACGCGGACGGTCAACCGCCGGGCACGGTCTTCGTCGGTGTCAGCCTCCCCGACCCGACGACGCAGGACCCGACGACTGAAGTGCGCCGTCTGAACGTTCCCGGAGACCGCGAGAGAGTCAGGCAGTACTCGGTGATCTCGGCGTTAGATCTACTGCGGCGGACGCTCTCGGCCGACGGCGCTAACTGAGGAGGTCCCGGGCGTCGACCCCGAGGCGGTCGGCGAGGTGCTCGACGGTCTTGAGGGTGACGTTACGCTCGCCGCGTTCGAGACCGCCCATATAGGTTCGGTGGATCCCGATGAGTTCTGCGAAAGACTCCTGGCTTAAACCCTTCGCCGTTCGATACTCGCGAAGGAACCGGCCCAACCGTCGTTGCAGCTCTCCGTCCACCCGGGCAATATGGCGATCTGCTACTGGAAAGTCTACAGACTGATAAGTAGCATTGGGGCAATGAACACCTGGGACCGGGTTTTAATCGTGCTAACGGCCCTGTTGGCGACCGGTGCGGCACTCGTCGTCATGGCCCGGTACTGAGGTTCAGGGTCGGGCGCCACTCCCCGCTGTCGTCCGGCGACGCTTCGAATTCGGCGACCGAGTCCCCACGGGCCCAGAGTTGGATTCCGATCGACGCGGCGGGCACCCGTTCGTCGCCGGCGATTGCGTAGATCACGACGCCCGAGTGGGAGCCGGGTTCCCCGGGAAGTTCGATGCGTAGCTCCGCGCAACCCGACGCGATCTCTCCGACGATACGCTGAGTTCCGTCGCTATCCACTATGACGAGCCGCCTCGTGCGCACCTCATCTGAAGCGGCGGCGGTCATCTCCTCCTGTCCAGCAATCCTGCGCTCCAAGGCGTTGAGGCGCCGTTCGATCCCCTTTCGCCAAGGCACCCCTTGAGCTCTTCTCGGTGTCTCGTTCCCGTTCAAATCGCCAGAGTACATTTCTTTCCTCGCTAACTTAGACGTATGAGAGTCCTCTGAGCGACGTGGCGTTCCCTGCCGGCTCCGGCGGGTCGCAGGCAGGAATGCTCCGTCGTCCATGAGGTCCAACTGGCGCAGCCTGCGAGGTGATGTCCGAAGAGATCGGACCGCTCGCTCCAAGCACGATCTGGCGTCGGGTCCAGGGCAACCTGTGCGCTTAGAATTTGACGTCGGTCTCTATCTATACCGCGAGGCTGTGACGTCGCCGCTCGAACGACCGTTGGCGACGACCGCCAGTGGACTATCATCCCTGTGTGACGAGCAGATCGCCTCTTAGGGCCGGAGCAGATCGGTTCAGCGGGTTCGCCGACCTCTACGACAAGGTGAGACCGACCGTTCCCGGCGAGTTCGGTGAGATCCTTAGCTCCTACTTTGGCACGCGACCAAAGCTCGTCGTCGACTTGGGAAGCGGGACGGGCCTATCGTGTCGATGGGCGTCGCGTTGGGCCGACGAGGTCGTCGGCGTCGAACCGGGCGACGAGATGCGCGCGGTCGCGGAGTCGAGGGACGACGGCAACGTCGGGTTCCGGCGAGGCTGGTCACACGATACCGGGATGCCGACTGGGTTAGCGGATGTCGTCGTCGCGGTTCAAGCCCTGCACTGGATGGAGCCGTCGTCGACGTTCTTAGAAGTGGCCCGGATCCTACGTCCAGGCGGCGTGTTCGCCGCGATCGACTGCGACTGGCCGCCCGTCGTCGGAGACGCTGTCGCGGAGCGGGCGTGGAATACGTGTCTTCGCAGAGTCCAAGAGTTCGAGACGGAACTCGCTCACCGCTCTACTCGTTACGGGTTCGTGGCCCCACCCTTGGAAGACCACGAGTCTGCGCCCGGCGACTTCGAACTCCTACTCGAAGGGGTGCGAAAGTGGCCGAAGGCCGAGCACCTCGAACGCATGGTCGCGTCGGGCGTGTTCGACTGGTGCAGAGAGGTCGCTGCCGCGTCGAGCGAAGAGGGCGACGCGCAGCGCTTCATAGACCTCTTGAAGAGCCAGGGCGACTACCAGACGTTGAAGCGCCACGGGGTCGACGACACGTCACTCGGTGTCGAGGCGTTCTGCGCGCTCGTAAGGTCACGTCTCGGCGACGAGGTTCGCCCTTTTCGCTTCGTCTACCGGGCGATGATCGGATTCAAGGCGTGACCACTACTGTAGAGCGCATCGCCGCCTGGGCCAGCGAGCTCACAGTCGGTGACGTGCCAGATGCGGTGGTCGACCTTTGCCACGCCCAACGGCGTTCGGTACTGGCCGCTGTCGCGGCGTCGACGACGAACGGCGCCGCCCGGCGGGTGCTCGCCGGGATCGACTCCTGGGCGGCGGCGGGTGCAGTACCGATTCCCGGGACTAACCGCACGGCTCGGAGCGACGACGCGATCTACGCAGCGACGGCGCTGTCGATGGCGCTCGACTTCGACGACTACTCCTGCTTCGCCCACAGCGGGCACTCCGCCGTACTCGTGCCGCTACTCGTCGCCGCCGAGACCTCGAGTTCGGGGATCGAGCAGCTCGTCGCACAGGTCGTTGCCAACGAGGTCGAGGCTCGACTCGGTGGGGCGTGTCTCCTCGGGCCGCTCAACGGCCAACTCTGGTCGTTCGTACACGCGGCCGGCGCCTCGCTTGCCGCCGGCCGGCTTCTCGGGCTCGACGCGGGGCGGCTCGCCCACGCTCTGGCTCTCGGGCTGTACCAAGCACCACGGCCGACGGTGCCGGGGTTCATGTCTCCTGACTCGAAGCTGCTGACGGCGGCCGAGCCGACCCTCGCCGGGGTGCGGGCGGCCCGTCTCGCCGCGGCCGGGGTTACCGGCCCGCTCGACGCGCTCGACGATCCCCACGGGTTCTTCGACGCCTTCGCGTACGCACCCATCCCGGCGCTACTCGGTGGGCTCGGAGAGGGCTGGGCGACTCGCACACTCAGCATCAAACGGTACCCGGGCTGCGCCTACGTCGACACTACCGTCGATGCGCTACTCGAGTTGGGACCACCACCGGCGGACGAGGTCGCCTCGGTGATCGTGGAGGCGAGCCTGCTCACCTACGAGATGGACGCTCTCTCCCGCCGCTACGGGTCTAGCGGCCCACCGACCCCGGTGACGGTTAACTTCTCGATCCCCTGGAACGTGGCGATCACGCTCTACGCCGGGCGTCTTACTCCCGCCGAGACAGATGAGACCTGGCTAGTCGAGCACCACAACGAGATCGCGAGGCTCGCGAGGCGGGTAACGCTGCGCCACGACTGGCCGCTCACGCTGCGGAGCGCGAAGGCGATGGCGCCACTACTGCCACCCAGGACCGTCGTCGCTAACACCCGCCGCCGGCTGCCGAGCGCACTCCGCCGCGTCCGCCGCGACCACGAATCCCTGCACTTCCTGCCGGGGGACGCCGTTGCGCTCGTTCGCGCCCTGTGGGACGCTAACTCCGCCGTCGTCCGCCGGGGTACAACCGGCTCACACCTGTGGTCGTCCGAAGCCCTCGACAGTTTTGCGATGACGTTCCCGGCCCGCGTGCGGGTGCGCCTGCGCTCCGGGCGCGAGCTGGCGACTGAGGTCGACGTCCCCGACGGCGCTGCCGGCAACCCGACGATGACACCTGAAGCCGTCGGCCATGAGAAGTTTGATTTTTGGGGCCCATCGGTATGGGGAGCCGACGGGACCGTGGAGATCACAGAGGCGATCGACGCCGACGCCGACGAGCTGTGGACTCTCCTTAGGGCCTAAGTGACTCCCTTGAAGCGTTTAATGGCGGCCCCACCAAACACCTTCGCACATGGTTAACACGCCCAGATCGTCTATCCGCAAGTTCTGACCACTGCAGCGGTTCAGGGCTAGCCAAGCCGCTCGAACTCCTCGACCATCAGGGCACCGAGCACCGACAGGTCGCCAGCTTCGACACGCTCGGCCGGGGAGACGTTGCGCAGCCATCGTGCCGTCTGGTCGCAGCGTTCGACGAACAGCTCCTCCAAGTACAACATGCACCAGGCACCAAGGTCGGCCGGAGCGCCGCCCAGCTCCTCGGCGATCTCCTGGAGGCGGCCGGCCCGGAGAAGGCGATAGACGTCGTAGGCGTCGCTCTCGCGCTTGGCCGCCGTCGAGCAAGGACATTCCCGTCGCGTTTGGTCGGATCGACCAGGGTCAGCGTGACGAGCTCTGCTGTCTCGGCCATCCACCAGTGCGAGAGGACGAACATACGCTGCCCGTCGTCGTCGGGCAGAGCGTCGAAATCGGGGACCGGTTCTACGCCGATGATATCAACCTTCGTGCCGTCGGGAAGCAGCACTCCCGTGGACGTCTCGCTCTCCGCGATCCCGAGAAGGGTCACCTTCGGCTCGGGATCGACCTGGCGCGAGAGGGTGTCGATGTCGCGGGTCGGCCGGTGGGCGTCCTCCAACCGGACCATCACGGCCAGGCCTCCGATGAGTGCCCAATCCCTCAGCCCGGCGCGGTCCACCTCGCCGAGATGGCCGAGGAGATTGGCCATGGTGCCTCGGGGATCGGCCGCCAGTGTGATCTCAGTGGGCTCACCAGACACGGCGGAAGCCTTCAGGCGGCTCAAAGTCCTCGAGGATCTCCTGTCCCCGCGCACCGCTGCGCGTCAGGTCCAGCGCGGCGATCACCGGGTGGACCACCGGCCACTCCGTCTTCGACAGCCCCAGCTGAGCCGCGTCGTAGCGGTGTGTCACGACATAACGCAACGGAGCGACGGTGACGGTCGCGGCGCGGCCGCGTTCGCAGGTGCCTCGCCGTAGAGCTGCTTCGCTATCCGCAGAGTCCGGTCGTCGGGCACAAAGAAGTCCGGCGGGGCGTCACCCTGCAGCGGGAGCGGGGCGCCCCACATTGCTGCCGCCACATCGCCTCGCAACGCCCAGCCCGGGCTCTTCTCGATCGTGTCAAGCCCTAGACCGAGTTGCGAGGTTCGGCCTGCGTCGCCCGGACGCGGCATCTGGGTCAAGGAAACAAGGCGTTCTCGCACACCCCACCGGCCCGCCAGGGCCCAGAATAGCTCCGGCCCGACGGGTTCCGTAGACGACTCCCGGACGAGGACTTCAGCTCGAAGCCCTGCAAGGGCCGTCGAGACCGAGCTCACCGCGACTCCCGTCTCCTTTGCAATACCGCGTACGGTCAGCGGTCCCGGTGCCGCCAGGAGGCACACCGCGACCGCCTGTCCCGTCCCCGTGTCGAGGGGACTGCGTCGCGATACCTCGACCAGCGGATCGACGCGGGTGTCAACCCGCACCCGATCGAGCCACAGCCGGATGTGGCCTCGACGGTCCAGGTAGCCCCAGCCGGCCTGTTCGAGCATCTCTTTGTCCATGGACGTGAGACGGTCGGCCACCAGTACGTGGTGTGCTGGGTTACCACGGTAGCGGGTAACGAGCTGGCGGACTCCGGCCGGAGAGGGGAAACGCTTCACCTCGACCACGATTGGCTGGTCCTCCCCGTCGATGTGGATGAGCAGATCGGCCATGCCGTCGGCAACGGGAACGCCCTCTCGCGAAGAGGTGACTGGGAGATCGAGACGTCCTAGGACGTCCAAGAGATCCGCTACGCCTTCGGTCGCGGTGATCTGAGTCATGCAGACAGGATACCTCAGTTCCACCGATGTTCGATATTATCGAATATCGGTACAGATCCGGCCAGTCCTTTTCAGTGAACCTCCCCGCCCTTACGGACGGGGCTTCTGGCTCCGCCGCTCGGTTAGGGTTACCTGGCATCACATCCCTCACGGCGCCGCGACCAACGGGTCTGGCTTAGAAAAGCTGGTGGATGAGTTTGTTTGCTTCGGTTTGCTAGGC
>JAJYQJ010000127.1 GCA_021794655.1 Actinomycetes bacterium | reverse complement strand
TCCTCGCCACACCTCAGACGGTGCAGACCCTGACCAACGCCCGCACCCCCGGCGCCCTCCAAGCGGTAAAGGAGGTCTCGGCCCTAAGCAACGGACCCATCGACCAGTTCCCCGCGCAGAGCTACGTACCCGTCAACATCAGCACCTTATCGAGCGACGGGCTCGGCGCGGAGCTCTCCAATCAGATCGCCACAGGCGCCCAGGTCCTCGCAGCCGCCGGCGTGCGAACCTCTAGGGGAACCTGGGTCAACTACGGTCCCGTCGGCTCCGGTCTCGGCGCCGGTCTCGCCGACGTCGCCGCCAACCACATCGTCCTCGCCCAGAACTCCGTCACACCGGTCAACGGCGTCCCGCTCTCGAGCGCGGCCGCACAGACCTTCGAACTCCTCCTCCCCCACACCACCCCCATCGCCGCCGCCGCCGCCGACAGCGGCCTCAGCTCACAGTTCAACTCGGCCTCCAAGACCCCGGTGCTCGCCGCCAACCAGTTCCTCGCCGCGCTCGCCCTCGTCCACTTCGAAGAGCCGAGCTACTTCATACCGCGGGGCGTCGTCGCTCTCCCACCAACGAACTGGACTCCGAACCCCGTCTTCATCTCGACACTCCTCTCGGGCCTCAAGACGAACCCAAACGTCTCTCCGGTGACTCTGAACCAGCTCTTCGCCGCCGTTCCAACTACCGGAGCGAACGGCGCGCCGATCGTCCAGCGCGCCGTCTACTCCGGGAACGGATCCACCATGACCCCCGCGTTCGTCAGCAAGATTCAACGTTCGCGTCAGATGCTCACGTCGTTCGATAGCGCCGTCTCGGGCACTCCCAACGAGCTCTCACGCCTCAACGACCAACTACTCTCCTCCGAGTCAACTTGGTTCAGCGAACCCACCCAGATCGCTCGGGTGAAGAGCTTCCGGCGCTCACTCGCAGCGCAGCTCGCACTCGTCCAACTCGCGACCGACAGGACCATAACGTTGACCGCCCAGTCCGGTGCGATCCCCGTAAGCGTCCTCTCGTCGGCCCCATACACGATCAAAGGCACCCTCACGCTCGTCAGCAACAAGTTCACATTCCCGAACGGGCCGTCTAAGACACTCGTCCTCAACCGCCCGACGAACCCCGTCCGCATCAACGCCCGCGCCCGAACCTCTGGAGACCTCCCCGTTCAAGTCACCCTCGTCGCCCCCCGCGGTGGCCTCGTCATCGCGAAGGGCCAGCTCATCGTGCGTTCAACCGCTACCTCGATCGTCGGAATCCTACTCACCTTGATCGCAGCCTGCGTTCTCCTCGCGTGGTGGGCCAGGACGTGGAGGGGTCGCCCCGGTACCGACCGCCGTCAGACGCGCGCCACGACTCCCCAAGACCCCGGCGACCCCGGCGACCTCGGCGACCCCGGCGACCTCGGCAACGTCGGCAGCGCGCACTGAGACGGACGGGGCTCGACGTGGACCACCCACCGCGACCAACCCAACCGAGCGCACTCGGCCGCGTAAACCTCCGGCGCGCGACGCTCTGGATGGCGATCGGTACCGGTGCGTCGCGCCTCACCGGGGTGCTCCGAGTCTTCGCCCTCCTCTACGCGCTCGGCTTTACGAAGCTTGCCGACGGGTACAACCTCGCCAACACGACTCCGAACATGCTCTACGACGTCGTCCTCGGCGGCGTCCTCGCCGCGACGTTCATCCCCGTCTTCGTCGAGCACCTCTCCACCCGCGACGAGAGCGACGCGTGGCGCTCGATCTCAGCCGTCGTCACCCTCGCTACCGTCATCCTCGTCGCCGCCTCAGTCCTCTGCTGGTTCGCCGCCCCCTCGATCATCTCGGGGCTGACCGTCCTCGCCCACACGAAGACCCCCGTCGCTCACCTCACCTTGATCCAGGAACGCTCGGTCGCGACGACCCTCTTGCGGTGGTTCGTCCCCCAGATCGCCTTATACGGACTCATCAGCCTCGCGTCGGCCCTGCTCAATATCAAAGGGCGCTTCGTAGCCCCGATGTGGGTGCCGATCGTCAACAACGTCGTCATCATCGGCGTCTTGATCTGGTTTCACCATCTCACGAACTTCCCGGATCTCACGCAGGTGAAGCTCCATCCTTCCTGGTTGATCCTCCTCGGGCTCGGAACGACCCTCGGCGTCACCCTCCAGACGCTCGCACTCCTACCGAGCCTCTTAAACGCCCGCCTCGCCGGTCTCAAGTGGCGCTGGAACCCCACCAACGAAGCGGTGAGAAAGGTCTTGCATCTCGGCGCGTGGACCTTCGGGTTCGTCGTCGCGAACCAAGTCGCCCTCTTCATCATTCTCGCCCTCGCCGTCGCGACACCGGGATCCGCTCCCGTCTCTTCATACACCTACGCGTTCAGCTTCTTCTTGATGCCCTACGCCGTCGTCGCCGTATCGGTTATGAGCGCCGTCACTCCCGACCTCGCAGAGAAGTGGTCTACCGACGACCACGCCGCATTCAAGAAACGACTCGCCGGTGGGTTACGCGCTGTCCTCGCGATCATCGTCCCGGCCGCCGTCGCGATGCTCGTACTCGCGAGACCGGCCGTCGCTATCTTGGGGCACGGCGCGAGCAACGCTCAAGACACCGCCCAAACCGGCGCCGCTCTCTCTATGATGTCCATCGGCCTTCCCGGATTCTGCACGTTCTTGTACGTCGTTCGAGTGCTCCAGGCGATGCAGCGTACCAAGATCGCGTTCTTTCTCTACCTCCTCGAGAACGCGACCAACGTCGTCGTCGCGATCGCACTCCACCCGTCGCTCGGCATAAGAGGGATCGCACTCTCGATGTCCATCGCGTACACCGTCGCCGCCATAGCCGGGATACTCGTGTTGCGATCCTGGTTGGGACCGCTTGGGACCTCTAGGACTTGGGCGCCGCTTCGCAGGGTCGTACTCGCGTCGATCATCATGGGGATCTTCATCGCCGTCATCTCGAACATATCGGCTTCGGACTCCGGTATTGGGCTCGTCCTACGGGTCGGGGTATCCGCGATACTAGGTGTCGGGCTTTACGTCGTCATCTCGTCGATCTCGGCTCGACGCTCAATTCGTTCACACGAGCGGCGCCCGGCTTCTCGGACCCCGATGCACGCCGCCGCCGGGCGGCTCGGGTCTGCTCGGCGAGGGAACAGTGGTCCCGGGCGCCGCAGTGGTCCCCGGAGTGGGCACAGTGGGCGCTGACAGGCGTTCCGTGGCAGACTCTTAGCCTTGAGCACCGAGGCGAGAACCGAAGAGGAATAGGGGGACTTCAACGTCCATGGCAAACGTCGCGATAGTCACCGACAGCGCGAGCGACATCAGTCCAGAGCTCGCCGCCGAATACGATATCGGTGTCGTCCCTCTGACGATACGTTTCGGAACCGAGGAACTCCTCGATCGTTCTCAACTCTCGATCGACGAGTTCTGGCAGCGATGCACGACTTCGGAGACGCTCCCGGAGACCTCAGCGCCGTCCCCGGGAGCATTCGAAGAAGCGTTCGCTCTCGCGTGCAAAACGTCCTGCGACGGGATCCTCGTTATCACGATCTCCGCCGCACTCTCTGGGACATACCAGTCCGCACGTACCGCCGCCGCGCAGTTCAACCTCGCACCGGTCAAGGTCATCGACTCCCGATCCGTCACAATGGGGGAGGGAATACTGGTCTTAGCAGCCGCCCAAGACGCTCGTGACGGTCTTGGGCTGGACGAGATCGCCGCCCGGACCGAGGACAGAATGACTCGCACCCACGTCGTCGGTGTCGTCGACACGCTCGACCATCTCCAACGCGGTGGCCGAATCGGAGGGGCCGCCGCGCTTCTCGGGTCTCTTTTGTCCATCAAACCCGTCGTGCAGGTCAAAGACGGTATCGTCGCCGAAGAGTCAAAGCAACGAACGAGGTCGCGGTCGCTCCGCTACATCGTCGACAAAGTAACCAGCGCCGCACCACTTGAACGACTCGTGATATGCAACGGCATCGCGAGCGATATCGAACTCGTATCGACGCCGTTGAGCAAAGTTGAGGTCGACTACGAGATGCTCGCTGTGGATCTCGGGCCGGTCGTCGGAACCCACACCGGTCCCGGTAGTATCGGCGTATGCTATCTCTCGCCCGCGCCTCGAACCCCAACTAGCCTGTGATCCCATGAACGATCGCCCGACCGTCGACACAGAGCCGCCTTCCCGCGACGGGCCTGGCCGCGAACCCACCGGGGACGACAGAGGCTGGGCTGGACTCGGGCTCGCCGACTCCCAGTGGCCCGCAAAGGCAGCCGACGCAGTCGACGTCGTCGTCGCGACGGTCAACGACCGGGCAATACGTCCGATCATCCTCGCCGCGAGGGCGATCGTGTTTGGAATCATCGTCGTCGTTCTCTTGGTCCTCGTCTCGGTCCTCTTTTCAATTGCCGTCCTCAGGATTCTCGATGTCTACGTCTTCGCTCAACGCGTGTGGGCTTCGTACCTAGTGCTCGGTGCACTGTTCACCGGTGGTGGCCTCGTCGCGTGGTCGCGACGCAAGGCGAAGACCCGCTCCGATCGCTGAGATGAACACCGCGAACGCAGACGCACTAGTGAAAGTTAGGAGTAGCCGGTGACCCAACACTGTAAGGTCCTAATAGCAGGCTCTGGACCGGCAGGGCTGACGGCCGCGATATACGCGTCTCGTGCAGAGCTCGCACCGATCGTCATCGAAGGCGAGCCATCTTCAACTAGCGACCAGCCGGGTGGGCAACTCATGTTGACCACCGAAATCGAAAACTTTCCCGGATTCCCATCCGGCACTACCGGGCCCGAGCTGATGGCCTCCATGAGAGTTCAGGCCGAGCGCTTCGGGGCGAGAATCTCGACGGCAAAGGTTCAGCGAGTCGACCTCGCTTCTTCACCTTTTAAGGTCTGGGTACAGGACCCGGAAACTCCAGAGCCAACCTACCGCTGTGACGCGCTCATCGTCGCGACCGGCGCCCGGTCTTTACTGCTCGGCCTGCCCGGCGAGAACGAGTTGATCGGCCACGGGGTTTCGACGTGCGCGACCTGTGACGGGTTCTTCTTCAAGAATCAACAGATCGCCGTCGTCGGTGGTGGCGACTCCGCGATCGAAGAGGCTCTATTCCTCACGCGTTTCGCCGACAAAGTGACCCTGATCCACCGTCGCGACAAGTTGAGAGCGTCGCGTATCATGCAAGAGCGCGCGTTCTCCAACAAGAAGATAGAAATCCGCTGGAACTCCGTCGTCACACGCCTGCACGGCGACGGTCGATTGGACGGCGTAGAGATATGCGACACCCTCACCGACGAGAGCTCCGATCTCTCGGTGACCGGGCTCTTCGTCGCAATCGGCCATCAGCCGGCTACCGAGATCTTTGCGGGCCAGCTCGACATCGACGAGCTTGGATACATCGTGACCGGGTCCGGTTCAAGGACGAGCGTCGACGGCGTATTTGCATGCGGCGACGTCCAAGACCACGTCTACCGGCAGGCGATAACAGCGGCGGGCTCCGGCTGCGTCGCCGCTATCGACGCAGAACACTGGTTGGCCAACCTCGGCAGCTGAACCGTCCAACGCACTCTGTATTGCACCGACAAGTCCAATACACGGTGTTCACGAGACACGGTGTTCACGAGAGACGGTGTCCACGCACCAGCTCCGCGACGAGCGCCACGCTAAGTAGTCCAACTGGAATATCGAGGAGCATGAACATAGTTGAGTACCCGACGCTCGCTATGAGCCAGCCGGCTATCACCGGAACTACCACCGTCGGCAGACTCGTAATCGCCATCAGTCGTGCGTTCGCTCTGCCCAAGTCTCGATTCGACGTCTGCTCGGCAAGTGTCGCGGACGCAAGAGGGAAGTTCGCACCGTGGGGTGCTCCGAGCACGACCATCGCTCCTACCAACACCCCGGCTCCTCGCCCGAGACCGATCATCGCAATTCCAACTACGCTCAACACCATCGCTGCGAGCAGGAGCGGAGCTTTCCTTCGAATCGGAGACACTGCCGCGACAACCGCTCTAACCAACAGAGATACCCCGAAGAACGCCGCGAACGCCAACTGGACCCCGCTCAGCGAAACCCCGTCCACCCGGTGGGCGAGCAGACCACCGAACGCTACGAGCGCCACAAAGGGTATCTGGTAGGAGAACATGGTTAACGCCGCGACTCGAAACCCGTGATTCGAAAGCACGCCGCGCGCTGAACTGCCGGCTAGTGTCACGGCGTCTGACCCGTCCGTCTTTCCCTGGATGTTGGACGAAGTGCTCGTGCGAGTCGGACTGTACAGGGTTGTATCTGACGGGATTGGAGTTGATGGGGTTCGTTCTCTCACACCCGGCTCGTGGCCTCCAAGAACTGTCCGCTCCTTGAAGAACGCGACCGCTGAGATCACGGTCGCCGCGACCGGTACCGGCAGCAGGACTCCAAAAGCGCCTCGCAGAGAGCCCCCGACCACGTGAAGGACAGCTGCTTCAACGAGCGGGCCCACCAAAAGGCTGCTCGACAGCGCGACCGCGAAAACCGCTAGCGCACGTCCCCTGTCCTCTAACGCCACCTGGCCAATCGCGGTCATAAGAGACGGAAACATCAGCCCACCTCCCGCTCCAAGAGCGATCGCTCCTACGCACAGACCAGGCGTTCCCGTCGGGAGCGCGAAGAGCACGAACGACGCTGCACCGAGAACCTCGCCGACGAGGAGAACCCTCAAGCAGTCCCGCGTCGGGGCTCTCGCCGCAACGAGGGACGCAGACATGACGCCCGCTATTCCAGCCGCCGCGACCACGACCCCCAACAGGCCCGCTCCTACCCCGAGGACCTCTCTTCCAAGTAACGGGTAGCTCGTCTGAGCCATGTTCTGGCTAGATCTCCCAAGTACCGTAACCCCTAGAAGGAACGGCGGAACCGCAAAGACAATCGCTCGCCACGTACTCTTGTGAACGCGGGGCTCCGATCCTTCCTCACAGTCACTACTCACCTGATCTCCCATTACCGTCTCTCGCCCAACCACCGCCGCCCTGTGTCACTTGCCAGTCAGTGTTCCACACCGCGCTTGGAGGCGGTAGTGTCCCGGGAAGATAGTTGGGCTCTGTGGCGTTAGGCGTAGACAGATGAGTTCCACGAGACAAGGAGGTCTCAGAAGAAATGGCGACAGTGACGTTGAATGACGCTACGTTTGATGAACATGTCAACGCATCCGACAAACCGGTACTCGTAGACTTCTGGGCTGAATGGTGTGGACCGTGCAAGATGATCGCCCCGATCCTGGAAGAGATCGCAGAAGAGCAGGCGGGCAAGATCGAGATAGCGAAGTTGAACATCGACGACAACCTGGACGTGACCAGGAGATACGACGTGATGAGCATTCCGACGCTGATCTTGTTCAAAGACGGCGTGCCTCAGGTAAGGCTGATCGGAGCGAAGCCGAAAGCCCAGCTCACGGCCGAGTTGACCCCTTACCTCTAACCCCAACCACAAGCCTCTCTATCGACTCGACCCTTCCTCTGCTGGAGGGCAGCGTCGGCGAAGCTGTCGCAGACATCCAGCGGCGCCTGGTCAAGTTGGGATTCGGCGTCAGCTCTGATCCAGCCGGCGTCTTTGGACAAGCAACGCGCGCCTCCCTCGAGGCGTTCCAACACCGAAGAGGCCTGCGTGTAGACGGAGTGTGCGGACGACAGACCTGGACGACGCTCGTCGAAGCCGGCTTTTCGCTCGGCGACCGCCTCTTGTACCGGCGCAGCCCTATGATGCGCGGCGACGACGTCGCCGACCTCCAGCAGCGTCTCTGTGGGCTCGGGTTCGACGCCGGGCGAGTCGATGGAATTTTTGGGGATAGAACGGCCAGCGCGCTCGCAGAGTTCCAGCGAAACTCCGGGTTGCCCTCTGACGCGATAGCGGGACCTTCCACCTTTCGCGAGCTCCTTCGGGTTCAGGCCAGAAACTATCAGCCCGAACTCGTCTCTGGGCTCTGGGATCGAGAAGCCCTTCGAAACGCCCCTAGAGATCTGACTGGCAGACACGTCGCTATCGGTGAGTCAGGCGGTCTCGGTGCGACCGCCAGCGCTCTCAGCCGGCGCCTCTCACGTGCAGGCGCCCATATAAGTCAGCTGAACCACCCAGACGACTCCGTACAGGCTCAAGAGGCCAACCGTGACAAGGTAGACGTCTACCTTGGTCTTCGCCTGGACCCCGGCCGCTGGGGGTGTTCCACCGCGTACTACGCCGGCTACCATTACGAGTCGATCGGGGGCTCCAAGCTCGCCACGTTGATCCAAGCTACGTTGCCCGAACGTATCGGCCTCCCGGATCTCGGATGCTCGGGCATGTCGATCCCAATCCTGCGCGAGACCCAGATGACCGCTGTCGTCGTCGAGATCGGACCCGCCTCGATGGTTGTGGAGCACTCCGGGCTCTTAGCAGACGCTCTATCCGACGCTCTATCCGCCTGGACCAAGATCGACTGGGACGGCCTGGGTGAAAACGCTAAAGTAGAGGGGTAGACCGACTAATCCACAACGTCATGCACAGGTTGTGGAAATCCTGTACGAGAGGTTAACACTGCTCCGCCAGTTCCAAGCCTGTCCTACAAGAGACACGTTCGCCGGCCATCGTGGATGACCCCAAGATCACGCTGGCGCCTCCACGGCAGAACTCCTGGTCCTGCCCTCGAGAATCACCCTATATATGCGCTCGAGGTCTTCCAGGGTTGCAAACGAAACTATTAGCCTCCCCTTCTTATTGCTCATCTCCACCTTTACACTTGTGTCAAGATGGGAAGCTAGAAGCTCCTCGAGTTCGAGAACCCCAGGCTCCGGAAGCCTCGGTCCCAGTCGTGATCGTTCGGTAGTACCATTGGTAATACCCTCTGATGACCCGGTTTCAGCGCTTTCCGCGGACGGTTCGCCGGTCGCTTGGGAGTCCCGTACGATCTCTTCAACCGCTCTCACCGTCAGGCCATCAGAGATAATTCTCGATACCAACGACTCTTGGAGAACCCGGTCTGGGGTACCCAGAATCGCCCGTGCGTGCCCCGCTGATATCGACCCTTCAGCTACGGCCCGCTGAGCCCCCGCCGGCAGCTGAAGCAGCCGCAGGGTGTTCGTCACCGCCGCCCGGCTCTTGCCCACCCTCGTCGCTATCTGATCGTGCGTATACCCAAAGTCATCGATAAGCTGTTGATAACCCGCGGCTTCCTCCATTCCGTTCAGGCCTTCGCGATGAATGTTCTCAACGAGAGCCTGCTCCAGACTGTGGGGGTCCGTCGTGCCGGTTTGGACGAGCACCGGAACTGTTTGAAATCCTGCCCTCCTGGCGGCTCTCCATCTGCGTTCTCCAGCAATTAGCTCGTAGTCCGCATCGACGCCGTCAATCTTACGAACCAGAACCGGCTGGAGGACTCCCAACTCTCGAATCGAAGCCGCCAACGTTGCCATCGACTCCTCGTCAAAGTGCCTCCGCGGCTGGAGAACGTTCGGCCTAATGCTCGTGATCGGTACTTCCAACAACGAAGACGTCGAGTCCCCGACTACTTCGTTTGGGATCAGTGCTCCAAGCCCCTTACCCAGCCCGCTTCGGCGCGCCATTGCTTACCTCCTTTGCAAGCTCGCGGTATGCGACCGCTCCTCTTGACGTCGAGTCGAAGACCGTTATCGGTTGGCCAAACGACGGCGCCTCCGAGAGCCGAACAGTCCGTGGAATTATGCTCCTACACACCTTACCGGCGAAGTGTTTCCTCACCTCCGACGCGACATCCACCGCAAGGCGGGTACGCGCATCGTACATCGTGAGCACGATCGTGCTCACCTCCAGCTTCGTATTCAGATTGGACGCCACCAGATGAACGTTCCTCAAGAGCTGGCTTAGTCCCTCCAGCGCGTAGTACTCGCATTGAATCGGCACCAACACCTCATCAGCAGCCGCCAGACCGTTTATTGTAATGAGCCCGAGTGACGGCGGGCAGTCGATGAGAACGAAGTCGAACTCGTCTCGAATCGAGTCCGTAGCTCGCTTCAACCTGAGCTCTCGGCTAAACGCCGGCACGAGCTCTATCTCTACTCCCGCCAGATCAATTGTAGCCGGGGCCACAAAGAGATTTTTTACGCTCGTCGGTTCGATGGAGTCTTCCATCGGAACCTCTCTCATAATAACGTCGTACATCGACACTTCAAAGTTCCGAGCATCGATGCCGAGACCTGTTGTAGCGTTTCCTTGAGGATCGAGGTCCACGACTAGGACCCGGTAGTCCAACTCAGCCAACGACGCTCCAAGGTTGACGGTCGTCGTCGTCTTTCCTACCCCCCCTTTTTGGTTCGCGATTGCAATCACCCTCGGTAGCTCTGAAGCCTGGCTCGACCCGTCATCCCCGGCCAACTCCTGATCGGCATCGGTTTGGTCTCTGGAGGGATCTTCCTCACCGGAGTGGTTCAACTGAACCTCGCCCACGCGGTCCGCTCCGGTGATAACAGGTTCACTCTTTGCAACTCGCTCGTCTTCAACCGGCTCTTCGACGGTAGAGACCGCCGACGCCATCTCGCCGCCTACAACATCGAACTGATCGTCGTGCTCTCGGTCGCGCTTTCTTAGCCGCATTACCTTGCTACTCGTGTCGGGAAACTCACTGCCAACATACTCGCTGGAATTTTCGTCCAGGTCAAGCTTCTACACGCAAATTCCAATTAAACTTGGCCGACCTCTCTTCATCGGCTAATTCCGTGGCCGGGCTTGGCCAAGTTCCCACGCCCAAACCGTCACTGGACGAGAGCTCTCACCGCATTCAATGTTTCACGTGAAACCATCGCGGCTGGAGTAGAGGCTTGAGCGTCTCCAGCCTTTCACCAGAGCGGTCGTTTTGAAGGTATCCCAGTTCGACGTGGAAACTGTTCGGGACAGGGCGCGTCTTGTCGGATCACCCTATACGTGAATTCCGTCTTGACCGTACCTTGAGACTCCAGGCACAACAGCCTAAGCCCGTCGTTAGGCCACCTTGCGTTCGATTCGTCCTCTCTATCGGGTGGTGGCTCCGAAACTATCATCACTCCGCCGGTTACCAGAAAGGGGGAGCCGCACTCTGCGACCACCGGTGGCGGGCCAAACGACCTGACTACCACTACGTCAAAACTACTGCGAATACCAGGGAGCCTGCCTGCCACTTCGGCCCTTTCGTTCACGACGTCAACCCTGGGTGAAAGCCCACAGCTGACGACCGCTTCACGCAAGAACTCACAACGCCGTGCGGAGGAGTCGAGCAGGGTCGTCTGTGTGTGTGGGAGTATAGTTGCGAGCACAAGACCCGGTAGCCCCGCCCCCGAGCCCAAGTCGAGAACTCTAACCGGGTCTTGAGCGGCGCCAACAGGGGGCTTGTCTGCCGATTGGTTCAGTTCAATAGCGACGCCAAATCCAATTGCGTGCTCAATATGCCCTGAGACGGAACCACTCCCCAATAGACCGCGGCTGCGGGCCTCGACTAAGACCTCTCGAACCAGCTCAATCCCGGGCAGATCGACCCCAGGCAGCTCCAATCCGTCCACTCAAAGAACCTCCAGTCGAGTTCACGCTTCAAGTTCTGTGCGAGAAACGACTCCAACGGCTCCCCCTGCTCACTCTGGGGATATGACAACAAATCTGTAAGCGTCCTCGCCTTCGGAACGAGTGACCACTCCGTCAATCTCGTTTACCGCGTCGTGGATCACCTTACGGTCCGCGGCTGACATCGGTTCGAGTGGCTTTTCAACGCCTGTTTCAAGTACTTGAGCCGCTTGCTCCTGGGTAAAGCGTCTAAGTGCCTCAGCCCTTCGCTCTCTGTATCTAGCCACGTCGACCATTATCCTGTCAGTCCGCGACGAGAACCTGGACTGAACTGCGGTACGGGTGAGGTCCTGCAGAGCCGAAAGCGTGCTGCCACGTGGACCCACCAGCGTTCCCAATCCCTCACCGTTAGCCGAAATCTCTATCGTCTGCTCGTCGAGGGTCTTGGCTCCAAGCGTCGCCTCCATCCCCAGGACTTCGAGCAACCCGGCAATGAACTCACGTGCCGCGTCTCCTTGCTCTTGAAGAGTCATCTCACTAGCCACCGTTCTCTCCTCCTTCTCCGACATGACGCCGGAATTAGCTCCTGGAACCCCATTGGCGGATCTCGCCCGGCTGTTTCCACTAGCACCCTTGGGCTTGCCAGCTCGCCCCGTTCCCCTGCTCCGACCCGTCCCTCGCGCTGCCGTCCTGGCCGAGCCGTTCCCTGTTGCACCCAGTTCACTACGACTTCCCTTCGAGGATCTTGTGGCTCCGCGGCTCCGGCTGGGTCGCCTCGGCCTCGGGCCCACCGGTCTCACACGAACCCTAACGCGCGCCTCGCCTCTAACCCTGCCAAACAACCCCGTCTTTGGAAGTTCTAGTACGACTATCTCAGCGTCGGGTTCAGCGACGCCCAACTGATCAAGCGCCTGCTCTGTCGCTTCCTCCACCGTCTTACCAGCTGCCTCGACCCACTCCACTCTTCAGCGTGCCTTTCTCTCTCTCTTATCGCGTGACCGCGGATGCGGCTTCGCTCTGTCGCCGCTATCTCCTCCTGCGTCTGCAGCGTCCTTTTTCGAGCCACCGCGTACGGACTGCCCTCGAGCCTGTCCCCGGGCACCGCCGCGCTGCTTGTTGCCTGTCGTGTTACTTCCCGTCGTGTTATTTCCTGTCGTAGCACCGGACTGCTTCTTTTCGCCCACTGGCTTCTCGGTGGTTCCAGACGACGACCCGCTATTGGCCGGCTTCTCTCCTGCGTCTTCACCTTTCTCCCCCGAAGACTTATCGCCTCCGCTACCAAGAGACTTCTGCTGGCCTGTGCCGACCTTCTCGCCTCGTTGAATCTCCCTCGGAGCTCCTACAGGCGTGACCATCCCAGTGCGGAACATGACGTCTTGGGTGAGTATACGAATAGCGGAGGATATAACCATATAGATTGTAACTGCAGCCGGTACTATAAAATATATATATGCAAACAATACAGGCATGATTTTCTGCATTGTCTGCATCTGTGGATTGGCCTGCATTGCTTGTGGATTACGCCCATTCATCTGTTTCATCTGAAAGTACTGAAGAAGCACCGCAACTACTACGAGTGCGAAAAATGGGACAGCTTGTAGGATAGAACTATGGTGTGAAAAGGGCTTTAATGCAATATTCATACCAAATGACACCATCTTGCCATGACTCGCAACAAGGCTCTCATAGAGCTTCGAGGTCCTAGGAATATAGTTGGGAGATGCAACAACTACATGGTGGCCATTTATTGTTTTAATCGATGTATCAGAGAGTCCTTTTATCACGTTATAAAGGATAAACAAAAAGGGCATTTGCAAAAAAGTGGGCAGGCAGCTCCCAACGGGACTCGTTCCCGACTCCTTGTAGAGCTTCATGAGCTCCTGGTTCAACTGCTCGCGGTTTTCGGCCCCCTTGTACTTTTGTTGAAGACGCTTCATCTCGGGTTGAAGCCTCTGCATAGCAATCATCGACTTCGTGCTCTTTACGGTCAGCGGCGTGAGCACGGCCATGATCAGAATCGTGAGGATCGCAATTGCGAGCGCGTAGTTCGGCACAACCGAGTAGATTGCCGAAAGTACCAGCCCGATTAGGATAAAAATTGGGTGGAAAAAAGCTCCGACCGCGTGAACGATGGAGTTTTCGGCTGCGAACACCGAATAGATCGTCTGTTCGTTCATCGGGTTCGTCTCGACGGCGCTGTCTTGATTGGGACCAGATCTATCCCGTGTCGAGACGTAAACGGGTTACAGCGCAGAACCCGTCGTGCAGCAAGCAGGCTGCCGCGCAACAGCCCGTGGACCTCCACAGCTTCGGCCGCGTACGCAGAGCAACTCGGGTAGTAGCGGCACGGCGACGGCTTGCCTGACCTCATCACCTGGTAGGAGGTGATAGCTGCCAGCCCGACGCGGCTGCCAGCTCGTCTCACTAGGTTATCTCTCATAGTTCCTGCATATCTATCGTTTATCCTCTCGAATCCCGGCCCGACCAGACGTTGTCCTGATCGCCTTTCGCATGTGTGATGCGAGCTCGTCGTAGGAAAGATCGGCGGCGCTCTTGGAGACTGTCACGAGGTACGCCCCTCGCGCTAGCCCGTCTCTAATTTCATAAACCGTCGACCTCAAGCGACGCCTGCACTTGTTGCGCACGACTGCTTTTCCAAAGCTACGACCAATTGAGTACGCTACCTGCATCTTCTCGTCTCCACAGAGCGCCTGGCTGCGAACGTAGAAAACCCGTATCGGGCCGCTCGACGATCTCACGTCCGGCTTTCGCAACGCTCGAAAGGTCGACTGGCGGTGAATGCCATCCACCTTCATAGCCGGTATCAGCCACTCATACCGTCAGGCGGTGACGCCCTTTTAGTCTCCTAGAGCGCAAGATAGCCCTTCCAGCACGCGTCGACATACGCTTGCGAAACCCGTGCGTCTTAGCCCTCTTGCGGGTGTTTGGTTGGTATGTACGTTTCAACCTGGTAAGCCTTTCATGGTAGCCACCACAGTTCTCCGGCCAGCTCTCAAAGTTGTAACGGCGTAAGACCTGTTGGCGGGGCCGTCTCCGGCCTTTAGGAGATGTTAGGCGCGACAGGCCAACTTCCACTAGTCGGAGCCGCTGTTAAGGTGTACGTTCGTCTTCAACAGTGGCTGAGTGCGCTTCCACACCTGTGGATAGTGTTGTGGATAACACTTTGGCCACAAAAACGGAGGACCAGGTGAGCGAGATCGAAAAGCTGTGGGCGCGCTGTGCCCAATCACTTCAAGACGAAGTGTCCGAGGCGACATGGCAGGTGTGGCTCGCGCAGCTCAAACCTCTGACATACGACAACGGCGTCATGACTTTTAGCGTGCCCAACACCGTCGTGCGCGAGAGGATCGAGAGCAGGTTCTTGCCCTTGATCCAGGACTCCCTTTCAACCGTCGCTTCGAAACCCGTGACAGCACGGTTCTTTCTCGAAGAACGCGCTGATCTGGCGGCGACCCCGCTCACACCTCCCGAGACCTCGCCCTCACTCGACGAGGGTCCAGGGGTTGGCGGACGAGATAACTCTGCGAACAACCCAGTTAGACCAGGTGGCCGCTCGTCGCGTTCTGGCCGGGAGCTGGGTTCTGTCTCACTCGATCCGCGCTTCACGTTCGACACGTTTGTCGCCGCGTCGTCGAATCGCCTGGCCCACGCCGCGGCACAGGCTGTCGCGGAAAATCCGGGGAGGTCCTACAATCCTTTGTTTGTATACGGTGAATCGGGTCTTGGAAAGACCCACCTACTTCACGCAATCGGCAACTACGTTCGAAGCAACTTCCCACGTCACGTTGTACTTTATGTGACAACCGAGACGTTTATGAACGACTTTGTCGACGCGCTCAGAATGTCGACAACGATTGCTTTTAAGCGCCGCTACCGTGAGTGCGACCTGCTCTTGATAGACGACGTACAGTTTATGGAAAACAAAGAGGGCCTCCAAGAGGAGTTCTTTCACACCTATAACGACCTCCATGGAGCAGCTAAGCAGATCGTCCTCACGTCCGATCGCCCACCAAAGTCGATAGATACCCTGGAAGATCGCCTTAGAAGTCGATTTCTCTCCGGACTGATAACCGAAGTAGACCCCCCAGACCTCGAAACACGTATCGCGATCTTACGCTCTAAAGCCGAGATGGATCGTGAACAGATCCCAGACGGGGTTCTGGAGTTCATCGCTTCTCGTGTAACAAACAACATTAGAGAGCTCGAAGGGGCGTTGATCCGGGTAACCGCGTACGCGAGTCTCAACAACGAACCGGTTTCAATGGATGTAGTCGAGGCGGTCTTAGCAGATATCGTCCCAGCTCAACACCCGAACCCGATTACCCCTGAAATGATCATAGAGATTACAGCTGCAGGATATGGGTTCGCTGTTGACGCGATATGCGGTCCGAGTAGGACGAGGCCCCTGGTCACTGCGCGTCAGGTCGCTATGTACCTCGTAAGAGAGATGACCGACTACAGCTATCCCGCTATCGCGCGCATCTTTGGCGGAAGGGACCACACAACCGTGATACATGCCGTCGATAAGATCACTACCCAGATGAAAGAACGCCGTCAGATCTACGACCAGGTAACCAAACTCCGCTCAGAGATAAAGGCTAGGTGACGGCGTTGTGTTAGTTTCATCAGCGGGCTGTGGGAACTTCGTGGGCAAACCTGGGTACGGAGCACTATCTTGTCCACAGCCGCAGTGACACTGCCAAGAACGCGGGTGATTTCCTCTAACTCTGTCCACAAGACACGTTGGGTGCTCTTCCCCTTCTTCCAGGAAGGATACGACGTTTTCCACAATCCACAACACCTACTACCTTTACCTTTTATCTTCTAAACCCACCTATGATGAACTATCTTGTGGCCGAAAGGATGTTCAAGTGAAACTTCGCTCAGAACGCGACTCTCTTGTTGAAGCGCTCTCTGTCTCTGGAAGGGCGGTGGGGACCAGAACCCTCGGGTCGGCGGTTCTCTCAGGTGTGCTACTTGAAACAAGTGGTAATTCGCTAACGGTAACTGGGACCGACTTGGATCTGACTATTCAGGTGACCACCGAGGTAATAGGGGTTGAAGACGGCTCTTGTGTCGTCCCGGCGAAGGTGGCTGCAGACGTGGTGAGGTCTCTTGAACCAGGGGCTGTAACGCTTAGCTGTACAGAAGACACAGTTGAGATATCAGCCGCACGAAACAACACGACGCTGCGTTCGTTTCCTGTAGTGGAGTTCCCAGCCGTTGGTCAACCAGGGGAGAAGATACTGGATCTTCCAGCCAAGAGCCTCTCTGAAGGTCTGCGCCAGGTAACCAAGGCGGCCTCGAGTGACGACGCGCGACCGCTTCTCACAGGGATACTGCTCACCGAGGAGTCAGGCGAAGTTCGTCTAGTTGCAACCGACTCCTACAGACTAGCGATGAGGGATCTTCTTGAGACGACGGGCTCCGCGATAACAAGCGACATCTTGGTTCCAGCAAGAGCCCTCGCAGAACTCCAGCGTGCACCGACAACGGGAGGCGGCGATGGCGTAGTCGAGGTCTTTTCCAGTTCGAGCGAGATCACTTTCAAATACGGTGGCCTGAGGATAAGCACGCGGCTACTCGAGGGCAAGTATCCCGACTACCGGCAGCTCATTCCCGATAGTTACCCAAACGAGCTGCACTTAGGCAAAGAGTCGCTGCTGTCGGCGTTGAAACGAGTTCGGCTGTTGGCGAGGGACAACACGACCCCGGTCCGGCTTTCCATGAGGAGCGGAGGGGTGGATCTTTCCGTCGTATCCCAAGAGATAGGCGACTCGAACGAGACGGTAGACGGTGACTTCTCGGGCGACGAGATAACCGTAGCGTTCAACCCGTCCTATCTCATTGACGGTGTGGACGCGGTCATAAGCGATGAAGTGATAATTGAAGCGGCGGACTCGGGCCAACCAGCTACCGTTAGGGGGGCCGAACGCGACGACTACCGGTATCTGTTGATGCCAGTAAGAGTTTCTTGACCAATTTATTTAACCTGTCGTAAGTGGACACGTGGTTAGCCTCGCAAAGTTAGAGGTGATCGATTTCCGTTCGTTCTCGAAGAGTACCTTCGAGTTCAACCCTTCAGGGACTACGGTGCTCTTAGGAGAAAACGGAACGGGAAAGACATCAGTAATAGAAGCAGTCGCATTTCTTGGAAGTGGCAACTCCTTCAGGGGAACGGCGCGTGACTTGATGATCCGTTCAGGATGTGAAAGGTCCGTGTTGAGAGCAGACGTCCTCGCCGGCGAACGGCGGTTGCTTGTAGAAGGACAGATCCGGTTAGGGGTTGGCTCCTACTTTCAGATCAATCGGCAAGCGACAAGGTCGGCCACGCGCTTATCCGAAGCGATCCCGGTCGTGATATTTAGCCCAGACGATCTCGAGTTGGTCCAGGGCGGACCGGGAAAGAGGAGGGAGTACCTCGATCGTTGTGTCACCCTGGTCGATCCTTTGATGTCTTCGGTGTTAGCCGACTTCGAAAAGGTGCTGCGGCAAAGAGCTACGTTGCTACGTCAGTCCGCAGGGCGCCCGACCCCGGAGATCCTATCGACGCTCGACGTCTGGGACGAGCGTCTCGGTGATCTTGGAAACGCTGTGGTCGCCGCGAGAGCCGAGTTGGTGGAACAGCTGAACCCTTACGTCAAAGATGCGTACTCGTCGTTCGCCGGCCGCAGTGGTGGCACTGTAGGTATGAGATACAAGACGACTTGGACGCCGCCGTTGAGAGACGCGTTAGCGACGTCTAGAAGGGAAGACATCAAACGTGGAGTTAACACGACAGGCCCACATCGGGACGAACTTGATCTCGAGCTCAACGGCCGACTGTTGCGCAGCCAGGCGTCTCAAGGCGAGCAACGTTGTATGGCGCTCTCACTCAAGCTGGGATTTTATCAGATGGTGGTCGAAAAAACTTCTACTGTGCCAATACTGCTGTTAGACGACGTCTTCTCCGAGTTGGACCCGCTAAGAAGCGAAGCCCTCATGAACTGGCTACCAGTTGGGCAAAGTATAGTTACTACCTCTACCCCGTTACCTGGTTGCGACGAGCGAGGGCCAAAGGGCAATTTGAGTGTCCAGCTAATCAGCGCTCTTGATCAGTGAGGACACAAGTGGGAGAGACGGAGCTGTTCTAGAGTCGAAGGCGTTCGTGATAGAGATGAGAAGAGACGATCAAGGGGACTTCAAACGGCTTGGAACGGCGATCGAGGCGGTCGTCAAGAGAATAAGGTCAGACCCGGTTTCGACGCTGGATACGACAACGATGTCGGCGGTTTTCTCGAAGTGGTCAGAGATCGTCGGGGAAGGCGCGTCAGCTCATATCCGACCACTTCGGGTCTCGAACGAGGTCCTCGTGATCGCGGCGGATCACCCGGCGTGGGCGACGCGAGCCAAGGCCGACAGCGCGAGAATCTTGACAAAGTTGGAGGCGATCAGCGGCAAGGCGCCGCGAAGGGTTGAGGTCGTGGTGAGGCGTGGGTGAACTCGGTTGAACGCTTCGAGTTGGAGTAGGCTAGGCGGGTAGCCTTGAGAAGTATTCGTTCTTGATCTAAGAGTTCAAGGTTTGAAGATAGCGCAGTTTTAGGGCCTGTTCGCGGGCTAAGCCGGGAGATTGAGATGAGTATTGATTCAACCACATACAGCGCGGAGGACATAACGGTTCTCGAAGGTCTAGAGCCCGTGCGCATGCGGCCAGGAATGTACATCGGCTCCACCGGTCCGACCGGTCTCCACCACTTGATCTGGGAAGTAGTTGACAACTCGGTCGACGAAGCAATGGCGGGACACTGCGACCGCATCGACGTCGAGATCCTGGCGGACGGCGGATGCAAAGTATCGGACAACGGCCGGGGTATTCCAACAGATAAGCACCCCCAGTTTCCCGATAAGTCAGCTGCTGAGATAGTCCTCACCACACTCCACGCGGGTGGAAAGTTCGGAGGCGCCGGGTACAAGGTGTCTGGAGGACTGCACGGTGTCGGTGTATCGGTCGTCAACGCGCTCTCCTCGAAGCTGATCTTGGAGATAGACCGCGAGGGAAAGCATCACGCACTCGAGTTCCGCGACGGGGGAATACCCAAGGGAAAGTTGAAGGTGGTCGGCGACGCGCCAAGAGGACGCACCGGTACGACGGTCACGTTCTGGCCTGACCCAAAGGTATTCGAAGAGACTGACTTTCGGGCCCAGACCGTTATCGAGCGCCTCCAGGTAATGGCCTTCTTGAACAAGGGTCTAGAGATCGTTTTCAAAGACTCCCGCCAGTCTGGAGCGCAAAAGGTGATCTTCAAATACAACGGTGGAATTGTCGACTATGTAAAACACCTGAATGCGGTCAAGGAGTCTTTGTTCAGAAAGGTTGCCAACTTCGAGCAGGTAGAGCAGGTACAAGAGGTCGAGATAGCGATGCAGTGGAACACGGGGTTTCATGAGAGCATTCACTCGTTCGCGAACGGCATCTCGACCACAGAAGGCGGAATGCACGAAGAGGGGTTCAAGAAGGCGCTCACGAACGTTGTAAACCGCTACGCACGAGCACGGAATCTCTTGAAGGAAAAGGACGACAACCTCTTGGGCGAGGACATTCGAGAAGGGCTGACCGCGATCATCTCTGTGCGACTAAAAGACCCGCAGTTCGAAGGGCAGACGAAGTCAAAGTTAGGCAACGTGCCGATCCGTTCTCTAGTCGAGAAAGCGACGAATGAGAAGTTGGCGGAATGGTTAGAGGAAAACCCGCGCGAAGCGAGCCAAATTGTTCAAAAATCAACGATCGCGGCGAGGGCACGAGTCGCAGCGCGCCAAGCACGTGACCTGACGAGACGCAAGTCTGCTCTCGACGGAGCCGGTCTGCCCGGCAAGCTCGTCGACTGCTCCTCACGTGATCCGCGTGAGTGTGAGCTGTTCATAGTCGAGGGGAACTCCGCAGGTGGTTCCGCGAAGGACGCGCGTGACCCGAGAACGCAGGCGATCCTGCCAATTCGTGGGAAGATCTTGAACGTCGAGAGGGCGCGAATAGACAAGATGCTCAAGAACGCGGAGATCCAAGCGTTGATCGCGGCGGTCGGTGCGGGGCTCGCAGACGACTTCGATGTCGAAAAGATTCGCTACCATAAGGTGATACTCTTGGCCGACGCAGACGTGGACGGGTCTCATATCCGCACCCTTCTCCTTACGTTTTTCTTCCGGCAGATGAAGCCGCTGGTTGAAGGAGGGTTTGTGTACGTCGCACAGCCCCCGCTTTACTCGACTCTTGTCGGCAAGGAGAAAGTTTACTTGAAAGACGATTTTTCCAAAGAGTCGTTCTTGGCCAGCAACCCGGATCACCGACACGACTTTCAAAGACTCAAGGGGCTCGGCGAGATGGACTTTGGGGAGTTGCGCGAAACGACAATCGATCCATCGAAACGCTCGTTACTTCAGATTAGCGTCGAGCAAGCCGCGCTCGCGGACGAGGTGTGTTCGGTACTGATGGGCGACGACGTTGAACTGAGAAGGCAGTTTATCCAGACGAACGCTAAAGACGTGCGATTCTTGGATGTTTGAGGAACGGATCTGACATGCCAAGAAGATCAACCACATCAAGTTCGACGAAGATGAACGGAAGCGACTCAGCCGGCAACGGTGCAGTGCTCGGGTTCATCGAGCCAATCGAGATTCAAGAAGAGATGGAGCGCTCGTTCCTTGAGTACTCGATGTCGGTGATCGTTTCGAGGGCCCTTCCTGACGTACGAGACGGACTGAAACCCGTTCACCGACGCATTCTCTATTCGATGTTCGATCAGAACCTGCGCCCCGATCGCCCGCACGTGAAGTGTGCGGCGGTTGTCGGGGAGGTGATGGGTACCTACCACCCACACGGCGACTCGGCTATCTACGACGCTTTGGTGCGCATGGTTCAAGACTTCAGCCTTCGCCACCCGCTGGTGGACGGGCACGGTAATTTTGGTGGAACCGGTCCCGACGAGGGGCCGGCCGCGATGCGCTACACGGAGTGCAGGCTGGGAGCGCTGGCACTGGACTTGATGTCAAGTATCGACGAGGAGACCGTCGACTTCGTACCGAACTACTCCAACAGCACGGAAGAACCGACTATTCTCCCGGCCCGGTTTCCCAACCTGTTGGTCAACGGCTCTCAAGGCATAGCGGTAGGGATGGCGACGAACATCCCGCCTCACAACCTAGGTGAGGTCATCGACGCGACGCTTCACATGCTCGAGCATCCCGACGCGACACCTGACGACCTTATGGCGTTTATTAAGGGTCCCGACTTTCCAACCGGCGCCCAGATACTCGGGCGTCAGGGAATTCTAGACACCTACCGCAGCGGACGGGGGTCGATCAAGCTTCGCGCGGTTGCCGAAATTCAAGAGTCCAACAACGTAACTCGTATCGTGGTAACAGAGCTTCCATACCAGACGTCTGTCGAGGTGGTGGAGCAAAAGATCCACGATCTTGTTAAGGCGGGCGAGATCGACGGCATTGCCGACACTCAGAACGACTCCGCGGGCCGTAAGCACCGTTTGGTGATCCGGTTGAAACGGGATGCGAACGCGAATGTCGTCTTGAACAAGCTCTACAAGCACACCCCGCTACAGACGAGTTTTGGGGCGAACGTTTTAGCGCTCGTAGACGGGGTGCCGCGTACTTTGAACCTGGCCCAGGCTCTCGGGCACTACGTCGACCATCAGATCGAGGTAGTTACGAGACGCAGCGAGTATCGTTTGGGCAAAGCCCGAGCTCGAGCACACATCGTAGAAGGGTTGCTTCGAGCAATTGACATGCTGGACGCCGTTATTGCGGCGATACGGGCTTCAGACGACCGTTCGACGGCGCTGAGCGCACTCACCTCGGAGCCGTTCGAGTTCTCTGACGATCAAGCGAGTCACATCCTCGACATGACGCTTGGTCGCCTTACGAGACTGGGTCGGTCCAATCTAGAAGAGGAGATGAGTTCGCTGCGGGCAGAGATCGCCTCTCTCGAGGAGATTCTTTCCGATCCGGTAATTTTGAGAGGGGTTATCGCCGGCGAACTCCAAGAGATAAAGACGAAGTTTGCAAACGAGCGGCGCAGCGTCATCACTCACGATCCTGGCGAACTCGGTATAGAAGACCTGATTGACGACGAAGAAATAGTCGTCGCGATGACCCAAGCAGGTTACGTGAAGTCCGTGTCTGCAGCAGCGTTTCGTACCCAAGGGCGGGGGGGTAGAGGGGTTCAAGGTACGAAGCTGAAGGAAGAAGACTTGGTCACTGACGTCTTGCATACGACGACGCACGCTTTTATCCTCCTCTTTTCCAACCGCGGGCGTGTCTTTAGGCTGAGGGGACATGAGATCCCGATGAAAGAGCGCACCGCGAAAGGAACCGCGCTCGTAAATTTGATCCCGCTCGCGAACGACGAGAAGATCCAAGCGATCGTTCCCACAAGGGACTTCCCGGAGGACCACTTCTTGGTCTTTGCGACCGCCCGCGGCCAGGTCAAAAAGACCGCGTTCTCCGAGTACGACAAGTCACGGCGGGAGGGATTTATCGCGATAACGCTGCGTGACGGTGACGAGCTGGTACGAGTCGTGGCCACGACCGGCGACGACGACCTGTTCGTCGTGACCCGTAAAGGAATGACGATCAGGTTTTCCGAGAACGACGTCCGGTCGATGGGTAGGAGTGCGAGTGGGGTACGAGGAATCAGGTTGAAAGAAGAGGATGAAGTGGTCTCACTCGACGTCGCTCGCGACGAGGCCGACATCCTTCTTGTCACAGATGCGGGCTATGGAAAGCGGACTAAGTTGGAGCGGTTCAACCGCCAAGCGCGAGGTGGTCAAGGAGTGAGGGGAATCCGGCTGACGGCCAAGCGCGGAAGGGTTGTATCGGCGTTTATGGTGGCGCTCGAAGACGAGATCTTGCTCGTGTCGACGGGAGGCGTCGTGATCAGAACGCCGGTTCGCGAAATTGCGTCACAAGGGCGAGATGCTACAGGAGTCAGAGTGATGAACTTAGACGCCGGCCAGAGCGTGGCCGCGGTAGCCGCGGTTGCGGGATCGGAGTGAACGGGTAGATAACCAGGTAGAGATAGTTGTTCCCAAAGCGGGCGCCCGCGCGACTGATCTGCTACCTGCTACCTGATGGAAGTGAAGTTCATTGTGAACGGTGCGGACGGGGGAAAGTAAAAACCGACATCCTTGCCGCTCACAGAGACGAACACCTTTGCCGAAGCAGATCCAACTTGGAGGGTGAGTTGGTGCGTGACAGTGAAACTGTGAGACTGGCCTGCGCCGATGATCTTTGAGAAAAACGGCGTCGCCTGGCTACTGTTGGAAGCTTGGACCCAACTCGGGTAACCGAGCGTCACGACTCGGACGTCGAATGAAGTGGCCCGGACGTTGAAGTCAGCGGTACTCGAACCGGAGTGGGCTATCGAGAAGATAGGCGGAGGGCTCGCCGGCTTGGTCGCGGGAGTGTTGCCGCTTCCTCCGTGTTGACCCGGGGAATGAAGGACACCGATATCGTGGAGCCACTGGGGGTGAACCTTGTCGACAACGAGTGCGGTTGCGGCGGATAGAAATGCGAGCGCGACGAGAGCGAAGAGCAGTCTCAAGAGAAGCGGCGCTTTAGGTTTTCTTGGTTTCGCGGACTTTATCTCGGGCGGTTTGGAAACGGATGGAATGACCCCGGTATCGACCATATGTGACGAGTTCCAATGAGGCTCAGCGAGCGACGAGGGGCGAGTCGTCGCACCGGAGGTTAGCGGTTCACTTGAAATCTCCGAGTTTGAAACCTTCGAGATCGACGCCGTTTCACTTAGCGCTGAAGGACGATGTACTTGTGTTATCAACGGCGCCGGTGTGGAGTCGACCACTGGATCTGCGGGGGTGTCTGGCCAGTGCTCCACGAGTGCGAGTACGTACTGAGCGGAGGGTAGGCCGAGGCTCTTCGCGTAACGTTCCAACGCTTTCAAGGTCGAGACCTGGTTTGGGATGTGATCTACCGTGCCACTCTCAAGGGCTTCTATCATGATGCTCGGGATTCCCGTGAAAAAGCTCACGTTTTCCGTACTGAGCCCCTGGCGGGTCCGTTCGCGACGCAGCAGCCGCCCAATCTCTGGGACAGAGTTGGGGAGCACGGCCGTGTAGTCGCGGCGGGAAACTCCGTCACGGCGAAGGATCACCGATTCCTCCTAAGTTTGTTCATAGATCTCAGCACGCAACGGCCAGCAACGGCCCTTGGAGTACGCGTCGTAGCTTTGGACTCGAGAGCCGGGCGAGCGGCCCCTATTCGTTGGGTGAAAGTATAGTTCGACTTTCTTTTCCGCCCCGTTACAAGAAGGCTTGTTCAAAAGATCTTAAAACGCGATAGTGGCCATATCCTGGCGTCAACCTTGCCTATTATCAGGGACTTCGGGACCGGCCCCCACCACCGGCTGTCACAAGAGCCGGTCCTGTTGTCGCCCATCATGAAGTAGTTGTTAGCCGGGACCTTATACGGCCGCGTGAGGCTAAAGGGTTCTTGAGGGTCTGGTCCAGGTAGGGTCACAGAATTGGGGCTATTGGGCAACCACGGCTCGGGAAGCAGCTTGTTGTTTATGAACACCTGACCGTGCGCAAGAGAAATTGTCTGTCCCGGAGTAGCGATGACCCGCTTCACGAGATCTTCAATCTTGGTTCCGCAGTGTTCAAGTGGCGGATGTGAGAAGACGACGATGTCTCCTTCGTGGACACTGTGGAAGCGGTAGCTGAGTTTGTTCACGAGGATCCTGTCGCCTATTTGGAGCGTAGGGGTCATTGAGCCAGAAGGTATGTAAAAGGTTTGAACGACGTAGGTTCGAAGAAGAAACGCGAAGACGAGTGCCACCAAGACGATACTCAGCCCCTCGACGAGCCAGCGGCTACGCGACGTGCGCTTCAATCGCGCTTTTGATTCTCGCCCGGACGGGTCGTCAGGGCTGACGTCGTCTTGACCATGTTCGTCCGTGGGACTCCCTTGTAGAGCACTGTTCATTAGACGAGCAGGTTACCGGTATAGCCGCACTATTGACAGCCGCCCGCGAGAAAGCACGAAAACATAGCTAGATTACCCGCGCTCAGCTGGGACGCTACGAATACGGGTCCGCCGTTTACACGACCGCTCGACCTCAACTTACGTGTTTTCCCAGTGTCTTTGTTTGGTGCGTTTGCCCAGTGCGTTTGCTCAGAGTATTTTCAGATCGTTGTCGATCCGTCGCGGACCGTAGTGAGGTCGGTTCGACCGTCGAGAGCGCGGCCGAGAGTCAGTTCGTCTGCGTACTCGAGGTCACCTCCGACTGGAAGGCCGCTCGCTATCCGGGTGACACTCACGTCGGTTCGTGAGAGAAGTTTCGCCAAGTACATAGCCGTGGCCTCACCTTCGAGGTTAGGATTCGTGCACAAGATAACTTCCGCGATTGGCTCGTTGCCGACCCGTTCCATGAGTTCAGCGATCTTGAGCTGATCGGGTCCGACACCCTCCAGCGGGTTTAGCGCGCCGTGCAGGACGTGATATCGACCTTTGAATCTATGAGTCCGCTCCACGGCGACGATATCTCTTGGATCTTCGACGATGCAGAGGATTGATCCATCACGCTGAGCGTCGTCGCAGACGTCACAGAGCCCTCCACCTTCTGAGATGTTGAAGCAGATCGAGCACAGGGTCGTGCGTTCCTTCATGACGACGATGGCGTTCGACAAGCGCGTGACGTCTTCCAGGGGTGCCTTGAGGAGGTAGAAAGCGATCCGTTGAGCCGACTTAGGTCCTATACCAGGCATCCGACCGAGTTCGTCGATTAGGGACCGTAGAGGCCCTGTGTACATCTAACCGGTCACCTCCTCAACGCCGGGGAAGGCCTCCTTTAGGCGTGATTCGACGAGGGACGACCCCTCGCCTTCGTCGACCATCTCCAAGAGATCGTCTTCTGCGTTTGTGAAGTCTTGATCATCCCCACGTTTTACAGTGGAACCGTCACGAGACAATGGTCCGGTCGCGGAGCGCTCTGGGGAGGTAACGCCCGACTTTGACCGATCTGAAGAGCTGTCGACGACCAAGTCAATTGGTATCGCGGTACCGAAGTGGATGGCTATGGCCTCTTCGACGATAGGGAGAACCTCTGTGCAGCGATCTCGGTGGGCAGCGTTTGGAAGAGCGAAGGTAGCGCGTCCGGAGTCGACGGAAATAAAGCGTCCGGCACTGAATAGCGCTTTTGCTCGCCCAGGGAGATTCCTCAAGATGTGATCCCCCCACGACTGGACGAGGAGGTCCCTGTCTACTTGGGCGCCCGGCACAGAAGTAGGGGACTCGTCGATAGGTTTTGTGGTTTGAGACGTCAGAGATCCTGTAACGCTTAGATCTTTGGGGGGGCTATCGGCCTTGCGTGGGGCTCTAGGGAGGGGTGAAGCGTCTCTCGCGAGGCTGGAATCACTAGCGGGTCTGGAATCACTAGCGGGTCTGGAATCACTAGCGGGTCTGGAATCACTAGCGGGTCTGTCGATCGCTGGTGGCGTCGGGGACCGCTCCAATCTAGAGATCCGTTCGACCAACGCGGCGTAGTCGGTGTCGAGATCTGGCCTTGCGAGGCGAACGAGAGCTATCTCTAGAACCACCCTGGGGTCAGGGGCGTCGCGCATCTCTACTTGTGCACGCCCGAGCACTTCTATGGAACGAACGATTCTTGGAAGGCCGATCTGTCCTGCGAGCGCGAGGAGCCGCTCGCGTTCGGCCCCGCGGGCGTCCGCGAGGTCTGTTCCTAACGCGACGAGAAACGCTTGGCGATACTCGTCGACCATCTCCGAGGCGAGTTGCTGTGACCCCCAACCACCTTGTTGGAGTGTGGCGAGTTCTACAAGGGTTCGTTGAGCGTCGTCTGCGGAGATAGCCTCGACGAGCCTGCTCATCTCAGGACGGGAGTCGTCTACGGAACCCGAAGCGACCAGTTGATCCAAGGTTGAAAGGGCGTCACGAGCCGACCCTTTGCCCCTGCGAATTGCGAACGCGATCGCGTCGTCGTCGAGGTCGAGGTTAGCCCGATCTCTAATACTGGCCAATAGATGCTCCAACGTGTCTGACTCGAGGAGCCTGAATTCAAAGTGCTGAGTTCGACTTCGAATCGTAGCGGGGACTTTTTGGGGATCGGTGGTGGCGAGGACGAAGACGACGTGTGCGGGAGGCTCTTCAAGGGTCTTCAATAAGGCGTTCGCGGCGGCGTTGGAAAGCATGTGGACCTCGTCGACGATGTATACCTTCCAACGACCAGGTGTTCCAAGTGCGGCGTGAGAAACGAGATCTCTCATCGCGTCGACCCCGTTGTTCGAGGCGGCGTCGAGCTCGTGAACGTCGAGCGAGGAGCCTCTTGCGATCTCTATGCACGAAGAACAGATCCCACAGGGTTCGCCGTCGACTTTGTTAACGCAGTTGAGTGCTCTGGCGAGAATTCTCGCGGTCGAGGTCTTACCGGTTCCGCGGGGGCCGCTGAAGAGGTATGCGTGGGCTATCCGACCGTCTCTAGAGGCCCGCTGAAGCGCCCGCACGACGTGAGGCTGACCCTCTAGTTCCCCGAACCTGCCGGGACGAAATCTCCGGTAAAGAGATATGAACGAAGCTTGGTCGTCTGACGTAGATTGAACCGCTACATCTTCGCTCTGCATACTCTCGTCCATGTTGTTCGAGCCTACCGGCCTCAAAGGCCCTATCTGTTACAGCCTGAGCGGCCTCTTCGACCATGAAACTGACCGGCGGCGTTCGGTGCGGTGGCCAGGTTGACTACGGCACACAACCCGACTCGCTGAGAGCTGCTGCCTTCCGACCCTGACTCGGTTCACGAGGAGCTGTTGCGCAGGACCCGGCCACCGCATCCAATGCCGAGGCGCTGGATGAGGCAATGATAGCGAACCGAAGTAGCGGCTTGTTCCAAGAGGAGTTAGGGCACGTTGAACGGGCCCCTGATCGGTCGTATAGCCTGGCAGCGCTTGGGAGGCGTGCGAGAGCGGCCGAATCGGCACGACTGGAAATCGTGTGTTGGGCAACCAACCGTGGGTTCAAATCCCACCGCCTCCGCGAGATGGGTACAGAGTTTTCGCGAGAAGCCGGAGTCTTGTATGAAGCTGCGATGAACGCGGCGTTAGAAGAGGCGAAACTCGCGATCGCACACAACGACGTTCCGGTCGGAGCCGTTGCGGTGGTCGCAGGGCGCGTCGTGGCGTCTGCCCATAACGAGCGCGAACGGAGAGGGGACCCGACTGCACACGCGGAGATGCTCGTACTAAAGAGCCTCGCGGAGCGTGCTGCGGGATGGCGGATGTCGTCGGTTTCGCTGATCGTGACTTTAGAGCCGTGTGTAATGTGTGCCGGCGCGATCGTCGCGGCGCGGATCGAACGAGTCGTTTTCGGCGCTCAAGATCCAAAGGGAGGGGCGTGTGGGTCTGTCTACAATGTGTGTAGCGATCCGCGACTGAACCACGAGGTCGACGTTGTCCCCGGCGTGATGGAAGACCGCTGTGGCGAAATACTGACCCGGTTCTTTTCGGAGAAGAGATGAGGGACTAAGAAGGTTTGTATGTTGGAAATGGACGGAGGAGTCGCAACGGGGAACGAGAGGTTGTTGGACCAGCTAGTATCTGGTTTGGAGGGATGCGAGAGTGGCCGAATCGGACGGTCTCGAAAACCGTTGTGGGTCCTGCCCACCGTGGGTTCGAATCCCACTCCCTCCGCCAAAGTCTGCTGCGATAGATGAGTCACTTCGATAGCGAACTGGTGGTGGATGGCTTGGGCCGGCCAGTTCTGACGGTCGATTCGCGTCCAGCAAGGGTGTCTTCGGCCGTTGTGGTAGCGGAACAGAGGGCGCGAAGTTGTGCTATGGTTAAAGAGGTTCAGTGGTTCGACTTATCCGTAGGGATATAGACACCAACTGACCACAGATACCTACCCGCCACAGCGGCATGCTGTGAGGCTTGATTCGAGTTCCTGTTCGAGTTGGCCAAACTAGACTCGACTGGAGTTCCATGACTTACTCGTTTTCCGACCTTGGCGTGCCACCACGCCTTGTCGAGCACCTCAGAAGTGGCGGGATCACGACGCCGTTTCCCATCCAAGCTGCCGCGATACCCGATGCGATCGCTGGTCGCGACGTCTGTGGGAAAGCACCGACGGGTTCGGGAAAGACGCTGGCGTTCGGGTTGGCGATAGCGGCGAAGAAAGCTCGCTCGAAGCCGGGTTTTCCCACGTCGTTGGTGTTGGTGCCAACCAGAGAGCTCGCGGCACAAGTCTGCACCGAGCTCGCGGCGCTGGCGCGGGAGCCGAGAAGAACGATCGCGGTTTACGGCGGTACTAGCTACGGACCGACCCGCAAGGCGCTGAGCCGGGGCGTTGACACCGTCGTCGCATGTCCGGGACGACTCGAAGACTTGATAAAGCAGGGAACGCTGAGCATTGCGGAAGTGAGCACCGTTGTGATTGATGAAGCCGATCGGATGTCGGACATGGGATTCCTGCCGAGCGTCCGTCGCTTGTTGAACATGACTTCCAAGGAACGCCAAGTGATGCTGTTCTCGGCGACGTTTGGTCCTGAGATTGATTCGATCGTCGAATCGTATCTGAGACGTCCGGTGTTTCACGACGCGGTGCCGGATAAGTCGAGCGTGGGCGAAGTGTCCCACGCGTTCTGGAAAACGGAGCGTTCTGAACGCCTCGGGCTGACGGTCGGGCTGGTGAGGACCCACGGCAGCGCGGTGATCTTTTGCCGTACGAGGAGAGGGGTTGATCGAGTTGCGAAGCAGCTGAGCGCGGCGGGGGTGAGTGCGGTGTCGATCCACGGCGATCGAAGCCAGGCACAACGCGAACGGGCACTCGCGAGATTCAGCGATGGAACCGCTCAAGCGTTGGTTGCAACCGATGTCGCGGCGCGAGGGATACATGTGGCGGATCTCCCATGCGTTGTGCACTACGACCCCGCAGCGAGCCCGACTGACTACCTGCACCGTTCCGGGCGAACTGGTCGAGCGGGAAGGACGGGTGCGGTGGTATCTCTTGTGACTGCCGATCAGGCTGCGTCGGTTCGCGGTCTGCAAACGGCGTTGGGGTTGAGCGACTCTGGCGAAGTAGCGGGCGAGTCACGCTCACCTAGGGTGAACTTAGAGGCCCGAAAGGACCGGCGTGGTCACGACGGTGACGGTCGAGGGCGTCAGGCGAAGGCGAGGGCACGAGTCCGCTCCCGCAAGCCGAGGAGGTCGGCTTCGAGGGTTTCGGACTCGACGAAGCGTTAATCTGCCAGGTTGAGCGGGTTGTAGGCCGGATATTGACCGGAGAAGAGTACGGTGTCTGTAGAGCTCGATGTCCGGTAGATCTATGAGGTCAGGTTCGTTATCGAGAGGAGTGGCTGATGGCACGTCCGAGATCGACTTTTGGAAAACTGCAGCGTGATCAAGCGAAGAAGGAAAAGGCGAGGGCGAAGCAGGAGGACCGAATCGCGCGGCGTGAAGACAAGGCGGTTGGCGAGAGCGAAAGCCCTGATGCGGTACAGACCCCGGAAGACCAAGCGAGAGTCTTGGAGGAGTTTGCTCGGCTTCATCAAGACTTAGAAGACGGGAAGATCTCGATTGAAGACTTCGAAGTTCGCCAAGAAGAGCTAAGAGCGCGGCTTCGCGTCGATTGAGCCGCGGTTATCCGGGTGGCGGTGTAGGAGGCGGCAGACGTCGCGTGGAGGTCTCAAGCCATCGACGGAGGCCGGCGGCGTTGGAGTGGATGCCGTTCATGATGTCGAGCTTCTCGCGCTGGCTTGGCGCGACGTCGTCCATCTGGAAGTCGAATCGCTCGGCGAGGGCTGCAGCGATATCTTTGCCGGCCTGGTAGGCCGTTTTTGCTGTCTGTGCCCAGTCGTTGAGAGTGTCCTCCGCTTCGGCCAAGAGGGTAGTTGGGTCACTCAAGAGGCCGTAGTGGGCGAGCGCAACTGCTGAGGGAGATCTGCGGGCGAACTTCTTGAGAGACTCCAAAGCAGAGTCGAGATCGAAGTCGGGCGGCGGTGTCGAGGGTCGCAATACCCCGCCGTCGGGGAGTTTCACTCCGACGGCGTCTCCGGCGAAGATGATGCCGCTTAGTGAGTCGTGTAACCCGAGATGATGTTTTGCGTGCCCTGGGGAGTCGATCGCCGTGAGACTGCGTCCCGGGTCCACGGGGATCTGGTCACCGTCTTGTAAGACACGAATACGCTGTGGCGGGGTCGGATCGAGGCGACCGTACAAGGTGTCGAGGAGGGGACCGTAGACTTGTGCCGCCGAATTGACGAGGCGGGTTGGATCTACGAGGTGTCGAGCCCCCTTTTCGTGGACGTAGACGGTCGCGTTCGGGAACGCGCGGGCGACATCTCCGACACCACCGGCGTGGTCGAGATGGATGTGAGTGACGACGATACCGGCGAGATCTTCCGGGCCGAGTCCGGCGGCGCCCAAGGACGCGATGAGTGCGGGCGCAGACGTCTGGCTGCCCGTCTCGATCAGGACGGGTGAGGACCCGCTGATGAGGTATCCCGCGGTGACCCGTTCCCAACCTCCAAGAAGGGTGTCGACTTCGAGGACCCCGGGTGCTATCTGTGAAGGCGGCTTTTGGTGGACTTGGTGCGCGTCGTTCTCGAGATCGCCAACCGGAGGGACCTGCTCCAGGCTGCGCTGTTCGTGACGGTGAGACTCCGCGTTCAAATCGCCGAGACCTCTATGACGACCTTCACGTCGTCTTTCTTGCGATCGAGTGCTTCTTGCCACCGTGAAATGGGAACAGTTCTCGTTATGAGCTGCCTCAGCCACTTTGGGTCTGCGTTTGCGAGGGCGGCGGCAGCTTCTTCGTAGTGCCGTCGGTTGGCGTTTACGGAGCCGACAACGGACTCGTTCTCCAGGACCATCGACCGGTTCAGGCTTCCTGCGTCGACGTCTATCGCCCTCCCACCTGAGGAGACACCGGTCAGGCAGACGACTCCACCTGGTCCGATATGTTCGATAGCGTCGAAGACGAGCGACGGGACTCCGGTGCATTCGATAATTACGTCAGCGTCGGGACACGTCTTTTCAATTGAACCCGTGTGGTAGTGGGCTCCGAGTGCGGTTACGAGATCAGGTTTGATTCCCGAGGTCACTTGATCGATGACGTAGGTCTCGATTCCCTGCTGGACGCTGAGCAGCGCGGCGAGAAGCCCGATCGGGCCGGCTCCTGTGATCAGTGCTTTACTGGGCTGCCAGTGGGCACGCCCGCCGATCTTGTTCACCTGTTCCCACGCCTTAGCGACGACGCTGGTTGGCTCGAGGAGGACTCCGGAGAGGCCCAGTCCGGCGTCGACTTTTACGAGGAAGTCAGGTGTTATTCGGTAGCGCTCCGAAAGGTAGCCGTCGTGGCTCTTGATGCCGCGTTCGGTGTACTGACCGTTTCTGCAGAAGTCCCACTCTCCGACCGCACAGTTCATGCACGGAACCGGGTCCGGCCGGCGGACTATGCCTACGACGAGGTCTCCTTTTGCGACGTGGGAGTCAGGTGGTGCTTGAAGAACGCGTCCGAGAGACTCATGGCCCAACGTCAGGCGCTCACGTTGGGGAGGCGCCCAACCGTAGGCGCCTGAGAGGATCTCGATGTCGGTACCGCAGATTCCGACGGCGATCGTCTCGACGAGAACCGGTCCGTCCGAGGCTGGAGGCTCGTCGACCTCTGAGAGTTCGGCTGAGTTGGGAGTGAGGGGTATTACCGTTAGCGCCTTCATCTAGACCTCCAACCTATCTGTATCGCTTCTCTTGTGGGCAACCTGCGTTGGTAGCTGTGGGCCCGCTCGCAGCTGTGGGCAACCTGCGCGGACAGGTACGGGGAACTGCGGGGAACGATAAAGATCGTAACCGTTGGACACTGGCAGTTGGGCGGCGAGATCGCTGGCATGGTTGAGGTGTGGTGGACCTGGCGAGCTCGTCAGTCGAGGCGCTTTCGCAGGTGACCGACGGCGCCGTGCCGAGAGGAGCGATGGGACGAACCCAGGCGGGGTCTCTCACGGCGGTCTCTGGCCGTCAATGCGGCACCGAGACCTCTCCTGGCAGGGGCGACGTGGCTAGCGCTAGTCGGTAGTTCAAACGCGGCCTCTCCGCTCAGGCGGCAGGCCGTATTGACGAGGGAGACGTGGGAAAACGCTTGCGGGAAGTTGCCCACCAACCGGCCCGCGACTGGGTCGTACTCCTCGCTCAAGAGTCCGAGGTCGTTTCTGAGCGAGAGGAGACGGTCGAACATCGAGTGGGCGTCGTCGACCCTGCCGATCATATGCAGGCAGTCGACCATCCAAAAAGAGCAGGCGAGGAAGGCTCCTTCTCGTCCGGTTAGTCCATCGACGACACCGTCGTCTGCGGTCTTGTAGCGAAGGACGAACCCGTTAACCATCAACTCACGTTCGATTGCCTCGACGGTGCTAACGACCCGTGGATGGGTCGCCGGCAGAAATCCAACCATCGGCATCATCAAGATGCTGGCGTCGAGCGCTTCTGAACCGTAGTACTGGGTGAAGGCGTTCTTCTGCGAGTTAAAACCCTTCTCGCAGACCTGGCTGTGGATGTCGTCTCGCATCCGTTTCCAGTTCTCGACGGGTGCGTCGAGTTCGGGGGAGTCTTCGACGGTGCGGATAGCTCGGTCGACGGCGACCCACGCCATCACTTTTGAGTGGGTGAAGTCCCGTCGTGGTCCTCGTACCTCCCATATCCCGTCGTCGGCCATGTTCCAGCCGGTTTCGATGAACGAGATCAGCGCTCGTTCCAAGTCCCAGACTGCCCTGGTCGTCGGCTCGCCCATTCGAGACGATGCGTAGAGGGCCGACATGACCTCGCCGTAGACGTCGAGCTGGTACTGTCCTGCGGCGGCGTTGCCAATTCGCACCGGCGCGGAGCCCTCATAGCCGGCAAGCCAGTCGACTTCCCATTCGTCGAGGCGTCGCTCCCCTGAAGCTCCGTACATGATCTGGAGTTTGGAGACGTCTCCCGCCGCAGCTCGCAGGAGCCAGTTTCTCCACGCGGTGGCTTCTTGGCGGTAGCCGCCCCTCATCAGCGCCTCGAGTGTGAGGGTAGCGTCACGCAGCCAGCAGTACCGGTAGTCCCAGTTGCGACTCCCTCCCAAAGCTTCGGGCAAGGAGGTGGTAGCGGCGGCGACGATTCCACCGGTCGGTTCGTAGGTGAGGGCCTTCAACGTGATGAGCGACCGTAGGACTGCGTCTTTGTGGTCACCTTCGTAGGTGCACTCGTTAGCCCACGCTGTCCACCAAGCGTCGGTGTGCGCGATCGCATACCAGGGGTCCATTGGTATAGGGGCTTCGAGGTGTGAAGGGTACCAGGTGAGGGTGAATGGAGCTTGCTCGCCTTCTCGAAGGGTGAACTCACTCACGGTCTTCATGGATTCGCCGTGGGTTCCAACCGTCGTCCACAGTGACAAGGCGTCGGGACCGGCGGTCGCGGTGAGCAAGCCACCGTCGTTGGTGACCCATGGAATCGACGTTCCATATCCGAAGCGGATGCAGAGGTCCATCCGCACGTTGACCTCGCCACTCAACGCCTCGACGAGGCGCACTACTTGTGGGTGGGTCTCGCGGATCGGCATGCAGTCGGTGACGCGTAGAGTGCCCTCGGCGGTCTCGAATTCGGTCTCGAGTACGAGAGTGTTTTTCCGGTACCGCCGTCGCGAGGAAACAAGCGTGTGGTCACGAGAGTTAGGGGAGATCTTCCAGTAACCGTGGTCGTCGTTTCCGAGTAGCCGAGCGAAGCACGCGTCCGAGTCGAAACGTGGGAAACAGAGCCAGTCGATGGATCCGTCGGTTCCGACGATCGCCGTCGTGTGGAGGTCACCGATAATTCCGTAGTCCTCAATCGGTAGGGGCATGACCGCTATTCTTACTCGATTTCGCCTCTAAAGAGTGCCCGCCGCGCAGAAACATTGGTCGGCGGAGTAGGCGATGCGACCCTCAACCGAGGACGCCCTACCCTCAACCGAGGACGCACTGCCCGGTTCGCACGGCGGAGGTGTCGGAGAGGGCGGAGATGACGTGTCGTAGGACGCCGGGGGAGGTGAGGGCGAAGCCGACGGACGGATCGACGGTTGAGCGGGAGAAGACGACCCCGATCACCTGCCCGTTTTGAGCGACGAGGGGACCGCCGGAGTTTCCGGGGCGCACCGTTGCGTCGATCTCGTAGATAGAGCGAACGACGCTTCCTTGGCTGTAGATGTTCGGTCCGCGGGCGGTGAGGTTGGCGGCGACGCCGGCGGGGGTCGTCGTGAGGCCGCCGTTCTCGGGAAACCCGACGACGGCGGCGCTGGTCCCGCGCTGAACCGGTGCAGAGTCGAGTTGGAGAGGCGCTGCGAGAGGAGCGGTGGTGCGCAGGAGTGCGACGTCGAAGTTCGGATCGAACAAGATCGGGGTCGCGGGGTACGGGGTGCCTGCGTCCCAGACCTGTGTGTGGGTTTCGCCGGCGATCACGTGGGCGTTGGTCAGGAGGAGGCCGGGGGCGACGACGAACCCTGTTCCTTCGAGGAGGTATCCGCACGCACTCCCGGTGATCTTGAACGTCGACGACGAAGCGCGGGCTGCGATGAGCTGAGCTTGTGCCGATGAGGGGGTCGCGACCCTGGAGGTCGACAGAGGGGTGAGACCGGAGAATACGGGCGGGAAACCCTCATCACTCAAGAAAGACTGAACCTGGGTTAGAGTTGACGGCGCAGCTGGCATGACGTTGTCGAGGCCGCGGACGATAGCGGACCGTTGGACGGCGGCGCTCAACCACGTGTATCGAGTGTTCGAGACGAGGTATGCGAGGATCCAGACGGAGAGGAGAACGGAGATAACGGCAAAGGTGACGCCGAGGGCCGAGTCGATGGCGCCGAGATGATGGCGGCGGAGTACGGAGTTGCTTCGGAGTCCCGCGTAACGCCCGAGGGCGGCGAAGAGCATCGCGGGAAAGATGATTAGAACTATTACGACTGCAATTCTGGGCTCGGGGCTGCTTAGATGGGGGGCTTCGAGAAGTGCGAGAAAGGTACCGAGTGCGATGCCGGCGAGAAATCCGACGAACGTCGATATCTGGGCGAGCGCGCCGAGACGGAGGCCGTGCAACGCGGATCCGACCACGATGACGAGGATGACGATGTCGACGACGTTCACCTATGGGAGGGTAGACGAATCGTGGGACCAGATGAGCGCGATCGGCTCGAGGGCGTAGTTGTGGGCACTCGACGACGGTCGTTTACGGCGGGGAAACGCTGGTTGCTGAGCGCTTCTCTCGTCTCGTCTGCGGGGCTTATTGTCGCTGCCTGCACGACGTCGGGTGGAGCGTCGATAGGAGTGGGTAGTGGGACGAATGGATCCGCGGGGCTGAGCATGGTCGGGAGCCCGGCGCCGCGTGGAACGGGGAGGCTGAACGCGGTGGCGTGTCCGACGGTGACGACTTGCTTCGCAGTTGGATCTCCACCGCCGTCTGCGATTCCGCCGTCGGCGACGGCGTCTCGAGCGGTCGTAGACGTGACGAAGAACGCGGGGCTGTCGTGGTCGATGGAGAAGGTGGTGACTTCGACTCCGACCGTCTTGAACTCGATATCGTGTCCGACCGCCAAATCCTGCATCGCGGTTGGATCTACCGCGGTACCCTCCCTTGCGGGTGTCGTGGTGCGAACTCTAGATGGGGGGAAACGTTGGCAGCAGATATCTTCTCCATCGGGCGCTGTGAACCTGGTCTCGGCGGAGTGCTTGTCGAAGGTGGAGTGCTTGGCGCTGGCGACCGACGGGACGACGTACTGGACGGCTGTGACGAGAAGTCTGGGCACGTCGTGGCAGCAAGGAGGGAACCTTCCCGCTGGAATCTCAGGAGTGAGCAGGTTGAGCTGTTCTAGCGCCGACCTGTGTATCGCGACGGGATTCACGCCGAGTTCGCCGGCTCATGGCGTAGGGGCGATCGCTGTTAGCTCTGACGGGGGTGCTAGTTGGAGTAGTTCCGTGGTTCCAGGAGGCACGGGGATAATCCACGACGCGACGTGCGCGGGTCCGAGGTCTTGTGTCGCGGTTGGAACGATGTCGACGACGACGAGCGACGTAGCGTTGGGGAAGGGAGCGATTCTGACGTCGGGAACGGGTGCGACGACGTGGACGGCGGCGGGGTCGCCGATCGGTCTCGACGACGGTTTTGGCGTGTCGTGCTTCTCGGGAGGTGACTGTATCGCGGTCGGCACGGTTTGGACGCCGACGGTACCGCCGACACCGGTCGGGGCGGCTGTGATGACGACGAATAGTGGTCGTAGTTGGACGACGCTCGAGGTTCGCTACGTCCCGAACGGCCTCGTCGGGCTCTCGTGTCCGTCTCGGGCGTTGTGTGTCGCGGTTGGGGGAGGGACGGTAGCGCGCCTCTCGGCGACGTCTTGATCTCTCGGCAAAGCGTCAAGTACCCGTCAGAGGCCGGTCACTGTTCGAGTCACGTTCTCGTCACTGTTTGAGCGCGGCCCGAAGGATTCCAGGCAACCTGGCCAAAGAAGGCTTGGCTTCGAAGGCGAGGAGGCGTTTCATCACGGCGAGCTGACTCTGGTTGGTCGCGAACCAAGGCGGCTTCGGGCGTGATCGAAACGGTGCGGTGACGACGGACTTCTGCGGTTGGGCGAACATGTAGGCGTTGCCGACGACACCGGATCCTGACTGGATGTCGGTGGCGGGGTGACCCGGGTAGGCGCCCCACGTGGTAGTACCGAGGGCGAATACGAGGCCGTGCCATATGTTGAGGCCGATTCCGCCGTAGTTGAGATTGGCGACGCAACGTCGAACGGCGGCGGCGACGGCGGGATCCTGTCGCGTGTGTGGATCGACGATGACGGTCGCGGAGAGTGTTCCCCAGAGGGTGTTGTTGCAGAATTCGACGGCGGCGTCGATGAACGAGGGTATCGAATCTTGGGCGAGGGCGGTCTCGGCGAAGAGGCCACAGAACGCCTCGACGTTGAAACAGATGTCGTCGGGGTTTCCGGCGTCGACGTCGCGAATGAGTGTCCAAGGTGCGGTGTCGTCACTGGCGCGACCGATCTCGACTGGATCGGGATGCTCGGAGATGAAGGTCTCACGGCGTTGAAGAGCGCCTGGATAGTAAGCTCTACGGGTTGGTACTCTTGAGAGTGCCTCGGCGAGGGCGGAGAAGAACGTTTCCCGCTGGCGCCAACCGGCCATCGTGATGATTACGCGCGCGCTGAGGCAGTTGAAGCCGGCGTTGTTGGCGAGCATTGTTGCGACGTGCTCGGCCTGGTAGACGAGGTCGGAGTTGCTCCAGTTGCCCGGCACGACGATGACTGGGGAGACGTTACCGAGCTCCGCGGTGACGGGCTTCGTTACGATCGGGTCGTTGGCCGCCTTTCGACGGACCCCGTCTGCGCCGGCGCCGAAGACGATCGCGTCGTAGGTCTTGTCGGATCCGGTTATGTGAATCTCGTCGACGTCGGGGTGGCGGGTTAGGTACTCTCCGACGTCTGCGCCACCGTCGACGATACGCAGGACCCCGGCGTCGATGAGGCAGCGCAAAGCGCGGGTCCAGTGGGGGATCAGGTAGGCGTTTACCGGGTTGGACTTTAAGACGACGACCTTGCCTTCGACGAAGAGCTTATGGAGGACGTCGCGGGGACCGAGCGAGGCGACGTTTCCGGCGGCGAGGACGAGGGAGACCCCTTTAGCGCGTTGGGGATCGCGGTAGGCCCAGGCTTGGCGACTGTCGATCTCCTCCCGGGTGACGCCCGGCTGCATCCAGACCTCGGCGGTAGTCTTCGCGAAGAGAATTCGATCGTAAGTTGATACCGGGAAGACGGTGACGGCGAGACGGTCGTCGTGCGCGAGGACGGGTCCGGGATATCTGGGACGTCCGAATTGCTCGATGTCGGTGATGGAGTCGCGCAGGAGTCGAGCGATGCGGACGAGGGTTCCGATCCCCGCGAAGAGCTCCTCCCCGGCCTCTGGGGAGTTCGGATGGAGTCCCTTCGCCTTGCAAGCGTCGGAGAGCCATCCGCTGGCGGCGGTCATCGTGTCGTGGATGAGGCGGTCCAATAGAACCGCCCGCGCGCTGGCGCTCGTCGCGGCCCAGATTGACGAATGGGCGCTCAGGTGAGTAACGACGTCGTCGAGGTGTCCGGTGTCGAGTCGTGCTGCGCTCTTGGCGACAGCGTCGCTCGGAGCCGACGCTCCTTTTCGTGCGGGCTGGTTCGTGGACGCAGACCCGCGTGCTGCGGCCATTAGAGAAGCTCCGATCCCATAGTCACCACCTCTTCCACCTCAACTCTAACGTAGCGGTCAAAGCATGGTCGAAAAGGGGTGTAGTTGGTGGTAAGGAGGTACTGGCGATAGGAGTAGTGTCTGTGGAACCAGACTGTGGCAGGCCGAGGCCTAATACGGCCCCACATACAGGCGGCTTAAGACCCTGGCTGTCGACGTTTGGCGGTGTGCGTGGCGGCCGAGGTGGACTGTGATATGTGTACCTGGAGTCTGTTGGGGTGGGTCGGAGCTGGCCGATATTAGGGAGGCGTGGCTGTGTACGAATGGTCTGAGGAGCAGTTGGCGATACGCGACGCGGTTCGTAGATTTGTCGACGACGAGGTGAGGCCGAGGGTCGAGCTATTGGAGCACGGAGACGAACCGCCGTACGGCGTGATTCGAAAGTTTTATTCGACGTTTGGACTTGACGAGATAGCGCGGGAACGGTTCGCGGCGCAGCTGAGACGCAAGGTGGCCGGCGACGGGGCACCGGCACGTCGTGGCGGTGAGGCGAGCGCGGCGATGACCCTCATAGCAATTATCGAACTCTGCCGCTGTTGCCCGGGCATCGTGACGGCGATGGGCGTGAGCACTGCGCTCGCGGCGGGCACGGTCATGAAGAGTGGGACGCCGGCCCAGATGGAGCGGTGGGGACTGGATCTGCTCACGTTCGACAAGATTGGAGCGTGGGCGATCACCGAAGCTGACTCTGGATCGGACGCGTTAGGCGGGATGAAGGCGACGGCGAGGCGCGACGGCGATGGGTACGTGCTCAACGGTAACAAGACGTTCATCACGAACGGACCGTACGCGGACACGATCGTCTTCTACGCGAAGCTCGACGACGGCACGGTGGCGGATCCACGCGAGCGACCGGTACTGACGTTCGTCCTCGATCGCGGGATGGAGGGGTTGGAGCAGTCGAAGCCGTTCAAGAAGATGGGGCTTCATTCGTCGCCGACGGGAGAGCTGTTCTTGAGCGACGTTCGAGTCGGGAAAGATCGCCTCCTCGGTGAGGGTGAGTCGGAGATGAAGGGAGCGGGGCGCGAGAGTGCGAAGGATAACTTCGCGACCGAACGGGCGGGGATCGCGGCGATGTCACTCGGCGTCATCGAGGAGTGCCTCACGCGCTGCGTCGAGTACGCGAAGAACCGACTTCTGTGGGGAAAGCCGATTGGTGACTTCGAGCTGATTCAGTTGAAGCTCGCACGCATGGAGGTGGCGCGTCTTAACGTCGAGAACCTCGTCTTTCGCCATATCGAGACGGTGTCGGCGGGAAAGAGCCTTAGCCTCGCGGAGGCGTCCGCGATGAAGCTCTACTGTGCGCAGGCTGCGTCGGAGGTAGCGATGGATGCAGTGCAGCTCTTTGGTGGGAACGGCTACATGTCTGATTTCAGGGTCGAGCAGCTCGCGAGGGACGCGAAGGTGTTCCAGATCTACGCGGGGACCGACGAGATTCAAGTGACCCATATCGCACGAGACCTGCTCAGCCGATGACCGCTGACGGGAAGCGACCCTGAGCCGCCGATGGATCGATTAAGTGAGCTGTTTTCGATAGCGGGTAAGACGGCGGTCGTAACGGGTGGGTCGAGTGGGATTGGTAAGATGATCGCCGCGGGGTACGTCTCGGCTGGATCGAGAGTCTACATCTCGTCAAGGAAGGCAGAGGTGTGTGACGAGGTTGCTCGCGAACTCTCAAGAGAAGGCGAATGCTTTGCGGCGCCGGCCGACCTCTCGACGGAGCAGGGTTGCCGTCTTCTCGCCACGCAGATCGCGTCTCGTGAGCCACGAGTCGATATCCTCGTTAACAACGCGGGAGCGACGTGGGGTGCGCCGCTCGAAGAGTTCGACGACGCGGCGTGGGATCGGGTGTTGTCGCTCAATCTGAAGGCGGTCTTTCACCTGACGAAGTTTCTCCTCCCGAGCCTTGAAGCGTCTCGCACCGGCGACGATCCGGCCCGAGTTATAAATATCGGGTCGATAGACGGTATCCGTGTACCCGTGCTCGAGACGTACTCCTATGCGGCGTCTAAGGCCGCACTCCACCAGCTGACACGCCACCTCGCGAAGAGACTCGCCCCGAATGTGACGGTCAACGCGATCGCACCGGGACCGTTCGAGTCGCGGATGATGCGCGCGACGCTCGAGATGTTTCAAGAGACGATCGAGGCCGCGACTCCGCTTCGACGAATCGGCCGCCCAGAGGACGTCGCGGGTACCGCGATCTACCTTGCGTCGCGGGCCGCGAGTTATCTGACGGGCGCGATTATTCCAGTAGACGGTGGGCTCGCGACGACCCGGTAGATCCTCGCTAACGCTCTCCTAGCTACTCGTATGTCCTGAGCCACCCATCGAGTACGCGGTTTCAGCGTGCTGGCTAAGGTCCAATCCGGTGAACTCGTCTTCGGCCGAGACGCGAAGTCCAATTGTGATGTCTACGACTTTCGCGATCAAGTACGTAGCTCCGAAACAGAAAACTGCCGCGACGACGGCGGCGAGGATCTCGAGGCCGAAGAAGTGGAATCCCCCACCGTTGAAGAGTCCGTTCGCGCCACTCGCGTTGACGGCACGGGTCGCGAAGAGACCGAGCATGAACATTCCTATTAACCCACCTACCCCGTGAACGCCGAGGACGTCGAGCGAGTCGTCGTAGCGAAGCTTGAACTTTGTTCGTACCGCGAGTGCGCAAATGAATCCGGCGAGGACGCCGACGAGCAAGGACGGCATGGGACCGAGATAACCGGCGCACGGCGTGATCGCGACCATCCCGGCGACCGCACCCGAAGCGGCGCCGAGCGTCGTCGCGACGCGCTCCTTGAAGCTCTCGAAGACGAGCCAGCCGAGCATTCCGGCGGCCGCGGCGAGCTGCGTGTTGACGAACGCGTGGACGGCGACGCCGTTCGCACCGAGCGCGGAGCCCGCGTTGAACCCGAACCACCCGAACCACAAGATGCCGGCTCCGAGCAGGCTCAGGGGAACCGAATGGGGTGGCATTGCGTCTCTTGGCCAACCACGACGGCGACCGAGCACGACGACGATCGCGAGTGTCGAGAATCCAGAGTTGATCTCGACGACGGTGCCGCCCGCGAAGTCGAGGACTCCCCGGTGAGCTAGCCAGCCTTCGGGACTGAACACCCAGTGAGCGAGCGGTATGTAGACGATTAGGAGCCAGAGCACTATGAAAACGACGAACGCTGGAAATCGGATGCGGTCGACGGTGCCACCACTTATCAGCGCCGCGGTGATGATCGCGAACATCATCTGGAAGACCATGACCGCGAGCGGCGAAACCTTGAGCCCGTGGAAGCCGGGCAGGCCGTGGCTTGTGTTGCTCAACCCCGCCATATGGAGATTCCCTATGAGTCCCCCTCCAGCGTCGTGGCCGAACGCCAACGCGAATCCAAAGACAGCCCATAGGACAGTTACGATTCCCATGCAGATGAAGCTCTGCATCATGACAGCGAGCACACCCTTCGAGCGGACCATACCTCCGTAGAAAAGGGCCAAGCCCGGTGTCATGAACAGCACGAGGGCCGAACTGACCAGAACCCAGGCGGTATCTCCCGTATTCAAAACGTTCCCCTAACTCGTCGCGACCGGTGGACGGTGGCGTGTGACCCGGCGACCCGCCGTCGTCGGAGCGATCTCGCCCGAGCGAACGCCGCCAAGACCTTACTCCGCAGCGATGCGTCCTCGCGGATCCTTTGGCGGTGCTCCCATCTTCGCGGCAAACGGCTCTGTGCGCCGATGTATCGCTTCGAGTCGAACGCGAGGACGCCGACGTGGCCGTGAACTGAGCAGATCTCAATGAGGTCCAAAGCGTGACTAGGATATAGGTCATGACTGAGACGCTCTCGCTCGCCCACATCAAGGCTCACCTCTCCGAGGTTGTCGACCGAGTCGAACACCAGCACGACCGCGTCGTTCTGACCCGTAACGGCCGGCCCGCGGCCGTCTTGGTGAGTTCCGACGATCTCGATGCGTTGGAGGATACGCTCGACTTGTTGTCAGATCCCGAGGCGTTGAAGGAGATCAGCGAGGCCCGCGAGGAGATCTCGGAAGGTCGCGTCGTGGACGCTGAAGCGTTGCGGGCCAAGTACCTCGTTCGTTGACGACCGAGGCTTGGAGACTCCTCCTCGCTGCCCCGGGCGAGCGCTCACTCGACCGGCTGCCATCCAAGGTTGCCACCGCCGTCGTCGAGTTCATGGTCGGTCCGCTAACAGAAGCACCCCGCCGCGTCGGTCACCCCCTGGGGCGCGAGTTGGTGGGCCTGTGGTCCGCACGCCGCGGGGCCTACCGCATCGTTTGCGAACTGGACGAAGTTGAGAAGTCGATCAACGTCGTCCGCATCGACCACCGATCCGACGTCTATCGGCCGAGGTGAGGCGACGCCCCGGTCGCGCTTCAGTTAACGCCGCGATCTCTCGGGTGTTGTGGTCTTGGCCTCACACAGTGCAAACCGCTCCCCGACGAGCGCCGGCCCAGCCATCGCCTTAGCTCGGGCGTCGCAGGTTTCGTGCTCCGACAGGAGCCGGGTCAGTCGCCCGACAATCCGTACGGCTGAGCCGGTGGCTGGACCTGGCGTGACAAGTCCGGATTCGAGGGTGGGCCGATGAAGGACGTCCTACTCAGATAGCCGGGATGTGGGTATGATTTCCTCCTATGAAGACCTTCGACGCCTCAGCGCTCCGAGAGCACCTGGGCGATACGTTCACCTACGGCGAGGCCAAGCAGGCCGGCGTTGGTGACAGGCGCCTTTACGCCCTGCGCGACAGCGGGGAGATCTTCGCGCTTGGAGGCGGCGTCTACCGCTGGGCCGACGCGCCGCCCGCCGACTCTGACCTGGTCGAGATCGCCGAGCGTGTCCCACATGCCACGCTGTGTCTGGAGACCGCTCTCGCTCGCCATGAACTGATCGACGCCATTCCCGCCGCCGTCGACGTCGCGATCCCCCGAGGAAGCACTCGCCCAGTCCTTCGGGCACCGTGCCGCATTCACCAGTTTGAACCCCGGACGTTCGACCTCGGCCGTGAAGAGTTGGAGGTCGGCGCCCGCCGGCCTATCGGGCTGTACTCGGCCGAGCGGTCCCTCGTCGACGTCGTTCGCCTTCGCCACCTCGAAGGCGGCGAAGTCGCCTGGGATGCGCTGCGGCGGTGGCTCAGTCGCCCGGGCCGGAGCCCGGCCCAGCTGGTCGAGTTGGCCCGGCAGTTCCCCCGCGCCGAGCCCGCACTGCGCCGAGCTCTGGAGGTCCTGCTGTGACGGCTCGCTCCCGGGCCAACTCGGCGGGTCGCGCTTAGCTCGATCTGCGGGCCAAGGCCCGGGGTGATCGCCGCCCGGTCGACGAGCTGTTGCAGCTCTACGTCCTGGAGTCGTTCCTGACTCGCTTGGCCGCGTCGCGCTTCGCCGACCAGCTCGTCCTGAAAGGTGGGGTGCCTCCTGGCTGCCTTCGGTGAACGCCGCCCGACACGGGACGTCGATCTCCAAGCCGAGTCGCTCCACAACGACGCGGAGAACGTCCGAGCGGTCATCTGCGAGGTCGCGGGACGGTACCTCGACGACGGCGTGGTGTTCGACGTGGATGGCGCGACCGCAGCGGTGACCCGAGGCGAAGACGCGTATAGCGGCGTTCGGGTCACGATGAAGGCCGAGCTTGCCACCGCCCGTCCACACTTCCATGTCGATGTCAACGTGGGTGACCCGATGACGCCTGCGTCCCAACAGCTGCACCTCCCGCGCCTGCTCGCCGGCGAGGTCGTCGTCTGGGGCTACCCGCTCGTGATGGTGCACGCGGAGAAGATCGTGACCGCCGTAGCACGAGGAACGGTCAATACACGCTGGAGGGACTTCGCCGATATCTATCTTTTGAGCGGCCGTCACTTGTTGGCCGGGGCAGATCTCGCCGACTCGGTTCGGCACGTGGCACGCCACCGGCAGGTCGAGCTGGTTCCTCTCGCCCGGGTCCTCGACGGCTACGGGGCGATCGGACAGGCACGCTGGGCAGCGTGGAGGAGAAAGCAACAGTTGGAAGACCGGCTCCCCCGGCGATCGAGGTCCAGTTGCGGAACCCGTCAGCAATACTCTTAGCTATAATAGCGGTATGTCCAAGGTGATGGTGTCTCTGCCCGACGACCTGCTCCAGCGCATTGACCAGGAGGCTCGCGAGCGATCGATGAGCCGAAGCGCGCTGATTGCCGCCGCGGCCCGTCGGGAGCTTGCGCGGCGCGACCCGGAAGCGGTCGCAGCAGCGATCGCGCGCTCGGAGAAGCGGTTTCAGGCCGCCGGTTCCTTCGAGGCCGCGGAGCTGGTGCGCGCCGATCGCGACGTCCGCCGTTGACGACACTGCTCGTCGATACGTCAGTCCTCGTCAAGTGGTTCCACAGCGAGGGCGAGGGAGAGGTCGCGGAGGCTCGAGCCATCCGGGATGCCAATCGACG
>JAJYQJ010000143.1 GCA_021794655.1 Actinomycetes bacterium | reverse complement strand
GCCTTTCGGGAGGCGAGGCGCCCGATTGTCCATGTCGTCCGCCTCTACCTTCGCGACGGCAGCAACGCGGAGCCATTCCGACGGGCCGTCGTGAGTGGGTCCACCCCCGTGCTGCGTCCAGGCACTCCCGGCCGGCTCCTGGCATCGGGGCTCGCCCCCGACGGTGCGCCCGACCTCGATGACGACCTGCTTCTCTCGAGCCGGCCCCAGATCATCGGCCCCGACGAAGTTGCCCTCTACAAGCCGCGCTGGGGTGCATTTTTTCAGACGGCACTCGACGAGCATCTACGAAGTACCGGCGTCGACACCGTCGTGTTCGCAGGTTGCAACTTCCCAAACTGTCCACGTACCTCGATCTACGAGGCGAGTGAACGTGACTACCGGATCGTCCTCGTCGGCGACGCCGTATCTGGCCTCTATGACCGTGGTTGCACGGAGATGACGAGCATAGGTGTATCGGTCCTCTCGACCATCGAAGTCGTCGCCGCGGTGCGTGCCACGAGAAACGGGTGATGGGGCAAGGGGAGGTCGTTCAGTTCTAACGGCCTGAGCGACTCGTCTACAAGGCGTGCGATCGGTTCAAAGCCAACGGTGGTGCGACGGGCGTGAACATCGTGATCTTCGATCAGTTCGACGACGTGGCGAGCAGTCCGGAGTACCGGGTGCCCATCCGAAGCGCCCCACTTGCCATGAGACGAACTTATTCCATCAGTGTGATGTCTGCTGATCGTTTAGGGAACGGCTATCGGTATCGTGTGCGATCTCGGAGCCGGCGACCTCAACGAGGCGCTTGAGCCCGGATACGTCCAATGACACGCCTTCTTGCGGCCCTAGGGCGGTAGTATAGATAAATGGGGGAACGTAAGATAACAGCCACGGTCAACGAGTTGCTCGTCGACGTCGCCCACCAACTCGGGGAAGACGCGTCGCTCTCGGGGTTGTGAACGAAGCGCTTGGAGAGCAAGTGGACCGGATCGGTCGGTTAGCCGCTCTTCATGATCTTTTGGAAGTGTGGGACGCATCCGAGAGTCCAATCTCTGCCGACGCCAGAAAAGAAGCCGAGGCCGCATTCGATGAGCTCGACTCCGTTGGCCAATCGGAGGACGGCACCCCCGAAGACGCCGTTGTAAAGGATACGGCGTGAACCTTCCGGTTGTGCTCGACGCACCCGTCGTTGCCGTCGCAGCATCTTTCGGTGGGGCTTTGGTGATCAGTAGTGATGCCGAGGATATCAATCGCCTTGCGCAGGCCGTGCCGGCCGCGAGGATCGTGGTGCGCAAGGCTCATCGATAACAAGCTGTCTTAGGAGTGACTCCACCACGCCGTAAGACCAGCACGCAGCAACAGGATGTGAGACGACGGCATCGCCGATCAGTCTGCGGCCGATCAGTCTGCGGCCAGGCGGTCAGTGGTCGGCCGGTGTCTCTTCTCGCTCGAGCGCGTTAACAAAGTCGTCGACGGTACCCGCGAAATGGGCGTGGGCGAGGTCGCAGTAGAAACAGAAGCCGTCGGCGAGTCCCCAATGGATCGCGTCAGGCGTCTGACGGCCCGACATGTGAAATATTGTGGTGCGCGTCTCGAGGTCGTGGTCGAAGGCGAGGAGCTTCGCCCAGAAGAACTCACGGGTGGCTTTGGTGCCCATGAACGTGACGCGTTGATCGGTCACGACGGCAGTGTCGGTGTCGATGACGGTCGGGGTTATCTTGCCCGGTACCGACTTCCCGGTGTGCAAATAGATACCTTTGGCGACTCGAAACGACGGCCCCGCGTAGCCGCCTACCCGGCGATTTGGAGCGCGTCTCGGCTCGACGAGCCCGGCACCGTCCATGGTGAAGAACCTTCGCTCGTTCGCGTGGAGGTTGAGCGGGCCGTCGGTATCGCCTTTATAGGTCTTTGCAAGAGTGATCGCCTCTTGCAGTGCGGTGGTTGGATCGGTAGGCGGTTGTGGAGTCCCAGTGTGGGCGTGGTGATTGAACACTGTCGCGTCTTCCTTTCCTACTCTCGGCCGTCTCGAGTCTCAAATATAGGATCGCCGGACGATTGGCAGGGAGTTAGTCGACCACCAATAGGCGAACCGTCTCGTTTCAGAGTAACCGAAAGGACCGTGGATGCGCCCGAACTGTCGTGGAGCAACCAGGGAGGTGTTTTCGCCAAGTGCTTAACACCCACCGATCACCGATCACCGAGCACCGAGAACCGAGAACCGAGCACCGAGAACCGAGAACCGAGCACCGAGAACCGAGAACCGAGAACCGAGCAGTCTTGAGTGCTTAGCACCGCGTGGGAGTTGAGGACGTCGTTAGTGCGGGATGGGAGGTGATGGCCGAGGGAAGGTGGAGGTCGATCGGATCGAGTTCAGCTCGGCGGATGGTCGTTCGGGCACGAGCCGGGCGGTGTGTTGAAGCGCGCGTCGTGAGTCCAAGGCTGGTTCCACCATCCAGGTGCTGCCGGCCTTAAGCCGAAGAGCTTCTTGAGGTCGGCGAGGAGTGCGTCCGCGTACCGGACGACTCCTGCGGGACACGGGTGAACGTTGTCTATCATTCTCACCCGAACCCACTTTGAACGCGGTGCCGTTGGATCGTTTGCGGGCGGGAGCCACGTCGTGAAGTGGCCGTTTAGAAGTATGGAAGAGGCGGTCGGTAGGTACATGACCTTGCCTTCGTAGGCGGCGGGGAGGGACTTGACGATCGTATTCCAGGCCCGCTGGCCGGCGGCACGTTGGGCGTCGGAGGCTTTGCCTTGTGCGGCGTTGGTAGCTATGACCGGACCGGTCTTTGGGAACTGGACGAAAATGACGCCGTATACGCCGTTTCCGGGGGCGAGCATTTCGTCGACGGCCTGCATAAGAGTCGCCTTGTAGTTGTTCGGGTGTTCGAGGGCCCACGTATCGTCCCAACTCCACGTCGCGAGGATGATGTCTGGGTGAACGTTCGCGATGATCGAGGGGATAGAAGTTCTCCAATTCTTGGCCGTCGACAACCCGAATCCGTCGATTGAGCGGTTTGTGACGGAGACTTCGCCGGTCGCACCGAGTGAGGCCGAGATGCCCGGGGCCATGACGTTCATCACCGAGTCGCCGAGAAGCATGACCCGAAGTGGATTGGCGGGGCTGATGATTCGTGTCTTGGGTAATACAATCGGGGTTTCGTTTTGGAATCCGCCGTACCCGGGCACTTGTGTGTCTGCGGTCACGTTTGAGACGGCCGTTTTCTCCGGGGGGCCGGCAGGGGCGGCGACGGCCGGAATTGTTGCGATGACGACTACCGCTGTCATCGCTGCGAGAAACGTAGGAACGAGCGCAATGCGAGAGCTCTTGGAGAAGCGGTGCCGACGAATGGGTTGTTCGACGAGGTAGAAACTCGCAGCGGCGACCCCGACTGTCAACGCGACACGACTTACATCTAATACGGCTCCCGTAAGGCCGGTCCGTGCGGTATTGAAATATACGAAGATCGGCCAGTGCCATAGGTAGATTCCATATGAGATTCGACCGATCCATCTGAGTGGTTGGATCGCGAGCAACTTTCCCAACGGCCCCTGATGAATTTGGCGTACGTCCGCTATTACGATAACGGCGAGGATCGCGCAGGCGAAGAAGCCGCCGGTGAACATCCAACTCGACGGTATTCCTCCCGGCGTGCCGGCGGTCACCCAGAAAAAACCGAGGACGACCGCGGCGATCGGCCCGAGAGTGTGAAGCGACGTCCGAACAACGCGTCCTGGTTGAGGGCGTGCTGCGACGATCATCGCGAGGGCCGCGCCAATTAAGAGATCGAAGCCTCTCGTGTCGGTCCCGAAGTAGACCCTACTTGGATCGGTTCCAGGATGGTAGAGAACGGCCATGAGGAGAGCGGATCCAATCGCGCCGACGACGGTGATTGCGAGCCCGACCCTCCGCCAGGACCGCGAGAAGACTGAGAGCACCAGTAGTAGGAAAGGCGGCCAGATGAGATAGAACTGCTCTTCGATCGCGAGGGACCACGTCTGTTCTAACGGGGAAGGTGCGGAGAACTGTGCGAAATACGACTGATGGGCGAATATGGAGTGCCAGTTGGCGACGTAGAACAGTGTCGCGAGTGCATCTCCTCGGAGGCCACTGAGGTCGATTTGAGCGACGTTGCCCGGCGGGCCGAAGCGTCCATCGAGTACGACGAATGCTGCGACCCCTAGAACCATCAAGAAGAGCGCGGGAAGTAGCCGTCGCGCTCGTCTTCCCCAGAATGCGATGAGGCGAATCCCTGCGGTGCGGACCCATTCTTCGAGCAAGAGGCTCGTGATAAGGAATCCGGACAGGACGAAGAAGAGGTCCACGCCGAGGTATCCACCAGACGCCCAGCCGAGCTGGAGGTGATAGGCGAGAACCCCACCGACGGCCAGCGCTCGTAGCCCGTCGAGCGGGCGGAGGTACTGACCGGTAACCGCCGTTGGAGCCGAGGGGTCAGCGGTCGGGTCGTGGCGACCCCCGTGTGGTTTCTCGCGGCGAGGCTTTACGTCGAGTGGAGGAGGTTGAATGGTCGGAAGATCGGTTGACGCTAGCGGCGTCACGGTGTCTGCCTGGTGCGGCTGGTGCGGCTCGTGCGGCTGGCGCGGCTGGTTTGGCGGTAAAGGCGCGTGCGGGTCGGCGACGCGGAATCGTTCCGACCCAATCTGCAGATACCGATCGTCGTTGAGTTGAGGATCAAGAGATGAGCTGGCGTTGTCATGACGGGAGTCGGAGTCCACTACTTGAACCTCCCCGACCTATCCGACCTCCCCGACCTATCCGACCTCCCCGACCTGTCTAACCTGTCACCAATCGATGCGATAAGTGATCCGAGAGCTGAGATGTCGTGAAGGGTCGAGTCGGTGAGTTGATCGACCCGGAACAAGAATCCAGCGACGCCGGAGTCGACGAGATCGATCACGGTAGTCACGAGTTCGTCGTCGCTCATGCGTTTCCACTCGAGTCTCCAAACGAGGGTCGGCGACGGGCTCTCGTCTGGATGCGATCTCGTAGCGAGGGTCTCGCTCGCGTAGATCGCGACGTCGGCGTCCCCGCTGCCGACCGCTAGACCTACTCGATCGCCGACTTTGTTGATGACGAGCTTGATCGCTTCTCGGTAGGAGGTTTCGCTAGATCCGAGCCCTGTCTCATCGAGTGACGATAGGTCAACTGCCAAGCACTCTCGAGCGGCTCGGTTCAACGCCGGCTTGTTGGAAGCTCGTTTGACTGAGTAGTACTCACCGGCGAGAGTCGATTCCCTCCCGTCGAGGAGGAGGGAGCAGATCCGTACCGCTTCACACAACCGACGAGCGCGTTCGGTACGGTCTGAATCGACGCGAACGCGGAGAGGATCACAGCTCAAGAGGAGCCTGACCTGTCTCGGAGTGAGCAGACTTAGCGTGCTGATGTCGCGTGCGTAGAGTCCGGGATGACGAATTCCACCGGACTCGCGGGAGTTGCCGGAGTAGTCGGAGCGGGGAGGCTCGCCGAGTTGGCCGACTATCCCTAAGTCCATCGTTGGATCGACGCGGGCGAGGCTCCCGGCGATCACGGCTGGGTCGTAGCTAGTGCTACCTGGGTCGTCGTGCCGGGCTTTGGGGTCATCGCGATGAGGGGTCGGTGCGGCACGCGACGTGGGCGGTTCGGCCGTCTGGGGTCGAGATTCGCGCGGTCGCGACGGGTCGGTTCCAGATATCCAAACGTTCCTGAATCGAGAGTGTTTGGCGATGTCGATGAGCGCGGTGGCGTCGAACGGGCAGGTTGCGGGTGTGGACGCACCGACAGGTCGGAGTGTAGCGGTTGAAAATTCAATTCCCGAGTTGAGGAGTAGGTCCACGACGACTTATAAGAGTATCGCAACGAGGTGCGGAACTAGTAGCATGTTGAGCGGTTAGTTCTGGTGGCAAAGTTGGGGCATCTGGGAGAGACGTGGGGGATTTGGTGATGAAACGTTCCACGAAGATCGAAGAAACCGGCCAGATGAGCATGGTTACGTTGGTTATCGGCCTAGCGATCGTGGCGGCGCTGAGTGCGATAGCGGCGGGGATACTGCTGACTGGCGGCGGGGGAAAAGGAAGTTCGGGTCTCCAAGGAGCGCCTGGAGTCGGAGTAGCGAGCGACGTTCAGGCGAAGACGAATCTGTCGTCGGCTCTTAGCGCGGCGGTGTCGGCGGTGAGCGCGGCGGGTGGTTCGTATGGATCGTTGAGCGCGAGTGTGCTCCAGAACGCTGAACCGAGTCTTCAGTTCACGTCGGGCGCGTCGACGGTGCCGAACGTGATCAGCGTCGCGACGAGTCCGGGTGTAGGAGGCGCGACAGGTGGATCGCCTGGCGGGCTGCCGGGTGGGGCGGTACTGCCGGGTGGGGCGGTACTGCCGGGCGGGGCGGTACTGCCGGGCGGGGCCGGTGGATCAGGAAATCCGGGCAGCTTCACGCTTGCGGTCTTTTCGACGACTGGGACGTGTTGGCTCATCTGGGATGGACCCGGTGGAGTTTGGTATGGAGCGCAGTCCGGGCAACACGGCTGCCAGGCGCCCGCGATTGCGACGGAGCCGACCGCGACGGCGGTGAGTTCGACGTCGATTGGATGGCAGCAGGGGAGCTTCCCGCCCGCGTGACGTCTTGGGTGGTTGGAGCTGTTGGAACTCTCGTAGCTATTAGAAATGTTGAGATGTAACGACTGTGAGAGCGCGGCCGAGTTCTTCGAATACGACTGGTGGACCGATCGATCGAGTGGTGGACCGACGGAGGCGGCTTGCATCGAAAGTTTCTTGGGAAACGCTGAACGCGCGCGCGAACATCTTCGAACTTCGGGGATAGAGTTGTGTTGGTTGTCCGATGACGAATCGGACAACCAAACGAGCGATTCGTTAACTCGGGTGCGAGTTGACGAACGAAAGAAACGGTGCACCAGGAGTTCTTCCAGCGTAGTTACCGTCATCAATTGTTAAGGTGACGGCTGGTAAGGTAGCTGGCACTACCTTGATTATGAGCAGTGCTGGTGGAGACGGAAGCACCGCCGTATCGAGACGTCTACTAACCGAGAGAGCCGATTGACTTCGATAACAGACAACCCAGAGCGCGTCGAGTTAGATGGCGCGGGCAATGGATCGAAACGTTCGAGGAGAGTGAGTTCTTCGGGTCCAGGTAGTCCAGGGTCCGTTCGTGACCCAAACGGCAGCCGGGAACCCCAAAGAACCCGAGGACGCCACCGAAGGAACACTTTTTGGATGCGTCATCGGACTGCGGCGGCCGAACGCCGCTCGGCGCGACGGGGCAAACGCCGGTCCAGGAAGGAAGTGAGGCGGCGGCGGAGAACCTGGTTTGGTCGCCATCCGTTTTCGACGGGAACGCTAGCGGTGCTGCTGGCGATGACGCCGATCTGGTGGTCGTTGGGCAACTCGCTCGCGAGTGCAAATACGCTGCCGCTGCAGATTCAATTTGTGGAATGGGTGAGTAGCCACGGCGGTGGCAGCTTCACGAGGTGGGCGGAGAACGTGTGGTACTCCCTTAACCCGCCGCCGACGGGCGGAAGGCCTCCGAAGGGTGCAATACCGGCGCCGACGAAGAAGCCTGTTCCAACCGTCGCGTCGGGCCCACCGCACCTGCCGGCGCCCGCTCCAATCGTGCCAATTGCGAGCCCTCCGCTTCCAGGGGAGGGACAGTGGCACCCGGCCGGCCGACTCGTTGACGGGGTGCCCGCGCTCTACGAGGCGTTTTTGAGGCCGGACGCGATCCACACGAGCCTGGTTACCGGTGTCGTGTGGATGGATCCGATGTTGCTGCGTATGCGGCTATACGCCGGTGCACAGGTGCCAGGCGTCGGTCCGCCGTTGAGGCCGGTGGCGCCGATATCTTCGAACGCGGCCAAGACGCTCACGGCGGCGTTCAACGCGGGATTCTTGATGAGCGACGCGTACGGCGGATTCTACTTGAACGGCCAGACCTCTATACCGCTTCGACCCGGTGGGGCATCGCTGGTGATCTACTCGAACGGCACGGCGACGGTTGGCGCGTGGGGGACGAACGTGACGATGACCCCGAACGTAGTTGCGGTACGCCAGAACTTGAGCCTCTTGGTGAATAACGGTGCTCCGGTCCCCGGGCTGAACGCGAACGACACCACCCAGTGGGGGGCGACCCTCGGCGGCCAGGTTTACGTATGGCGATCTGGGATCGGCGTGACCGCGAACGGAGCGCTCGTCTACGTCGGAGGACCGGGCTTGAACATAACGAGCCTCGCGAACCTGCTCGTACGGGCGGGCTGCGTGCGTGCGATGGAGTTGGACATCAATACCGACTGGGTCAACTACTTCACGTTCGCTCCGGCGGCCGGTCAGCTGGCGTCTCCTGCGAACGGTGCGCCGCTACTGAGCGACATGGTACGCCCTGTGACGAGATACTTCGGTCCGACGAATCGAGACTTCTTCACGATGTCGGTGCGCAACAGTACCCTTAACGGTGTCTCGCCCTCGTCGTCACCCGTGCCGTCGTCGCAATCTGGAACTTCGTCGAGCAGTGGTGTTCCAACGCGGGGAAGCACGAAGCCAAAATCTAAACGCTAGGCTCAGTCCTGGCTTTGCATCGTTATCTTGTCGGTTCTGATTCGTGCTTTGATGCGCACTTCTCCTGGTTGGCGCATCGGGTACTTGTCGACACCGAGGTACTTCTTGGCGAGGCTGTCGATGTGTGCGTCGGCTCCTTCGGTCGTTATGTCGACGACTGAGCCGCGGACGACGACCGTGTTGTAGGGGTCGTTAGGGTCGACGACGGAGACCGCGACGCGCTTGTCTCTCTCTATATTGCGGGCCTTCGCTCTTCCTTTCGCGGTGTTTATCAGCAGGTCGTCACCGTCGACGTCTATCCAGAGCGGAGTGAGCTGTGGTGAACCGTCTGGAAGTAGGGTCGCCAAATTGGCGATGACGGGACGCTCGAGAAGAGCTCGTGCTTTACCACTAAGTTTGTCGGCCACGACATCCTCCTAGCTTTAGTCTTTGGTCTTAAGAGATCATATTAGCGCGGAAGTGCTCAATGGCGGGTTGTGGCGTTGTTGGTCGCTCACCGAGATCGGGCGATGCGAGATACTCCTCACGCGATCTTTGCGTCACGAGGCGTACTAGATTTGTCTGATGCTCGTTGGTGCTCACGTTAGAGCTGGTGGTGATCTCGTCGGCGCACTCGCGCGAGGAGAGGAGGTGGGGGCGCGAACTATACAGGTCTTCACCCAGTCACCTAGGGCTTGGAAGCCAGCTCAGTACTCGGCGGAGGTGTTGAGAAACTACAGGGAAGCCCAAGTCGCTCATCCAACGATTGACTCCACCTTCTGTCATGCGACCTACTTGATCAACCTGGCGTCGTCGGACTCGGATCTGCTGGCGAAGTCGAAGGCGTGTTTGCTCGCGAACTTAGAGGTCGCAACGGGAATTGGGGCTCGTGGGCTGGTCCTTCACATTGGGAGTCATAAAGGCGCCGGACTTGAGAGCTGCGTCCCCCAGATAGTCGACTCACTTCTCGAAGCGATCGACATCGCGGGTGATCGGGCAGTTGAAGGAGATAATGAAGTGCGATGCCCGATACTTCTCGAGAACGCGGCGGGGGCAGGGGGGACCGTTGGACGAAGCTTCGAGGAGTTGGCGACGATCATAGAGGCGGCCGGCGCTGGTGACTCTATCGGCGTATGCGTTGACACCCAGCACCTGTGGGCTTCGGGTGTGAGGTTCTCGAGCCCAGAGGAGGCGAGTGACGTTGTAGGGCACTTTGAGGAAGTAGTTGGCCTATCGAAGCTTGGCTGCGTACACTTGAACGACTCCAAGGTGCCGTTTGGGGCCAACCGAGACCGGCACGAAAACCTCGGATCTGGGACGATTGGTGCAGAAGGCCTCGGAGCGTTCATCGCCCATCCGAAGATCCGGGAGTTGCCGTTGATACTAGAGGTGCCGGGCGTGGGCGGTGGACCGAGGGCTGAAGACGTTCAAGGCGCGCTTTGGATTCTTGAAGCAGGCAGAGCGTTGTGGGACGAGAGACGGGATCCGGCGAGTTGATCCGGCGGTGAGAGGAGATTAGATGAGCAACACCCGCATCGAGAGGGACAGCATGGGGGAGATCGAAGTACCGTCAGATCGGTATTGGGGGGCGCAGACGGCGAGGTCGCTTCAACATTTCAGCATCGGCAAGGATGTGATGCCGGCCTCGATCGTTCGTGCATTTGGAGTCTTAAAGGATGCGTCCGCGGAGGTGAATACGGACCTCGGGAAACTCGATCCGACGAAAGGCGAGCTGATTCGAAAGGCATCCCAGGAAGTTGCCGCGGGGAAGCTGAACGATCACTTCCCGCTTCGGATCTGGCAGACGGGTAGCGGGACGCAGACGAACATGAACGCGAACGAAGTGATTGCGAACCGCGCGACGGAACTCGCGGGCGGTGAGATGGGTTCGAAGTCGATGGTACATCCGAACGACGACGTCAACATGTCGCAGTCTTCCAACGACACGTTTCCAACCGCGATGCACATCGCGGCGGTCGAAGAGATAAGTCATAAGCTGCTTCCCGCCCTCAACGCTCTTCGCGACTCGTTCCGGAGCAAGTCAGAGGAGTTCATGTCGGTGACGAAGATCGGCAGGACCCACCTGATGGACGCGGTCCCTCTCACACTTGGACAAGAGATCTCCGGATATGTTGCACAGCTCGACGCCGACATATCGCGAATCGAAGAGAGCCTCGATGGGCTGCGTGAGCTCGCGATTGGGGGAACGGCGGTCGGTACGGGATTGAACGCTCACGAGGAGTTCGGGGTCCGGGTCGCGAAGGCGGTATCGGATATCACGGGACTCGAATTCGTGAGTGCGCCGAACAAGTTCGCGGCACTAGCGGCCCATGACGGGATCGTATTCGCGAGCGGCGCCGTCAAGACGCTCGCGTGTTCGTTGATGAAGATCGCCGACGACCTCAGATGGCTCGGGTCGGGTCCGAGGTGTGGGATCGGCGAGCTCTTGTTGCCCGAGAACGAGCCCGGGTCGTCGATAATGCCGGGAAAGGTTAACCCTACCCAGTGCGAAGCGATGATCATGGTGTGCATCCAGGTGTTGGGTAACGACGCGGCGATTTCCATAGCCGGGTCGCGAGGGAACTTGGAGTTGAACGTGTGCAAGCCGGTCATTATTCACAACTTCTTGCACTCGGTTACTCTGCTTTCAGATGCGGCTCGTACGTTCAAGGAGTTCTGCGTTGACGGATTGAGGGCGAATCTCGACCAGATTGACAAGCACCTCAACAACTCGTTGATGTTGGTTACCGCGCTCAATCCAGTTATCGGTTACGACAGAGCTGCCGAAGTGGCGAAGAAGGCGCACAAGGAGAACTGCACGCTCCGCGAGGCGGCGATGGAGCTCGGATTCATGACGGGGGAGGAGTTCGACCGAGCGGTACGCCCCGAGGAGATGACCCATCCGTAGTCGGTTCGATAAAGCGATGGCCGAAACTGAGATCGCTCGTTCATGGTCCTTTCCTGAGCGCTCCTTTCTCGCGCGCTCCTTTCTCGTGCGGTCGTGACGTCGAGGTGACCGGGTTAGAAGGCGTGCTAAGTGCGAACGAGGTGCGGCTTGCGATCGAACGTGACGGCCTCGCTTGGAAGTTGGAAGACGGCTGTCTCGTCAAGGTGTCGAAGTTCGCCGACTTTGCGAGCGCGGTCGAGTTCTTCAACAAGGTCGCAGAGATCGCGGAGAACGAGAATCACCATCCCGACATCGAAGTGAGTTGGTCGAAGGTCACCCTACGTCTCGTTACGCATTCAAAGGGCGGGATCACGCAGAAAGACGTTGTGGTTGCGGCGTTGATCGATCGGCTCGAGCGCTGAGTTAGAGTCCAGGCCGGTCGACACGGACGGGTCAGAACTCGACTCGACCGGGGCGAGGAAAGGGAGAAAAGCCAGAGTCGAGACTAGGAAGCTTTAGCCAGCGAAGCTGGCACAAATGAGTCAAGTTTCACGCGGCGAGACCAACTTCTGTGATCAAGTCAGCAATAGCACCTTGGAGTC
>JAJYQJ010000090.1 GCA_021794655.1 Actinomycetes bacterium | reverse complement strand
TAGTAATCGCGCGGACCCTTAGACACCACACGAGGTGGTACTTAGCCGAATAGACCACGTTCCTATTTGATCGGTAGGCCGGTTTCGACATTGCTTCCACTATAGAGAGGGGGTGTATCATTCACGTGGACTTGGTGCGCCTAGGCTAGCTCGACCCCATGGCTAAGCCGGGGGCTTGTGCTCGCCGTTTTGGTCAACTCGGCCGCCCCTTCGGATCTCTTTTAGGACTACTTGGATTGCACCGCCGGTTGGAATGCCTATCAACGCGCCTATGAACGCACCCAACCCTGCTCCGATTCGATCACCCAGGGTGGCGCCGACCAAGACCGCGAGCAGCGTCCACAGTGGGTTCATACGAACCGTCTTGCTCATGACGAGCGGGTTCAAAAGGTGGTTCTCCACTTGTTGGTAGATAATGAAGACAACCAACATGACTATCCCGGCCGGAGTCGAGTGGATAAGGGCGATGATGACGACTGGGACTCCCGCAAGGAGGCCACCCACGAGCGGGAGGAGGTCCACGAGCGCTACCCACACCGCGAGCAGGCCCGCAAACGGTACCCCAAGGATCGTCAACGTTATATAGACGATAACGCCGGCAACGATCGACGTCACCGCGTTTCCAAGCATGTACCCGCCGACAGATCTGGCTACCTCGTGGTAGACGTGGTTAAGCCTCGAAGCTCGTTGCGGGCTAAGTACTCCTAGGACACCTTTCCATATACGAGGCGCCTCGAAGAGAATGAAGAGTGCGAGAATCGCGATAGTGCCAAGTGATACCAGCGTTGACGCTGCCGCTGCGCCAACCGATAGAGCTTGGGCCGGCTTCAGGCTGTTAGTTATGTCCTTCGAGAGTTTCGGGATGTTCTGTGAGGCCCAACGTTGAAGATGAAACGTCACCAGCAAGTGCCCGATACGACCACGCCCATGTTCCGACTCGCGAATAAGTGTGGGGAGTTGTTGGGCGAGGTGGTGGAGCCCCGTAACCAACGGAGCCGTGAAGAGATACACAATCCCGCCGAACGCAACGATCGCAACGACGAACACGACCGTTGACGCAAGACCTCTCGAGATCCCACTTCTTTCGACAAATCTAACTAACGGCGATAGGAGCAGCGCTACGAATCCACCCATCACCACATAGAGGATCGTCGTCCTCAGCACCCAGAGCAACAAGATGAGTAACGCGTTTACGTCTAGAACGACGACGGTTACAACCACCGCCACAACGATCGTCGCAAGTGGCACCTGGCGCCTATCGGCTTTCTCCCAGATCCTCGCCCTCCACGGAGATCCACTTGGATACTCCGCTCGATCTATCGGCTCAGGACCAGCACCGATCGACTCATCGCCGTTACTCTCCTCATCTGAGGACTCAGGTGGTCCAAGCATCGTTTCAAGTATTGCACGTCTCGGATCTCTTTAAGTCGATCTACCGATACGACAACTCGCATCCCGCCTTCAGCGAACCTCGACGCCAAATCGGAGATACCAAGATCGATACCGAACTCGCTGTAGAGTATCCTCCGTGGCAACGAGCCCTACATCGTACGTAGACGTCCACCGCGATTGGCTATCTCCACCCACCCGCTCGCGCTACTCGCCTTTCAACGGCCTTGGAACGTTGGGCACGACATGAACTCCGCTAACCCAGAAGATGCACCCACATCTAATGAACCCGCAGAAAGGTCCCGAGCGTTCGCGAACCGGTCGGTGAAACGCCGATGGATGCCACCTCAAGTGAAGTGGACGATAATGCTCGTGGTACTCCTCTTCGTCTTCGAGTACGTAATCCTGCCCGAACTCGCGGTAGCGCGTAGGTCACTTACTCTACTCTCCCGCGTAAACGTGCTGTGGCTCGTTCTCGCCACAGGTCTCGAGATAATGGCGTTGATATCCTACGCCGAGCTCACCCACTCGGTCCTCTCTCCGGGCTCCCCTCCAAGAGGGCGCCTCCTTAGGATAAACATGTCGAGCTTGGCCGTGAGCCACGTACTCCCCGGTGGCACCGCTCCAGGAACCGCCGTCGCATACAGGTTGCTCGGTGAGTCCGGAGTTTCAAACACCACCGCCGCGTTCGCACTCGCAACACAGGGCGCAGGCTCCGCCCTCGTACTCAACGCTCTCTTTTGGATCGCCCTCATCGTATCGATACCCCTTTCAGGGTATAACCCGCTCTACGGACTCGCAGCCGTCGTCGGGGTCCTCCTCTTGGCGACGTTCGGCGGCGTCGTCTTACTTCTCACCCGAGGCAAGCATCAAGCAGCGGAGAGGATCTACAAGATCGCGAGCCATCTTCCACTCGTCAATCCCGACACAGTTCATTCAGCCGTCCAACGGATCGCAGATCGGATACAGGTGCTCTTGAACGATCGAGCGTTGCTCTTGCGTGCGCTACTTTGGGCAGCCGCGAACTGGCTACTCGACGCCGCGTCCTTATGGGTGTTCTTGTTTGCCTACGGGCGCGCCGTCTCTCCGATCGATCTACTCGTCGCGTACGGTCTGGCGAACATCCTCGCGGTGATCCCGATTACCCCCGGCGGATTGGGAGTAGTCGAAGCGACACTCACCGCGACCCTCGTCGGATTCGGAGTTCCCCATCAAATCGCAATTCTCGGAGTTCTCTCCTGGAGGCTCGTCAACTTCTGGCTTCCAATTCCCGCCGGCGGCGCGTGCTATCTCTCCTTGCACCTGCACGATCGTTCGAGGTGGCTACACGGCTCCCATGCAGACTAATTGCTGCGGTCACGGCGGAGCGCGACCAAGTCCTCAGGTTCGACGACGTCGAGATCCCCCCGCCGTACCACCGCAGCGGCACGGCGGAGCGCCGCTTGCCTGTTCACCTCGTGAAGCGCTTCATTCACTGTTTCCCGAGTCGTCCGCGTTCCGAGAACCTCTCTAGCCCGCTCCAACTCGTCCAAGTCGAGTACCAACGTCGTCCTCTCACCTGTCGCGTTCTGTCTGCCTCTAGGCATCGCCAAAGCGTAGCGCATCGAAAACAAACGATATGTATTGTTTCACAATGTCTAAATGGCTAAAGGCTAATTGTGTGCAATCTAGACACAACCTCGAGCATTAGCAACAGATACTGTGCCGGCGACGTCACTCGGATCCTCGCATCCCCTCTCTGCGCTCTGCGCTCAGCGCTCATCGCTCAGCGCTTTGCGCCGTTCGGCAATCCTAGCCCTGGGGCTGTGGCGCCTGACCCGGCCCGCCACTGGGCGATCTCACCTCGGGTTCTCGTCTTTGGCGAGCCCTCGACAGTGCGAGGTCCATCAACGCTGCTTGAAGGTCAATCCCGCGTCTCGGCTCAACCCTCGACCACCTGCTCTCCCCGTCGAGAACCCAGGTGTGGGTGTCGTCTGCAAACACTAGATCCAGGACCTCGAGCAACCTCTCTCGAAGGGAACGCATCTTCACCGGTACGAGTACCTCAATTCGGCGGTCGAGGTTCCTCTCCCTCAGATCAGCCGAGCCTATTAGAATTTGGACCGACTGCACCCTCTCGGCGGTATCGCCCTCCTGTGTGCCCGTCGCCGTCCCGATCCCATCCTCTCGGTCGTCGTCGTCTTTTCGGCGCGCACCGAAGCAGTAGATACGAGAGTGCTCCAGAAACTGTCCGACGATCGATCGCACATGGATGTTCTCCGATAGACCCGCGATCCCGGGCCGTAGCCGACACAGCCCCCTCACCGCGAGATCAACCTTCACCCCGGCAGACGACGCACGATATAGGAGATCGATCATCTCTGGATCGGTCAAACCGTTCAGCTTCAACGTGATCTGCCCTCGCTCGCCCGCCTCCGTCTGTTCTTCGATCAGCGCCGCAAGTCGCTCTCTCAAAGTCACCGGTGACACCAGAATCTCTCGATAGCCACGATGCCTACTAAATCCAGTCAAGTAATTGAAAAGATCTCCGACATCTGCACCTATGTCTGGATCTGAAGTAAGTAGACCTATGTCTTCATAGAGCCGAGCCGTCTTTGAGTTGTAGTTACCCGTTCCGATATGGCAGTAGCGACGAATTCCACTCTCTTCGTGACGCAGGACAAGGGACGTCTTCGAGTGGGTTTTCAGCCCGACGAGTCCGTATACGACATGCACGCCCGCTTCTTCGAGAGCCCTCGCCCATCCGATATTCGCCTGTTCGTCGAATCGAGCCTTGAGTTCAACGAGTGCCGCCACCTGCTTACCACTCTCAGCTGCCCGAATCAGCGAAGCGACGATTGGACTGTCACCCGAAGTTCTGTAGAGAGTCTGCTTTATCGCCAATACGTCCCGATCGTCCGCCGCCTGTGCGACGAACGCTTCTACCGACGTCGAAAACGAGTCGTAGGGATGGTGAACCAGCACATCTCGCTCCCTCAACACCGAAAACAGGTCCATCGGCTCGTTGCCCGCCGTCGCCAAGTACGGAGGCGTCATCGGAGTCCACGTCTCTTCGTGCAAGTCCTGACGATTCAGTGCGTATACCGACCAGAGGCCGCCCAAGTTCACCGGTGCAACATGGGTATATACGCCGTCCGGGGATATCTCCAACTCCGCAACGAGCAGTTCTCGAACCGCCGAGCTCGTCCCGGAGGCGATCTCAAGTCTCACCGCCCTACCAAACCTTCTCCGCCGCAACTCCATCTCGACCGCGACCAATAGGTCGTCGGCCTCTTCCTCTTCAACCGCGAGGTCGGCGTTTCGCGTCACACGGAAAACCTCATGGTCACCTATCGTCATACCCGGGAAGAGTGTCTCCAAGTGGGCAGCGATCACTTGTTCCAACGGGACGAACCGCTCCCCGTCCGGCATCACCACAAACCTCGGCAGCGCAGGTGGAATCTTCACACGAGCGAACCTCGTCTCATTCGTCACCGGATCACCAACTTCTACAACGAGGTTCATCGACAGATTCGATATGTAGGGGAACGGGTGGCCCGGATCTACCGCTAACGGCGTCAACACCGGAAATACCTCGTGCTCGAACACTCCGACTAGGTACTTGCGATCGTCGTCGTCCAACGACGACCAGTCAGACAAACGTACGCCCGCCTCCGCCAACGCCGGCACGACCTCCTCTAAGAAGATGCGATCTTGCCTCTCGATCAACTCTTCCACACGGGACCTAACAACCCGGAGCTGCTCCGAAGGGCGAAGGCCGTCCACAGAACGCGTACTCACACCCGCGAGCACCCTGTCTTCGAGCCCCGCGACACGTACCTGGAAAAACTCATCGAGCATGTCCGAGAAGATCGCGAGAAACCGCACCCTCTCGAGCACTCTCAGCGAGTCGTCTTCCGCCAAGTCCAACAGGCGCGCCCCGAAGTCCAAACGCGATATCTCACTGTTACCAAACCGCTTATAACCGAACGCCTCTATCTCTTCTTTGGAAAGTGGACGTCCCGGCGTTGAAGTTTGGCAGTTCCCTTGTGGAGAGTCCAATTCCGCACGCGCTTGTACCAACTTCTGTACTGGGCCGTCGTGTCGGCCATCTTGTGGGCCGTCGTGTCGACCGTCTACTGGGTGACGCTTACTGATATCTCGTGTCGCCATATATACTCCGAGCCAAGCATAGCCCCACCATTTCAGCCGGTCGGCGCAACAGCGAACCCATCGTAGCGCTCATGGGCGCTCTCCCCGCTAGGTCGGTCGGCCAGGGAACTCGCCTGACACATCGAAGGTGTAAGGGAGTGTTCCTCCAACGTTTGGGCCACTTGTCGTTGGAGAGTTTGGGAGTGAACCTTGGTCGTTACCGGTCGCGGTGTCCATGACAAAGCTATGATGTCGAACCTCACCTCCGGAGCGAGAAACGACAGTCCCGACCGTGACTACCGAGCGGCGGCCTGCCGGCGACCGGCCCTCAGTCCTTGGCGGGAACCTCACTGAAGGGGGCACCATATGGTGTAGCATGGTGAAACGGGTCGTACTCAGATCTATCTTGGCGATGACGAGCTGGAACTACTCGACCGCGTGGCCCGGACGACTGGGGCATCGCGCTCGGAGCTGGTCCGACGCGCCGTACGAAACACCTTCGGCGAGAAGACCAAGGCCGAGCGCCTCCTAGCCCTCGAGGCGAGCGCTGGGACATTCAGCGGGAGGCGGATGACGGGCGCGGCCTATGTGGACGCGCTACGTGGGGACCTGAACGAACGCCTAAACCGCCGAGGTCTTAAATGAAGTTGCTCGACACGAGCGTTGCCATCGATCATCTGCGTGGCGCCCAGCCAGCGGTCGATGCTTTGGAGCAGTTCTTTTCGGTCCTCGCTTGGGTCCCGGTCAGCGAAAATATCTCGCGGGCCGCCGGCGAGCTTGCCCAGACGCACCGACGTGCCTACAGTGAAATCGACGACGCGGACTATCTGATCGCCGCGACTACGCTCCTCCTCGATGCTGACCTCATGACCACGAACGTTCGTCATTTCCCGATGCTCGCCGGCCTTCGTCCAGCCTATTGAAGGCACTACGAGCGGTAGCTCGCTTCGTGGCTTGACCACGGCAGGATGCCTCGTCCGCGGCGCCGGCCACACCGGTTGGCCGTTGACAGGAGCGTTACAGCGCTCGTGCAAGAGACAAGCGGGTCAGCCGATCCTTTCGAGTCCCGGGAACCGATCGAACGCCGTATCGAAGCTCATGATCCTCGTGATCCCGTGTGATCTCATTACCGCCACGTGAACTGCATCTCGCGCTGAGAGCCCGTAGGAACCCAGAACTATGGTCTTGGCCGACTCCACATCGGACTGGGCGATCGGGAACACTTCATCAACGAGGCTAGTCAAAGCGTCGAATACCGGTTGGATGGCATCCAGGCGGGAGATCGCGCTGTAGCGATGGAGGATCTTTTGAAGGACCTCGGCATCACTCACCAGCCGTTGCTCGCCGACGATCAGTCCATCCAGGATCCGCAGGGCATCGGCCTTGTGGCGGTGAGCTTTGCCGACAAGGTACATCGGGACGTTGGAATCGACGAAGATCAATTGCTGGAATATCCACGTTCGATCTCGGCGAGCATTTCGTCGATGTCGGCGGTCGGAAAAGAGTGTCTCGCAGCGGCACGTACGGCAGCCAGCTTGCGAGCCGTGTCAACGGCAGGCTTCTCGCTTCGGGCCCTCCGGATCATCTGTCGAACCCATTCCGAGACTGTGACACCGTCTGCCCGTGCAGCCTCGCTCAGCTCGTCCGCATCCTCGTCCTGCAAGATCACCTGCAGACGTTTGCTCATAGTATGAGTATACCATTAGCATGAGTTACAAGATTATGTGTTGTAAGCGATCGGTATTCTCCCTGATTTCAGCTTCGGACGGCACTGAACAACCCGTAAATTACCGGCAGACCGACGGACACCACTGCACGGGAGGAGTGGCCAGAGCGCAACAAGCGAGGGTCCGCAGGGCGAGATCTGGCCGGTGGGGCTCGACCGTTCCTCATTCGTCAGCGTTTATCAGTCTGCCCTGATCCACGTGATGGGCCGGTACAAACGGTCTTCGCCGGGATCGCTTCCAGCAGTTCCACATCGCCAGTTTGGGTCTTGCTTCCCCTGGTGGGGTTGCCCTTGTGCCTTTGTGGTCCGCCGGTTGCGTGATGGTAGCGATTACTCGGAGATCCCGACCTGCTCACGTGATAGCTCACCGCAGCAGCAGAACTGATCGTGTCCTCCAACACGTCTGCCGCTTCGATCCTCTGGTCGGGTGCGGTTACATCTGGTGTTTCCTGTGAGCGGCACCGGGCTGAGTGCCCGAGTGCTCGCCTCCCAAGGACCAGCGCTGCTGCGCTATGTCCTGAGACCTTGTGATGCTTAGAAGATTGGGGCTCTTGCCAGTAGGCCTTGCCCCAGATCGATGAGTAGGCAGCTGGAACACTTACAACGGCTATGCCCCGCCTGGACGCCATAGCTACGAGGCGGTCACGTACCTGTCCTGTTAGTATGCCACAGACCACCTTCTTGAACCACTTACGGCTTCCAAACTGCTCACGTTCTGTGGCTCGCATCTCTGAGAACCCGAGGTTCTCAACGACTACGAGCCTGCATCCGTACTGGACGGCCAAGTCGAGTGCGTCAGTCATCGCTTGGCGGAGGCGCCCGTCACGGGTGCTCGCCGACAGGTCCTCTGTGAGAAGTGGGATGTGAGCCAAACGCTCGATTGGGTTCCCCGAGCGATCCAGGACCGCCGGGGCAAGAAAGCCGTTGTTCAGGTCCAACGACAACACACGAAGTCCTGGGTCTTTTAGCAGGTCTGGGGAGAGTTACGTGAGCGTGGTCACTCCGGCCTTGGGTGAGCTCAGCGGCATGCCTACAAGCTAGTTTCGTCATCCAGATAGCCCTTTTGTGTATTTGTATTCTTGGCGGCTCGGTGGGAGAATCAACGCCGTGAGCCGTGTTGTCCACGTCCCCTACACCATCGAGCAAGACGAAGATGGGTTGTGGTGCGCGTCGGCCCAGCTACGCGTCGGCGTGGGGGCCGTCGGTGACGGTGAGACCCAGGAGGCAGCGATAGCTGACCTGCGTGAGGCGCTTGCAGCGTTGATCGCCGAGGTCGGGGCACCTCCCGAACTCACGGTGACACTCGACGTCGCTTAGTGGCAGGACTCCCGGCAGTCTCTGGCGCCAAGGTGGTCAAGGCGCTTGAGCGAGCTGGCTTCACGTTAGCCAGGGTCAGCGGAAGCCATCACGTGTTGCGGCACCCTGACGGCCGTGCGGTGGTGGTGCCGGTACACCCCGGGCAAGACATTGCGAAGGGAACCTTGCGGAGCATCCTCAAGCTTGTGGACATAACCCCAGACGACCTCCGCAACCTTCTCTAACCGGCGGCGGTTGTCGCATATCCAACTTCCCAACTTCTGCGACCTTCGTCAGCATGCCTAGTGATGCACCAAGGAGACACCGTGTGGAATGGGCGCATTATTGACCGATCGGGAGTTGGAGCACTCGAACAGGCAGAGTCGGGGAGTTTGCCAGCTTGTGATCGTCGGTTAGTAGTGAAGTTCCCCCCTTTGACCGGACACCTAACACCAGTGCTCGTCTCTCCAACCACACTGCACTCGGTCGTCGTTGGACAACTCGCGCCAGACAACGGACCGACAGATTCAGGAAGAACGTCTGTGTTCCACGAGCCAAAGCCTGAAGTTGTATTCGAAAGTATCGCTCCAGTTGAGCTAGTCGTTCCCCCTGTTGCTACACAGTTCGAACCAGAGCACGACACCCCGGTTAAGGGCTCTAGGGTTCCCAGGTTTGGAATTCCTCCAAGAGCCGTCTCGTCTCAACCAAGAGACAGGTAGAGCTGCGGGATCCAAGAGAAACGACCTACAGGCAGAATACGCAGCCATCTCCTTGAGCTCCCCATCCAACCTGCATGGATGCAGAGTACCAGTTGAGGTTCTCCGCGTGAAGTGTTTCAGACATTCTCTGTCGTCACGACGATCACGACCACGGGTTTGAGAACGGATATCCGGGCCTCTTCTCAAACGGCCTACCGGCTCGAAAACGCTTTCCTGCCCGTGAACCACTAATAGCACGAATAATCATGCCAGGCGCAGATATTGCACAACCAAAGAGACCAATCAAAGAACCAGTAGGCCCTCCAAAAGTCGTGAACGGCCCGGGTGACTCTTTCAAAACAAAACTCGCGAAGGTGTTTATGAGAAGCAAGATCAAACCAGGAATCAAAATTGCGACTGCTACTAGCGCCCAGAAGACCATCGCGTTAAACAGCACCATCCCCTCGGGCCCGTAGTTCCGCTCCCCGCGCGTAATCAGGGTAGTGCGATGCGTCCTTTGTCTTTCGAGATACCACGCTACGACAGAGCGTTCTAACGGGAGGAGATAGTGACCATGGAAATCCTCATCACGCCACGACATATTGGTCAGCTGGGTTATCTACGCGCCACAGACGTACGCGTCGATTGAGTCAAGGACAGTGGCACCCAAACCTACATTCCAGGCAAACGCACCTGCACCACCGAGTATCGCTGCCATCAAAGACTCTTCAGCAATGATCCCACCCCACGCCAACCCTGCCCCTAGCAAGCTAAAGAATCCAGCCGCCACGGAAGTTAGCCCTAGACCGAATCCCACACAGGCGATCTGATTACCCGACAGACATGGACCCTTGTCCAGATATGTAGCCCCAACACCTGCTGCCGCTGAAGTCACGCTTAACAACATGCCCATTGCAGTGGCTCCCTCGATAATCGCCCCAACTCCTGTTGCAGCGGCCAACACGCCGAGGGCTATACCGCCTCCAACCTCGAAAGCCACTTTGTGTTTTGCGACGAAATGACCGACGTCAGTTGCCGCCTGCACCAAGTTCGAGATCGGGTTCCATCCCCACAACCCCAACGGATCACTCCCGTTCACCGGATCACCGTTTGCGTAGGCAAGTTCATGGAGACCGTATCGATCAAAGACATTGAGGTTCCATAAGTCCCAGGGAAGTCCAAGATCAATCCTGCGACACTGCATATGGCTCAACTTCGTATCTTTGGCACCAACTTCGATATTTCTTGTCATCTCTTGGCGGGTAGTCCCGGGGAGCTATTTCGATGTGCAATTCACTAGATGCGGCCTTGTACTTCTGAGCTATTAGGTACATCAGACAGACGAGAGCTAGCAACGTGGCAATTCCAAGTGCAGCATCCACGAAGAATATAGTCCAGGAGTTCGAGGTGACAGCAATCGTGTTGGTCTCACTTATCCAAGTAACAAATAGTAGAAACAGTATTACCGCCATTACTCGACTTCGCCAATGAAGCACTGCGGCCCGATGTCCGCATTTTGGTTCCCATTCGTCGATGAAACGCTTCTTGTTTAACTCGACCACTTTATGACTATCAACCTGAACGATGGTCCAGCAAACATAGGCCTACTTCGAGAACCCTGAAGGCCAGGCTACAAAGTTTGCCCAGTTTGACATCTGATAAATGCTCTGCCAGAAGCTTCTTTGAGCTGAGCCACATGCACTCGCATTAATCTCTTGCTGTGCAAGATGGTCAAGCCAGGCGATACTCACCTCGCCTGCGGAGACTTGAAGCATTAGAGCCCCCAACCCCTCGCCACCTAGATCAGCAAAGCCGGCTGCAGATGCAAGTGAGCCCACAATGTCACCACCCGTGAGTAACCCCACGGCGATAGAGCCTCCAATAATTACCTTTCGATCAAGCGACTGCCAGGCGGACGACATGCCGCTATATCCCCGATTGAAGTTCTCCTGTCCGACCCTTACCCATGCGTCAGCGCAATTGCTAATTGAGGTTACGTTCACATCTGATCCGAGGCTTGAGAAGAACCCGCCAAACGAACTCGTATTGATGCCGCACAACCCCAACGGGTCACTCCCGTTCACCGGATCCCCTCCTGCGTAGTGTCATCCGCTGGTCGGTGAACTAATGTTTGGAGGCCTCACAGGTACATCCTCACGCCTTGCTTTCTGGATTATGCGAACGCGAAAGTAATTGGCGGTAACCGCGGATAAGACCGCGCAACCACCCGAGGTAATCGTCATGACAACAAGGCGATGCACGTGCTCCGGGGATGAGAAGAGGAGCATCCCGAGCGTGATTCCAGTCGGGATCGTTAGGAGTAGCCCGCCGATCATTACGAATGTAGAAAGACGGAGAAGGAACTTGGTTCTTCTATCGTTTGTGGACATGGTCCCGATGAGTTGCACCGCAGCCAGGCGATGTCTTCCGCGCGCGATGCGATCCTCCGGTTGCCTTTGCATTCGATGCGAACGCTGCCTCAAAAGAATTGTAGGACGCGTAGCCCAACGCTAGGGAACCTGTGAAAATGCCGGCGGCGGCCAACAATCCCACCGTGCTCACTCCAGCGCTAGGTATTTCCCCAAACACGGTCGCCGCGATCACCATCACCCCAACCCCTGCAGTGTTGAGGGCTTCCCAGGCAAACTCCAGCCCCTCCAAGAACTTCCCGAGGTCGAACAACCCCAGCGGATCACTCCCATTCACCGGATCCCCGTTTGCGTAACTGTAGGGCTGTTGGGTGAGGTCGATAGCTGGGTCGACTTGGAGGAACTG
>JAJYQJ010000052.1 GCA_021794655.1 Actinomycetes bacterium | reverse complement strand
GACGCCGACGGGTTTCTCACGATCACCGACAGGGTGAAGGACATCATCATCCGCGGTGGCGAGAACGTGAGCGCAGCAGAGGTCGAGCAGGCGCTCGCGAAGATCGAAGGGGTCGCAGAGGTCGCCGTCGTCGCCGCCCCCGACCCGAGGCTCGGCGAGCACGGATGTGCGTTCTTTCGGATGCAAGAGGGAAAGCGAGCGCCGAGCGTCGAAGAGATCCGGACCCATCTAAGCGACGTCGGCCTCGCTCGCCAGAAGTGGCCAGAAGAGGTCCGAACTACCGACGAGTTCCCGCGGACCGCTTCTGGAAAGGTCCAGAAGTTCGTCCTTCGAGACATGCTGCGAGCCGAGGGCGCTCGACAAGACTAGATTCACGCAATAGCCTTGGGGGCTATGGGGGATGCGCCTCACGGTGGCGAGCTGGATCTCGTTCCGGCAAGGATGGTCAACGAGTTCTCCTACTGCCCGCGTCTGTTCTACCTGGAGTGGGTGAACGCGCAGTTTGTCGATAGCGATGAAACCGTCGACGGACGCTATCGACATCGGGTCGTAGACCGGGAGCAAGGCGCCGCACCGTTGCCCGACGACGGGGACTTAAAGGCCGCTCGCTCGCTGATGCTGTCGTCATCCGATCTCGGTCTCGTCGCACGCATCGATCTCGTCGAAGGTGATCGCGACGAGGTCCATCCAGTTGACGTAAAGAGAGGGAAGCCCGCACCGCTGCCAGAGCGAGCGTGGGAACCCGAGCGTGTACAGCTCTGCGTAGCTGGCCTCTTACTACGTGACGCCGGCTACATCTGTAACTCGGGTTATCTTTCGTTTGCTGCAACAAGGGAACGTGTAGAAGTAGTCTTCGACGACACGCTGATTGCACGTACTCGCGAGATCGTCGAGGAACTTCGAGTCGTCGCGATGGCGAGTAGCGCTCCTCCTCCGCTCATCGCGAGCCGCAAGTGCCCTCGATGCTCGATGGTTGGAATCTGCCTCCCCGACGAGACCAACTCCTTATCGGCGAGGAGCGGCCTTCCGGTGCGACGGTTGCTGCCGAGCGACCCTGCCGCAGCGCCGTTGTATGTGACCGAGCAGGGTTCGCGGGTTGGCTATAGGTCTGGTCGCATCACCGTAGAACACGACGGGGCAGAGCTTGCGTCGGTTCGTGCTATTGACGTCTCCCAGCTCTCGCTATACGGCAACGCTCAGGTCAGCTCGCAGGCGATTCGTGAGATGATGGCACGCGACATCCCAGTATGCTGGTTCAGCTACGGAGGATGGTTCGCCGGGATCGCAGAAGGACTCCCTTCGAAAAACGTCGAACTCCGAATTCGCCAGGTTTCCCGAGCCCACGTGGGATCACCTGAGATAGCCGCAGAGATAGTAAGAGGAAAGATCCATAACAGCAGAACGCTCTTGCGGCGTAATGCTAGAAGCGACGTCGCGTCCGCTCTAGAGTCGCTCGCGTCGATCGAGGCATCGGTGGCTCCAGAAGCAGAGCTCAGCTCGCTGCTCGGGTTAGAGGGTGCAGCCGCACGTATCTACTTCGAGTCGTTCCCTACGATGATCAGAGCAGACCTCGGGCTGCCCGGCGGGCCGTTTCGTTTTGAATCACGAAATAGGCGACCACCACTGGACGCCGTCAACTGCCTACTGTCCTACGTCTACTCTCTTCTCGTGAAAGAGTTGACGGTAACGACGCTCGCCGTCGGGTTCGATCCCTACCTCGGCTTCTACCATCGTCCTCGCTTTGGCCGCCCGGCCCTCGCTCTTGACCTGGCGGAGGAGTTCAGGCCACTGATCGGAGAATCAGTCGTCGTTAACCTCATCAACAACCAGGAGATTCATGGTTCGCAGTTCACAGTGAGAGCAGGGGGAGTTTCGTTGACCGCCGAAGGGCGCAAAGCGGTACTGGCGGCATATGAGAGAAGACTGCGTGCCGAGATTCGTCATCCGATATTTGGATACACCGTGTCATATCGAAGACTCCTCGAAGTCCAGACCCGCCTGCTCGGAGCTACGTTGCTTGGAGAAGTGCCGTCTTATCGCGCTTTCACGACGCGCTAGGTGCCCCAGATCTATCATGGCGACCCGACGTCGACACCTCGTTGCTTATGACATCCGTGACCCGAAGCGACTCCGGCAGGTCCACAAGGTTCTGATCAGCTACGGCTATCCGGTGCAGTACTCGGTTTTCATCTGCGACCTAACTAATCAGGAAAAGACTGCGTTTCGATGGAGCCTTGAAGAGATCATTGAACACCGGCTCGACAGCGTGGTCCTGGTGGATCTAGGCGAAGCCGGGAGCGCGTCAGCCGACAGGTTCGAGTGCCTCGGAGTAGCGCTGATCCTTCCAGACGACGGCGGGGCGACGATCGTGTAGCCGCTCACGTTGCGAGCATCTCGTGAGGCCCGTAACCAAGAATCTTGCCCACCGTCACCTCGGGGCGGACGCCCCCGCGACCCCACAGAACCAACCACGGGTCCGGAATTGGATCTGGCACATAACGCAGTGATCGCCCGAGCTCGTTGACGGCGCTTCGGGCCAAAGGCTGAGCGGTCCAGCGCGCTTCTCCGAGGAGCACGGTGCGACCGTTAGCAATGCCTAAGACGTCGACTTGGCACTGCTCTCCACTTGTAGACCACCACTCGTCCACTACCGCCTCTCGGTCTACGACCTCTGTCGCGACAAGGCGAAGAGCGTGTTCACGTGCAGCTTGTTCGAAAACAGTGCCCAGCTGGCCCTGCCACTCACCTGCCTTGCTCTGTAAGACGTTTTCGCCTTGCCCTGCTTCGATGCGCTGGAGATGGTTGCTGAGTATGCGGATCCAGAAGCGGAGATAGGGATCGGTGACTCGATAAAATGGGCGAGCTTTCATCGGAGCACCAAGTGGGGTCGAAGCTGTAAGAAGGCGCGACTTCGTCAGCGACTCAAGAGGACGGTTGACCCGCGTTCTAAGCTCGTTGGTTATTTCACTGAGCTTCGCGCGACCCTGGCCAACTGTGATCAGAACTCTTCGATGAACTTCGGGAAGGCTCGTTAACAGGAGGTTCGCGTCTTCCAAGAGGAGGCCGCCAGGTGAACCAGCGAGCCGCAGAAGGTTTTGATCTGTAGATTCGTCGAACGCCCAGGCGTCTAGGTGGAGTGGGTATCCTCCACACGCCGCGTACGCCTCTATAAAGGCAACTGGATCCGGAGACCCGACGAAAGCGAATCCCTCCGCAGCATTGAACGGACTCATACGAAGCGACCGTGTCGGACGCTGGTATAGGGCTCCGCTGTAGCTGAGCGCGTCTTCAATAAGGCCTACCGCGGATCCCGAGAGGACGAGGAAAAGCTGGGCGCCTCCCGCACGTACCGACAAGCGGTCCCACGCTGCTTGTACGATGCTTGTAAAACCGGGAGTCGACGTCATCAGGTAGGTAGCCTCGTCGATAACGACGGCTAGCGGTGATGAACGAGCGATGAACTCACAGGTGTTTATAGCGTGCTCCCAACTGACGAAGGGGGTTTCTGGCAAGAGCGAGTCCTTGGGTAATGCCGTCGCGAGCTCCTGGGTGAAGCGGCGCAGCTGGTCGCGCTCACCGGCCTCTGTCGCCTCGAAGTAGACCGTTGTGAAGTCCTTCGCACGATCGAGGAGGTGCCTGAGGAGGAAGGTCTTTCCAACCCTGCGGGGACCACTTACGACGACGAGCTGGGGTTTGGCACTCCGGGCGGACTCGATCCCCTCGAGGAGTGAGGCGAGCTCTGAGTCCCTTCCGCGCAGTGTAGTCAGGTTGTTCACGTGTTGATTCTACCATTACAGCGCGTCAGGTGTTGACAGATCTCAGAGCTATGGCTACCATATAAATACTACTAACTGGAGGCTCCATTGCGGCGTAGTTTTTATCTGGTTCGCCAGGTCGGATTGATACACCCCTCCAGTAGTTTTACCGTCATGAAGAAAGGTTGCGAGTGTGGCGTCGTTTGAGTCTTTTGTGGAGGCGGCTACGAGCAGTGAAGGTCACCCGGGAAAGCGCCCGTATCCGTACCAGGCTCTGATAGCAGAGAGAGGACTGCCTGAGTTGCTCTGCGTCGAGACAGGAGCGGGCAAGACCGCTGGAGTAGTCCTTCCATGGCTGTGGCGTCGGTCCTGCCACGACGACTTGACTGTGCGAGTAAACACCCCGCGATGGCTCGTGATATGCGAGCCGATGCGTACTCTAACCGAACAGGTCTTCGAAAATATCACCGGTTGGGTGCGCAACCTCGAAACCGCAGGCTACCTAGAGCCCAATTCGCTTAACGTCCACACGTTGATGGGAGGTAGGGAGCGAAGCGAACAAGGAAAAAAGCAGATGGAGTGGCGAAGCAACCCAGAACGTCCAGCAGTCATCGTAGGGACTCTCGACATGCTCTTGAGCCGGGCTCTGAACCGAGGATTTGCTATGAGCAGGTATCTCTGGCCTATCGACTTTGGCCTGTTCAACAACGGGGTTCATTGGGTCTTTGATGAGGTTCAGCTCATGGGCCCCGCACTTTCAACGACGCTCCAACTCGAAGCGTTCCGGCGCGAGTTTGGAACGGTGCTGGCGAGCTCTTCGACTTGGATGTCAGCAACGCTGGACCCATCTGCAATGAGAACAGTTGACTTCCCGTCAATAAATAGCGCTCAGACTGTGCGGTTAGGAGAGCTGGACCGTAAAGACGAAAGCCTTTCGAGCCGACTCGCCGCAACGAAACAAGTTACACAGCTAGAGGTCGACGACAAACGCCGAGTTGAACAGATCGCCGGTGCGCTCGTCGAGCGGCATCATGTCGGAACGTTGACTCTTGGGGTTCTAAACACGGTGCTCGATGCACAATCGGTCTATCGTGAGGTGCGCAAACTTGGAACACCGGCAGAGGTCGTGCTACTACACAGCCGCTTTCGACCCTCCGATCGCCAGAGACATACCGAGCTCGCGCTGTCTTCTCCTGATCCCTCGGGCCCTGGACGGATCGTGGTCTCGACCCAGGTTGTCGAAGCCGGAGTAGATATCTCTGCGACGACGTTGCTCACTGAAGTCGCGCCGTGGCCATCGATAGTACAGCGTGCCGGACGGTGCAACCGGGACGGAATCGCTCAGGACGCTCAACTCCTGTGGGTAGCTCCAAAGGACAAGGATCCTGGACCTTACAACGCAGACGATCTCGAGCGAGCTAAGAACGAACTGGAAGCCCTGGAGGGTCGCGAGCTCACATCGACAGTAATGGGAGAGCGCGACGTGCGCCTCGAAAAGGTGGTCAGTCCCGTGATTCGCCGGATAGACCTACTGGGCCTCTTTGATACGGCGCCAGATATGTCAGGAAACGATATTGACATCTCGCCATATATTCGAGACGGGGACGATCTCAACGTTTACTTTGCATGGACTGAAAGCAGGGGAGCGCCGCTACAAAAGGATTGGCAACCCGGAGTCGACGAGCTATGTCCGGTCCCGCTCAACAAGAAAACGAGAGCGTTCATCAAGGACAAGGGAGCGCAGCGCTTCGACCACATCGACGGTGAGTGGTCCAGAGTCAAAGAAAGCGAGCTGCGTCCGGGAATGATCCTCGTTGTGGATGCGGACTCGGGTGGTTATGACCCTGAGATCGGGTTGGATCTGGGCTCAAAGAAGAAGGTTCAAGTGCGAGACGCGCCCGAGCCCGCCGTGGATCTTGTGAACCGGCTCGAGACAGAAGACGCGATGGGCTCTGACTCACTTTCCACAGTTCCAGGAGCGTGGGTTCCCCTGGAGATGCACCTTGGTGACGTCAAGAGGTGCATATCAGAGATTGCCAAGGGATTCGGACCAGGAATCCCTCAGGGTTTTCTGGAAGCTGCAGAGACCGCAGGAGAGGACCACGACATTGGTAAGGCACACAATGTCTTTCAAGACAGCATACTGAGCTGCGCTGATGAAGGCGATCGCGGCCGTCGTGAAGCTGGCAAGCCCTGGGCAAAGTCAGGAAGTGACAAGCGTCTACGACACAAGAGGCGCTATTTCAGACACGAGCTCGCCTCAGCGCTCATGTTGCTCGGAGAAGGATCTGTTGTCCTTCGCGGAAAGCAAGAACAAGATCTGATTCTCTATCTAGTAGCCGCGCACCATGGGCGTGTTCGCCTCGGGATCAGATCAATGGAAGGCGAAGAGAGCACCGTTCTTGGGATTGAAGAAGGTGAGAGTGTTCCTGCGGTAACTACTCCAAACGGCGAGATCCCGCCGACAACCCTCTCACTTGAAACGATGATCTTGGGACGTGCAGACAGTGGAGAACCGTCTTGGTCGCAACGGATGGCAGCGCTTTTGGGTCGTGAGGATCTTGGACCGTTTCGTCTGGGATTCCTAGAAGCTCTCGTGCGGCTCGGAGACTGGCGGGCAAGTGCTGAAGAAGAGCAGAAATGACTAGACATACGCATGAGCTTTACGGCTGCTCACCGGAACCTCTCGCCTCCTACCTAAAGGCGCTCGGGACTCTTCGGACCCTCGCGATGCAGCGAGACCCCGACGCTACTGGCTACTGGAACAGGGACTGTTTTGTACTGGAGACCGAGTTGGACAGCGACGCTTTGATCGACTTCTTCTTGAATCAGTACGCGCCGAGCCCCGTAGTTAGCCCTTGGTCGAGTTCAAGCGGGTTCGGCCCCGAAGGCAAAGATGGCCTGAAGAAGATCGAAGACTCGAACGATCCACGACTGGCTGTCTTCGGTGAGGTAGTAGCTGTAGCGCGTCGAATCGGTGATGAATACAAAGAGTTTGGATGGCCAAAGAAACTAGACGCCAAACAGAAGGAGCGCTTTATTACTCAGTGCCGTGCAGAGTTTCCCGATGCGGGCTTGGCCTGGATAGACACGGCAGCGATCGTTGCAGATGATAAAGCCGCTTGGCCACCGATAGTTGGTACGGGTGGCAACGTGGGCCGTTTGGATATTTCCAGAAACTTTCATGAGCACCTCTTACGGCTCTTGGGAATTGTGTCAAAGAAAGGCGATGCTCCAAGAGATTGGATAGTAGAGGCTCTTTTTGACAGCGTGAAGAGCAAGTGGATTGAGAAATCGGCAAGCCAGTTCAACCCCGGAGCGTCCGGTGGAACGAACTCATCTCCTATGGGAAAGGCCGAGGGACTTGTCAACCCTTATGATTTTGTGTTGACGGTCGAGGGCACGCTGTTTTTCGCCGGAGGCATAAGCCGCAGATTCGCTCTGGGAGCAAAGGGGACAGCCTCAGCGCCTTTTATGAGCTACGGTTCTCCCGGCGGCATCTCCAGCGTTGCGGCAGACGAGATTGGGCCCAAGTTTACCAAAGGTGAGATTTGGACCCCTCTGTGGCAGCGGCCTTCAACGTTCAACGAACTGCGTAGGCTGTTCTCCGAAGGTAGAGCGGACTGGGGCAAGCACCACATACGAAGCGGGTTAGATCTTGCCAAGGCTGCGGGTAGCTTGGGGGTCGATAGAGGGATAGCGGCGTTCGCTCGCAACGTGTTTGTGGTTCGCGATGGGCAAAATGCGATAGCGCTTCAAGCCGGCAGGATCAAAGTAGGGCGCCAACCGAGTAGCGCTACAACGCCGTTGAAGGAGCTGGATCTTTGGCTCAATACCGTTAGGCGGGCGAGTGACCCTCCAACCGCGGTTAGCTCCGCTCTATTAGCGGTCGAGAAGAGGTCGTTTGGAGTTGCGAGCGGGAGGGACGTATATGGCCTTCTGCCTCTCTTGGTCGAAGTTGCGAAGCTTGAGGCTGCAGTATCTAGATCGACCAGGTTCAGAGAGGATCACAACGTAAGGCCCGTTTACTCTCTCGATGGACGCAAGTGGATTGAGCCGCTGCTCAAATGTTCCAAAGATCCAGAGCTGCGCATTGCAATGGTACTTGCATCCAGTAGGGATCTAGACGGAAAGGGAGGTTTAGCTCGCAACCTGAGGATGATGTTGCGGCCGGTCACTATGGATTCAAAGTCGCGTTCGATGATCTGGACGCGTCACCCAGAGCCCGTTGCCGGCCTTGGCTATCTGCCTGTTAGCCAAGTGTTGGCGCGAGCGCATGCAAGGCGAGTCGTAGAGCTGGCAAGAGACAAGCGCACGAGCAATCAAAGTGAAGCAGACGAAGTCGGGATTCGCACACGCTGGCAGCGAGGGCTCTACGCAGACCTATCGGACGTAGTTGCACTCGCGAGCGGTTCGATTGACGAAGGGATGTTGTCAGACTACCTGTCTGCCTGCATGCTTCTCGACTGGACCAAAGCAGGTGACAAGAACCGTCTTGCAGTTCGTGATGGTTCCAGCTATCAAGACCCCTTTGACAAGCCGGTCCCTCCGGCGCTTGAAGTGCTCGGGCCGTTCTACGCTGACGAGAGATCGTCAAATCAGCGGCGAGTTGGTGATTCCGGGAATGACCGCTCTTGGGATGACCAGCTAGCAACGGCGACCCTCTGTCCCGAGAGCTCATGGCCCGCAATGTTGGCTATGGATCGTCTAAACGCGGCCGTCGATGGAGCTCTCCAAAGGCTTCGTATTGCTGGACTACAACCAATCATGGACACTACTCGTCGGACTACGGAGTCACAAAGCACTGACGGGCAACGCATCGGCGCGGCGCTCCTTTGCCGCCTTAGCAATAGAGATCGCGTCGCGCTGTTGCGCAGGTCATGTCCGGACGTCGACGTCTTGCCCCGCCAACACGTAATCGCAAGTAACAACAAAACCCAAAAACCAGAGGAGACAACAAGTGTCAAAACGTGAACTACTTGAGATAGCGTTGCGCCCGATTTCAGGGGATCGGTTTCAACCTACGGGATTTCCTGACATTGGTCCAGCGCTCTACGACAGACCGATCACCGAAAACGGTAAGGAGACGTGGCAGAGCTGTCTTCTGGTTGAGTCGGCACAGTCAATGGCCAACCACCTGGAAGCTACGTCTTGGGACAAAAGAGTGCAGAAACCCGTTGCCGATTTTGCGGGACTTCCCTATGTGCGGGTCTTGGACCCAGAAGGTAACTATCTGACTTCTAGCAGAACCGAGGCTCACCGTCTGGCTTCAGCTTACGTGAAGGACGCAACCCTGGACGGCGTGAGCATGACGGACGTCATAAGAGACAGGCTCGGGTTGAAAGACAACAGGCCTCTCGCACCGCGAGAGATCTCACAGGCACTTTTTGCCCTTGATCCAATGTGCCTTGTGCACGGTGTCTTTTTTGCTGACAAAAGCTGGCCTGGCCAGCCAAAGGTGGCTCGAGCACTTACGGCGTTCGTAGAGGCGCACGACGTCCGGAGTGCGATTTCAGGCGGAGTCAAGCGCGACGAAGTTCAGCACTCCAAAGACGAAGATGCCGGAGGCTCGCGTGAAGGTTACGGATTCGTGCCGTTTCATCGGACGGAGTTTGTCGCTCGTAAGGTGGTTGCCTCGTTCGTTCTGGACCTAGGCCAGATAGCATCGTACGGCTTGGATGAAAACGCGACTGAGCTATTGGCGGTTGCGGCGCGCTGGGAGATGCGTTCCCTACTTGACCAAGGATTTCGACCGAGGACGGCTTGCGACTTGGTTCCGAGGGACCCGGAGCTACTCGAAGGAGTGCTCCCGCCACTTGACGAAATAGCCGATCGCCTAAGAGTCCTTATAGGGCTGTGTGGTGATCAGTTAGGCGGCGGTCAGACACTAGATATTGTATGGGACCGGAAGAACGCAAAGAAGCGCACGGCGAAACAGGCGGCAGGCTCGTCGGGAGCGAGCAGCGAGGATGCCGAGGTGCCAGAAGAGGCGGGAACTGGTCGAGAAGGAGAGGCAGATTGACGACTACTATTGCCCTCCGCTTTCCCCTTGGTCGCTTCCACGCCAACACATGGGGCCACGCGGTCAATGAAGCTGTGACCGAGTGGCCACCCTCGCCGTGGCGACTGTCCCGTGCTCTGTATGCAGCCTGGAAGTGGAGAGCGCCGGAAATAGAAGAGATGGATGTAAGAATGGCTTTGGACGTGATATGTGACGCACCCGCATATTCATTGCCACGCTACTCAGTGGGCCATACGCGTCATTACATGCCCGACATCACGTCGGGGAAAGACAAGACGTTCGACGCCTTCGTGCTCGTCGACCCGAAAGAGGAGATTCTCATGCAGTGGCAGTCTCATGCCTCTTCGCAGTCGCGTGCCGTGCTCGCCCGGTTATGTGAATCGGTGTCCTACTTTGGGAGGGCTGAGTCAGTTGCCGACATACGTCTCTGTGGTGAGGGTGAGGCTGATGCGCCAGAGCTTCGATGGTTGTACCCCGGAGAGTCAGAGACCGTTGCCGAGCCTCCAAGCAAGGTGCTCGTGCCACTCTCTCCCCTCGACCTGCGCACGCTCGTCGCCACGACTACCGAAACAAGGAAGGCTCGAAGGGTAACTCCGATCGGGGCGAGATGGGTATCCTACCCAGCTTGCTCGCCGGATCCGCCACCCCCCCCAAGCTACGCCCGTCCGTCGAGGGTCTTAGAGAAGCGGTATAGACCGAAAGCCATTCTGCTTAGGTTCGCCCCATCCAATGATCCCCACGTCCTCCCGGCAGCGAAGCAGGCTGTTCTTTACGGGAATACCTTGCACAGAGCTGTAATAAAAAAGTTAAAACTGCGCAACTTGGCGTCTGAAACATTATCCGGAAAAACATCGCGGTTAGACCCGAAGTCTAGGGATGAAGACGGCAAACTGAACGGTCGGTTGGTCGAACCATCTAGCGTGCTTCTCGATAACCACGGCCACGCTCATTGCATTGCGCTGGATCTCGATGCCGATCGCATGCTTGATTCTGCGCTGATTTGGGCACCGTGTGGACTTGAAGACTTTGAACTCAGCGTAGTCTCTTCGATTTCGGGACTATGGCTTCGAAGACAGGATCAGCAGTTTGAACGGTCATTCAGGCGGGTTAGGGTATTCACTGAGTCTTGGGGCGAGCCTGTCGATCTTGTGCCCGAACTGTGCAAACCGTCGAAGAAGTGGGAGAGTGTCACGCCGTTCGCTCCTTATCGACACGTGAAGATACGCCGAAGCATGACCGAGCATGAAGCTCGTGAAACTTTCGAACGCTTCTTGGTTACCGAGGTAAATAGAGAGCTCTTAACGCGCAATCTTCCCGAGGTTCGCGAAGTGAAACCCGTGCCAGGAGATTGGCTATCGTTTCGCAGGAAGCGTCGGTATAGCGACTCGGAGGTGCAAGGTTTTGGGTTGAGCCTTACCTTTGATGAACCAGTGGAAGGTCCCGTAGCACTTGGTGCATTGAGCCATTTCGGACTTGGACTGTTCAAACCCGTCTGATGGGAAAGATGACTTGAACCGGCAAACTCTTCATACGGCGCATACGGAAGCAGGGAAAGTCGCCCGGGCCGGAAGGCATTGCGAGCGCTCCTTTGCCAGCTCCAAGCCGCCACAGCACTCGCACCCAGGTCAGTCCCACTATTTTGCAATCGAACGACGATTCCTGACAGCGAGATCTCGTCTTCCCAATAGCGCTCGCAACGTCGTGAAGAGTTCCTACCCAAGTGCTATGTTTAGTGGCAGCTGTTTCCCCCGTCTTCATGGCGGGGCTCCATTGCGGCAATACCACTCGTCGGTTATCCTGATCTATAGCTAAGTTTCCCCCGTCTTCATGGCGGGGCTCCATTGCGGCGTCTCTATGGGTAGCGCTCTCGCTCGCAACTTACCTGTTTCCCCCGTCTTCATGGCGGGGCTCCATTGCGGCCCGTCAGAAACCTCCCGACCGAGCCATACGTCGTCGTTTCCCCCGTCTTCATGGCGGGGCTCCATTGCGGCAGCCAACTCGTCGGCTCAGACGAGGACAAGACCACGTTTCCCCCGTCTTCATGGCGGGGCTCCATTGCGGCGACGAGGACTTCGTCGCCCGGCTCTCCAATGCGGCGTTTCCCCCGTCTTCATGGCGGGGCTCCATTGCGGCCAGAATCAGAGCGCGACCGGCTCAGCGACGGCCAGGTTTCCCCCGTCTTCATGGCGGGGCTCCATTGCGGCACCAGCGAGCCGGCCGGCCCCGGGCCCGCCGCCAGGCGTTCCCC
>JAJYQJ010000029.1 GCA_021794655.1 Actinomycetes bacterium | reverse complement strand
GAGCTGTCGAGTGCTCACGAACGCTCGCTGTCTCTCCGAAGGTGTAGATGTGCCGGCTCTGGACGCGGTGATGTTCTTGAACCCGAGGCGCTCCCAAGTGGACGTCGTCCAAGGGGTTGGGCGCGTGATGAGAAAGTCCGAGGGAAAGAAGTACGGCTACGTCATCGTTCCGGTCCCAGTTAGTGCTGGCGCAGACCCAGAGACTGCTCTTGACTCGGACAATGGCTACGAGGTCGTCTGGCAGGTTCTCCAAGCGTTGCGTGCTCACGACGACCGCTTCGACGCTGAGATCAACAAGTTAGACCTCCAAAAGAGTCGGTCCGGGCGGATCAGCGTGATCGGGGTCGGAGGTGAGAGGGAGAGCAGGGGAGACCGCTTGGCTACTCAAGAGCTGGACCTGCGCTGGCAGGGATTAGAAGACAAAGTCTACGCGCGAGTCGTTAAGCACTGCGGGAAGTCGAGCTACATAGAGGACTGGGCTGGAGACGTCGCTCGGATCGCGGCGGCCCACATCACCCGGATCAAGACCGCGATTGATAAGAACGAGGACCTCCACGCGGCCTTCGACCGGTTCGTTGAGAGCCTGCGCCAGTCGCTCAATCCCTCGGTGAGCGAGGACGAGGCGATTGAGATGCTAGCTGAGCACCTGATCACGACCCCGGTCTTCGAGGCGCTCTTTGGTGACTCTGAGTTCACAAACAAGAACCCGGTCTCAGAGTCGATGGCAGAGGTGTTGGTCGCTCTACATGAACAAGAGGCGATCGAGACCGAACGAGTGGAGCTCTCGGGTTTCTACCGTGACGTGAGGATCAGGGCAGAGGGGATCGACAACCTCGAGGGCCGCCAGCGCATGATAAAGCAGCTCTACGAGGTGTTCTTCCAAAAGGCGTTCCCGAGGGTCGCAGAGCGCCTCGGCATCGTCTACACCCCGATAGAGTGCGGATCACATACTGCGAGAAGAGTTCGGTGCCCACCTCGGGGCGGACGACGTGCACATCCTCGATCCCTTTACCGGCACAGGTACGTTCATAGCCCGACTGCTTGGCCTGCTCGATCCAAGTGATCTCACGAGCTGTTATGAGAACCTGCTCCATGCGAACGAGATCGTGCTCCTCGCGTACTACATCGCAGCTATCAACATCGAGCAGACCTATCACGCGCTGAGGGGTCCTGGTCCATACAGCCCGTTCCCAGGTGTCGTCTTAGCCGACACGTTCCAGATGGGCGAGGCAACCAGCGAGATGCTTCCCGAGTACCTGCGGCCAAACTCCGAGCGAGCGCGTCGCCAGCAGGCATTGGATATCACGGTCATCGTTGGCAACCCGCCGTACTCGGTCGGCCAGGGGTCTCAGAACGACAACAACAAGAACTTGGGCTACGCGAAGCTCGACGAGAAGATCCGCAACACCTACGCAGCCAAGTCATCCGCCGGACTTAAGCGCAACCTCTATGACTCCTACATCCGGGCGTTTCGTTGGGCCTCTGATCGCATCGGCGAACGCGGTGTGATCTCCTTTGTCACCAACGGCGCGTTCATCGACGCGGGTTCCGCGGACGGGTTCCGCAAGACCATCGCCGATGAGTTCAGCGCGATCTACTGCCTCAACCTCCGGGGCAACCAACGTACCTCGGGGGAGACCTCACGACGAGAGGGCGGGAAGGTCTTCGGCTCGGGCAGCCGGACCCCGGTCGCGGTCACCGTGCTCGTAAAGAACCCCGACCACAGCCGCCCAGGAAAGATCTACTACCACGACATCGGTGACTACCTCTCCCGTGAGGAGAAGCTCGCGAAGCTCTCAGCGTTCGAAGACCTCTCAGGCATCCCCTGGGAAGAGATCACCCCGAACACCTCCGGCGACTGGGTCAACCAACGAAGCGAGCTCTTCCAAACGTTCCAGACACTCGGGGACAAGAAGAACAGCGCTCAACTCCCGATATTCGACACCTACTCGAACGGCGTCAAGACCAACCGCGACGCCTGGGCGTACAACTTCTCTCGTGAAGAGCTCCTCTCCAACATGTCACGCACTATCGACGCCTACAACTCCGAGCGTGATCGCTTCCACCAGTCAGCAACCACAGAGTCAGTCGATGGTTTCATAGACACCGACCCGACCAAGGTGAGCTGGACCGTTAACTTGAAGAACGACCTGCGAAGGAACAAGCCGTCAGTTGTCGATCCCACAAAGGCCGTGCGATCGATGTACCGGCCGTTTTGCAAAGAGTGGCTCTACTTCGACCGCCAGTGGAACGAGAGGGTATACCTTCAACCCTCGCTCTTCCCGACCCCCGCCCACGAGAACCGAGTGATCGCCGTTCCGGGTGTTGGAAGCCGATCTGCTTCGGCGTTTATGACTGACGTCATCCTCGATATTCAACTCGCCTTCAATGGCCAGTGCTTCCCCCGCTACCGCTACGTAAAGGTCGACGACGCCGGCTCCCTATTCGCCGGCGACGGCGGCTACGAGCGCCACGACGCGATCTCGTCGCGCTCCCTCGACGCCTACCGAGCCCGCTTCGGTGCAGATGTAACGGCGGACGACGTCTTCTACTACGTCTACGGGATCCTCCACTCCCCGGAGTACCGGACGCGTTTTTCGGCAGACCTTGGAAAGATGATCCCGCGTATCCCGATGGTCGAGTCGTTTCGTGAGTTCACGTCGGCCGGTCGCCGCCTCGCGGATCTCCACGTCGGATACGAGGCGGTCGCCCCTTTCGAACT
>JAJYQJ010000069.1 GCA_021794655.1 Actinomycetes bacterium | reverse complement strand
GTTCGGACGCGGGCCGTCGTCTTTGGTGACGAGCGTCCCATCGGGCGTGACGACCGGGACGATCTCGCGTTCGAAGAAGCCGTTCTCCTGGGACCGCACCGCTCGACGTTGCGACAGCAACGCGAACTCATCCATCTCCTCTCGGGCAACCTTCTCGAACTCCGCGACGTTCTCCGCGGTCTGGCCCATCGCGATGTAGACGTCCGGGAGGCCAGAGGGTGGACTCCACGGTTCAGTCACCGCCGCACTCCTCGCAGCCGTGATCGCTTCCGCGTCGGCGAACGCCGGATTGTGGGGGCCCGTGTCGGACGCGCCGTTCATATATCGACTCACCGTCTCCACTCCCGCCGCGACGAAGACGTCCCCTTCGCCCGCCTTTATCGCGTGTGCCGCCATCCGTATCGTCTGGAGGGACGAAGAACAGTAACGGTTCACCGTCACCCCCGGCACATCTCTCATCCCCGCCAGAATTGCAACGACCCTCGCAATGTTATATCCAGCCTCTCCCGCCGGCTGCCCGGAACCGAGCATAAGGTCTTCTACTGAATTCGGGTCAAGCTGTGGAACCTTTTCCAGGACCGCCTTGATCACGTTCGCGGCCAGGTCGTCTGGACGACACTCAACAAGTGAGCCCTTCATCGCCCGACCTATCGGGGTCCGTCCAGTAGCTACTATGACTGCTTCGGGCATCTGCGAATCGCTCCTTTGGCTTCAGTTGGTCTCGCTTCACTTCGTATCACTCGATCCGACGTTACGTACACGCCGCCGAGTCGGACAACGACAAACTGCGGTCGGTCGTCTCGACAGATCCACTCGGCAAGCTTAAGTTACTGGATAGTAACACCTTGTTCGGACATTGTGGCGGCTCTGGGCCGAAACGGCCGTATCGTTTCTCCAGGCTGGGTTGACCAACTTGAATACCGGCGCCCGCCGTGCAACCTTAGGACCCAGCCGCTTGGCGCACACAAGCGCTCAAGCACATGGCGTTCAAGCACATGGGCGCTCAAGCACACAGGGATAGGAGACGGGTTTGGAGATTGGCTATAGCGAGGAGCAGCTCGCGCTGCGCGAAGAACTACGCGCTTACTACTCGGCGATGCTGACCCCTGAATTAGAAGAAGAGCTCGCGACGAGCCACGGAATCGGGCCTACCGTGAGGCGTCTCACTCGCCAGATGGCCAAAGACGGTTGGTTGGGTATCGGATGGCCAAAGGAGTACGGAGGTCAAGGGCGTTCCGCAGTAGAACAGTTCATATTCTTCGACGAGTCGATGAGAAGTGGCGCCCCGGTGCCGATGCTGACGATAAATACCGTCGGTCCTACCATCATGGACTTTGGCTCGGACAGCCAAAAGGAGTTCTTCTTGCCCAAGATCTTGGCGGGCGAGATCCATTTCTGTATCGGTTACACCGAACCCGAAGCCGGAACAGATCTCGCATCCTTGACCACTCGGGCTGTTCGTGACGGCGACGACTACGTCATCAACGGCGCCAAGGTGTTCACGTCGTTGGCCGGCGGCGCCGACTACGTATGGCTCGCTGCACGCACAGACCCAGAAGCCGCCAAGCACCGCGGACTCTCGATCTTCATCGTCCCTATGGACTCAGAGGGAGTTCGAGTTGTCCCGATGACCCTACTCAGTGACCACAACATCAACTACACCTACTATGAAGACGTGCGAGTTCCCGCCGACAGTCTCGTCGGCGGCGAGAACATGGGGTGGACGCTGATTACGAGTCAGTTGAACCGCGAGAGAGTGACCCTGTGCTCCCCGGGGGTCGTCGAGCGAATTCTTGGTGACGTCGTAGAGTGGGCTCGCGAGACGTCGTTGCCCGACGGGCGTCGGGTGATCGATCAGGAGTGGGTGCAGATCCACCTCGCAAGAGCAACCGCAGAACTCGAGTTCTTGAAGCTCATCAACTGGAAGGTCGCCTGGCAAGCGACCCAAGGGATACTCGACGTCGCCGACGCATCGTCGACGAAAGTATTTGGAACCGAGTTCTATCTGAGAACGTTCCGCTCTTTGATGGAAGTTGTCGGCCAAGCCAGCTACTTGACCCGCGGTTCACCGGGTGCCGTTCTCGCGGGTCGCCTCGAGATGTACGCGCGCAGTTTGGTCATGCTCACGTTCGGCGGTGGAACTAACGAGATCCAACGAGACCTCATCGCAATATTTGGCCTCGGACTCCCGAGATCGTTGAGGTAGTCGATGGATAAGTCGCGACCGGCGACTCGCGCGAAAGTGGGACGCTCTATTTCTAAAGACGAAAGGACTTGACGTGGACTTCACGTACACAGAGGAGCAAGCCGCCATCGAGGAGCTCAGCGGACGAGTGTTCTCGGATCTTTGTACTCAGGACCGGATGAAGGCCTTGGAGGCAACCTCAGGAGACACCGGTCCGTTCGACTCGCAGCTTTGGGCACGGCTCGCCGAAGCAGGGCTCATCGGCGTGGGCCTTGGCGAGGACGTCGGCGGTGGTGGAATGGATTTCCTCGCCGTCGCTCTCGTCATCGAGGCCGCCGGGAGAAGCGCCGCTTATGCACCGGTGATCGAAACGATGGTCTACGGAGCTTGGGTGATCGACGAATTTGGAACCACCGCGCAGCGTGAGCGTTGGTTGCCAGACGTCTGCGCGGGAAAGCAGATCTTGACAACGGCTATCCCAGAGGAAGTAGACGGTCTAATCGTCGATGGAGCCATCCCCGCGACGCGAGCTCGTAGGGACTCCAAGTCTCTCTGGAGCATCCATGGGGTAAAGGCCTGCGTGCCGGCCGGGCTCGTCGCGACCACGATCCTCGTGCCGGCCTTGATCGACGACTCCAGCGACGACGGCGACGAAGGCGTTACAATCGGCATATTCGCCGTCGATCCTTCGTCGCCGGGCGTTCGGATAACTCGCCAGGATACAACGGCTGGAAGGCCCGAAGCCGTCTTGGAACTCGACGGGGTCGTCGTCGACGACTCCTGCCGGATTGGAGCCGACGGATCCGACCCGTCGGGACACTCTCAACGTACCGGGGAGATCTTGCCGAGGGTGATCGAGCGTGCAACCGCAGCACTTTGTATCTACCAAGCCGGTGCGTGTGCCGCGGCCCTCTCTCTCCTCAGCGAGTATACGTCCAACCGCCGTCAGTTCGGCTCGCCGATCGCCGCATTCCAAGCGGTCGGGCAAAGAGCGGCCGACGCGTACGTCGACACCCAGGCGATCAAGCTGACCGCGCTCCAGGCCGCATGGCGGATTTCACGTGGACTCTCGTGTTCACGCGAAGTCGCTGCGGCCAAGTACTGGGCAGCCGAAGGCGGTCAACGGGTTCTCCACGCAGCCGTCCACCTCCACGGCGGCGTCGGGGTCGACCGGGACTACCCGCTCCACCGATTCTACCTGTTGACCCACCAGATAGAGCTGACGCTCGGCGGCGCGACCGCGAGCCTCAGGCGCCTCGGATCGATGCTCGCGTCTTGAATCAGGACTGATCTAGTCCGAGGGCAAAGCCGTCGAGATAGATAGATGCCTCATCTTGTCGAGGGTAACGGTTCGCCATCTGGTAAAAGCTCTCGGAGTGGTCCGGGTGAACGAGATGGGCCAGTTCGTGTACCAAGATCGCATCGAGCACCCAATCGGGTACGACTTGGAGGCGATGGGAGATCCGAATCTCCTCTGAATGCGACGAGCAAGACCCCCAACGCTTCGACTGATTCGTCACCCACCGGATCGAGGAAGGACGGATTCCACCCAGGTAACGATCCGCTAGAACGGCCGCACGCTGAGCTAGCATCTCGTCGGACGCACTCGCTCCAGGGCGCCTCGAACGAGCCCTCTTCACTAGCCATTCGATCAACTCACTACGTTGGCTTCCTCGTACGTGGGCCGGCAACACGACGACGATGTGGTTGCCCTCCCAGTACGCCGTCGCAGTCTTTCGTCTGCGAGTGCTCGTTCGAACCTCCACCTCGGGTTCGTCGTTCAACCTGACCTCGTCATAGCCGGTCGGGAGTGACGAAGCTGGTGTCGTGCTGGGGGGTGACGAAGCCGGGGGCGAGGTGGGGGGTGACGGGGGCGAGGTGGGGGTCAGAAGGGATTGGCCTAGCGTGGTGTCGCTATCCCAACAAAGCGGAAGAGCCGGCTGTGTTTCGCATCGAAGATCGTCGATCGTTCCGTTATCTGGGGTATCGTCGTCCACCTCGGTTCGCACCCTATCATTTTGCACGCTCACGCACAGCAAATACATGTCATCTCGCGAGTTTGGGCCCGACATATTGGTTCTTTGAGTCTCGGGCCTCTTGGAGGCACGTCTTGGAGGTAACCGATGCACCTCTTCGTCGGGAGTTGAGGACGGAATCTTGCTCGGCACGGTGAAGACGGCGCTACTGTAGGTGCCTGCATCCTCTAACGGGTGACGTTGAGCCCCGTTACTGTCATACTTTCTCGGTGCAGAAAATGCCTGAGCAGTGGGAGTTGATAGAACGAGAGGCTTTCCGCTCCCAAGAGCGCTCGATTGATCTGCGGATCGCACTCGTTGGAGCCGTGCTCGTTACCGGACCGTTGTTAATTGGAGTCGCGCTCGGGAAGTCGATGCTTGGACTGATGTGTTCGCTTGGTGGATTGAATACCGCTCTCGCGATGTCGGAGGGAAACCGGCGCCAGTTGGCCCGGTGGGGCGCACTGGCACTCGGGGGAGGGACCCTCGGGGTCGCTACTGCATCCGTCGTTCAAGGTTCTGAGTGGCTCTCTGTCGCAGCTGCTTTGATCTGGTGCCTCGCATGGTCCATGCTGCGTGCGGGAGGGCCGAGTGCGACGATGGTCGGGTTCGTCGTCTCTGCGGTATTCATCGTTACCAACGGGCTGCATTCCTCCTCGCCGGGATCGTTCGCAGTCAGCCTTGTCTACGCACTCGGTGCAGCGGCCGCACTGCTCGTGATGTTGGTGCCTACCCCAAGGGCATCTGATACGCCGACATCGGGTGACCGCGTTCCACTAATCACATCGGTAGTTAAGGCCATTCGAGCAGGTGGTGTGGTTCGCTTTAGTGCCTTGCGTGTCGGAGTTGTCGTTGCGCTCAGCGTTGCGCTGTATCAGAGTTTTCATCTCAGCTACGGATACTGGATGCCGCTCACCGCCCTAGCGGTGATGCAGCCGGACGCTCACGGGACTTGGGTGAAGTCCCTTCAGAGGGCTGTTGGAACGGTGCTCGGTGCGATCCTCGCCGCGAGCGTCGCGGTCGTTAGTCGTGACGTGTGGATACTCGTAGTCGCGGTACTTGTGGTATCGGGCGCTATGTTCGCCTTAAGAGATAAGGGCTACCACTGGATGGTATCGATGTTGACCCCGACGGTGCTTCTTATGATCTCGGTCGTGAAGTTCCAAGGGTGGAAGTTGGCAGCGCTCAGGGTCGCTAACACGGCACTCGGGATCGCCTTGGCCCTGAGCGCGGTCGGCTTGACGGATCTGGTTCGAAGGTTCACCAGTTCCAGAGCGAGAACGCGGATCGATCGTGGATGATCCGTTGTCCAACGGGTGTGGATGTAGGGCGGCGGATGCAACCCGTCAGCGCAACCGCAAATCCATGACAGCACTCTGCCGCACCTGCCGAGCAGAGTGAGCGTCGCGGCATGGAGATGATCTGCTCCGACATACGGTTGAAGTCGTCCTGCGAGTAGACAGACACATCGGTCCTGCCGGGCGCTTACTGTTGAGCCTCAATCCAGGTGGTAGCGTCTTTTCGGTGTCGAGCGTAGTCGACCTTGCCGTTCGGGGATCGACCGATTGAGTCGACGATCCGCACGCGTCGGGGAGCCTTGTATCCTGACAGCCGGGACTTCACGTGTTCGATCAGTTCGGCTTCGCTGGGTCGCTCGCTTCCGTCGGCTTCCACTACCGCAACGATCTGTTCTCCGTAGACTGGATCCGGCACTCCAACGACGACTGCGTCGCGAATACCCGAGTAGGTCTTCAGCACTTCTTCGACTTCCTCGGGATAGACTTTCTCACCGGCTGTATTTATGCAAACTGAGCCCCGCCCGAGCAGGTGGATAGAACCGTCTGCACGTACTTGCGCGTAGTCGCCCGGGATCGAATAGCGAACCCCATCGATAGTTCGAAACGTCTGTGCCGATTTGCTCTCGTCCTTGTAGTACCCGATCGGATTGCGACCACCCAAGGCCAAGACCCCGATCTCGTCGGAACCTGGAAGGACCGGAGAGTCGTCGGCGTTGAGCACTTTCACGTCAGGTCCGAGAGTGAACTCAGCCGTGTGGGTAGCAGTTGCCCCAGAAGATAATGAAGTTCCCATCCCGAGGGCTTCGGAGGACGAGAACGCGTCCAACAGGACCATGTTTGGATGGTGGCCAAGAAGGCCAGCTTTCGTCGCTTCGCTCCACATCGCTCCCGAGGAGACAATGCCGACGAGCGAGCTAAGTTCCCAGCGATCCGGTTCGTCGTCGAGCGCAGCAAGTATCGGCCTCGCAAACGGATCTCCGACAATGACCAACCCGTTCACCTTCTCTCGGTCCACCGTATCGAGTAGTTCGATTGCATCGAACTTTCTCCCTTCGAGCAACACGACGGACCCACCCTCAGACAGGCATTCGCTCGCAGTAAATCCACCAGTGCCGTGCATTAGGGGGCACGCCGGTAGCAAAGTCATGCCGGGCCCAAAGTTCTCGAGCTGGTGCCGGACGCCGTCGAGCCCTCCTTCCTCCGGGTATCGACGAAACCCGGCCTGATTCATCCTTACGAATAGATCGTCTTGACGCCACATGACCCCCTTTGGCATCCCGGTCGTGCCGCCCGTATAGAGCATTATGAGATCGTCCCCACTCCGTCCCCATCTCGCAGAAGTTCTTTGCCCGGCTGAGTCGGCAACTTTTTCGTACGGGATGGCCCAGTCCGGACAGGAGCCAGTTCCGTCGTCTACCCAGAGCCAGCCCTTTACCCGCGACGCTCGTTTACGAACTCTGTCGACGCGCTCTGTGAAGGCGGCGTGGAAAACCACGGCGGCCGCGTCTGCGTTATCCCACAAGTAGGCGAGTTCATCATCTGCGTAGCGGTAGTTCGTGTTGACCGGGACGAGTCCGACCTTAACTGCGGCAAAGGTCGACTCGAGGTACTCTGGAGAGTTATATAGATAGATCGCCAACTTGTCTTGGGACTCAACGTCGAGGCTCAACAACCATTCGGCTACACCGTCTGCTCGCCGATCGAACGACGACCACGATATGTGTCGTCCTCCTTGGACGATAGCCGTCGCGTCGGGCAGTAGGTCTGCAGCCAACTCCCATACATCTGCGTAGTTCCAATCAGACATTGCTCACCCCAATTCCAGTATTGAGGAGTAGACACGGCAGTTTCCGGTCCTCCTCACGCCTACGCCGCCTGCCGCTTGCGTGCGGCGAGATCTTCTAGAGCCTACGCTATCGGATATGGACATAGGACTCCCGGGTGAGGATAGCCTCGAACGACACGCAGTTCGAGAGTGGCTCGAGCGCCACCCGAACCCGACGGGTCGCGAGCTGGCTGAGGCAGGCTACGTGGTCCCTCACTGGCCCCGCCCCTTCGGGCTGGCCGCAGGGCCGATCGATCAGCTGGTGATTGACGATGAACTCCGTCGTGCGGGCGTGCGCAGGCCGATTAATCCGATCGGGATCGGGTGGGCAGGACCCACCCTTTTATACGCGGGTAGTGAACTCCAAAAAGAGCGATGGATTTGGCCGATGATCTCGGGCGAGGAGATCTGGTGCCAGTTATTCAGTGAGCCGGAGGCCGGTTCCGACCTGGCCTCGCTACGAACGACGGCCGTTAGAGACGGCGACGCATGGGTGGTTAACGGGCAAAAGGTCTGGACGACGATCGCACATCTGGCAAAGTATGGAATCTTGCTGGCGCGCACGGATCCAACAGCCCGCAAGCATCGCGGCATCTCATACTTCATCTGCCCTATGGATGCAGACGGCATAACGGTCAATCCACTTGTAGATATGACGGGTCGTCACGCGTTCAACGAGGTGTTCTTTGACAACGTGAAGATTCCAGGCGACCACCTCGTTGGTTCTGTAGGGCAGGGATGGGAGCTCGCAAAGGTGACGCTTGGAAACGAGAGAGTGTCACTCTCCGGCGAAGGCGCACTTTGGGGACAAGGACCTACGGCGGAGGACTTAGTGGACTCCGTTATAAGAGCCGGCGGGCCGCCCGACCGTGTTACCAGAGAACGCCTGACTCAACTTTGGGCAGAAGGTCGCGTACTTCGCATCCTTCGCCTTAGAGGTATATCTGCCGTCTTGGCTGGGAAGTCCCCAGGCCCCGAAGCGTCGGTAAGAAAGGCGTTGGCAGACACTCATGGTCGCGAGATCATGGACCTCGCGAAGGACCTCGCAGGGCCTTATGGGACGTTGAACGGTACGGGGCCCCTCACAAGGTTGTCCCAAGCCTCCAGCGAGGGGTCAGTTTGTGTGAGCGACGACTCAGTAGGCGCCGTAACACAAGAACGAGCGAAGGCCGATTCGACCGATTCGACTTGGTCTGATGGTTTCTTGTTCTCCCCAGCTCTCACCGTCGGCGGGGGGACCGCGGAGGTTCAACGCAACATCATCGCTGAAAAGGTTCTGGGTTTGCCGCGCGAGTTGGACCTGTCCTAGATCGCAAACGACCGGTGGACCGTCACCGATGGGCGGTAACCAACGGACCCGCGTCGCTCGATCCTTGTCGAACCCCTTGGCCGGCGCGCGCTACGAGTTGGTCGGGCTCATAGAGCATCATGTACGCGTTCATCGCGTGTTTGCGAGCTCGGTCCCTGCAGATCTCGGCTAACCGAACCGGATCTTCCTCCTCGTCTTCGTGGACGAAGACCTCCAGAATTGGAGTGTTCGTCATCAGCTGGGCCGTCATGATCCCCGAGGAAGCCTCGTGCGCACACGTCTTGTCGATTGGGGCCTTTCCCGGCATCCCAAGAGCCAGAACGATCTTACAACTATCTTCTTCGATCATCTTTTTTGCCTGAACGGCCAAGTCTTTGAATCCGGGAACAGTCCTTCGGATTGTCTCGAAACGCCGCCCGTAACCTGGGCATCGGCTCAGTTCATCGAGCGCCTCTGCACCCATGTCGTATCTCGCAAACGTAGTGTCGACGACTCCAATTCGCTGCATATCGAGAACCTCCCTTCAATCTTGAAGATCATACTCGCACAGATCGACGTTCAAGACACGCAGATTTCCACCTGGTCGGGGACCGAGTGTGCGAGGTGGGTTCGAGCAGGAGGAGTATCAGGCAAGAGTCGTGAAGGCGCTAGAGTGAGAGCGTGACGCGTCTTAATGGATCTGAGGTCGTCAGGTTGCCTGAGCTAGAGACGTGTTCTTCCTCCGACTGGGTTGAAGCTGTTTGAAGCTGTGACGACAGGCTTTGACCGTTTGGCTGACGACTGGGTGTTAAGGGACGCTTCGGTCGTATGGCATGGGTTTACCCAGATGGCTTCCTACGCGGACAACGAGCCTGTAACCGTTGCGAGGGCCGAGGGCAGGGAACTGATCGACGTGAACGGGCGTCGGTATCTTGACGCAATATCATCTCTTTGGGTTAACACGTTGGGACATCGAGTTCCTGAGTTGGATAGGGCGCTGGTCGAACAGGTGGACAAGGTTGCCCATTCGACGATGCTCGGCAACGGCAATACGACGGTCGTCGAACTCGCAGAGGCGTTAGCCAAGGTCGTGCCAGTTGACGGCGCACGGTTCTTGTTCGCATCCGACGGGGCGGTCGCGGTCGAACAAGCGCTGAAAATAGCGTTTCAGTATTGGGTGAATCGTGGCGAGTCGAACCGCCGAACGTTCTTGGCCCTCGGTGACGCCTATCACGGAGATACCGTCGGATCACTATCGCTTGGAGACGGTGGTTTCTTTACGGGCATATTTGATCCTCTAAAGTTCTCCGTAGCGAGAACCCCAGGCTACGACGACCCCGACTGGGCGCGAAAGGCCGTCGATCTCGTCCGTGCCAACTCCGCGACGCTCGCAGGCGTGGTGATAGAACCGCTCGTGCAAGCAGCCGCAGGAATGCACTGTTGTGATCCAGGAGACATAAGAGCACTCTACGAAGCGTGCGAGGAGACCGAGACGCTACTGATCTGCGACGAAGTCGCGACGGGGTTTGGACGGACTGGATCTCTGTTCGCTTCGCAGCTGTGTGGCATCCGGCCAGACTTGATGTGTCTTGGAAAGGGCATCACCGGCGGCTACCTTCCTATGTCGGCGACCGTCGCGTCGACGAGAGTGTTCGATGAATTCTTGGGCGACGACTTAGGTGAACGTACCTTTTTCCATGGCCACTCCTACGGGGGAAATGCGCTCGCTGCGGCCGTAGCGTTGCGCCACTTGCAGTTAGTGGAGGAGTGGAAAGTTCTGGAGAACGTTGCTAGACGGGCGAAACAGCTCGCAGAAATGTTGAACGATCGATTAGCACCGCTTCAAGCCGTTAGAGAGATACGTCAGCAGGGGCTCATGATCGGGATCGAATTGGACTCTTGTGACCCTTCGCTTCGGTGGGGAAGGAGAGTGTGTGCCGGCGCCGTCAGGCGTGGCGTCCTCTTGCGACCTCTCGGAGACGTCGTCGTAGTGATGCCCCCGCTTACGACCACGCAAGCCGAAGCGGACCGTATCGTCGAAGCGCTCTGTGCTTCAGTAGATGAGGTATGTGCGCATCGCGGCAGCGTGTCGATGGCTGAAGATCGCTGAGGAACTGATCGAGTGGTCACAGGCGAACGCAGGGACCCACGACGGATACAGCGATCTGGACTAGAACCTTCCGGCCTAGAAGCTGTCGGCAGCTGCGATACAGGTGAGGGACCATCCGGCGATGGGTGGGCACAACGGATCAACTCGCGTCTGAGAGATATAAGGGACGCCGGCAGGTGGCGATCGCCGAGAGAGTTCGACGCAGTAGGTCAGGTGGGAGTTCTCTCGCCACCTCGCCGGGGACAGTGTGTCGGATCGGCTGAGTGCGACGAGGCTCGGGGGTCAAGAGAGACTGTCTCGTTTGCGTCCAACGACTACCTCGGTCTGAGTGCTCATCCAAGGGTCAAAGCTGCGGCCCACGCGGCTATCGAGAGGTGGGGAACTGGATCGGGCGGATCGCGCCTGGTAACCGGTTCACGCCCGATCCATCGCGAGTTGGAAGAGGCGTTGGCGAGTTTCAAGTCCTGCGAGGCCGCGATCTGCTTTCCAACCGGCTACGCGGCCAACCTCGGTGTGCTCGGCGTCTTGGGAACGCGAGATACGCGCATACTCTCCGACGAGTTGAATCACGCATCCATTGTCGATGGTTGTCGCATCTCGAGAGCAGAGGTGTCGGTCTACCGCCACCTCGACGTTGACCACATATCCGACCTCCTAAAGGAATGCGAGAAACCCTCTATTGTCGTGACCGACACCGTCTTTTCGATGGACGGCGATATCGCCCCACTTGGCGACATTGCCGAGGTCTGTCGCAAGTATGCCGCGATTCTCGTCGTGGACGAAGCCCACGGAGTCCTCGGTCCACAGATAGATCAGGAGTTGCTGAGAGAACTGCCCGTCGTGAGAGTCGGGACGTTGTCGAAGGCTCTTGGAGCGGCGGGCGGGTTCGTCGCCGCTAGTCATGAGACGGTAGACCTACTGATAAATCAAGCGCGCCCTTACATATTCACGACTTCGCTAGCGCCCCCGGTAGCTGCGGCCGCGAAAGCGGCGCTCGAAGTGCTGGAGTCGAGAGAAGGTGAAACGCTCTGCGGTAGGTTACGAGAGCTCGTGAACCGAGTTCGCCCCGGTCATCCGAGTCCAATCATTCCTATCGTGCTCGGGAGCGAAGAGCGCGCGCTCAACGCGTCGGCCTCACTACTCGAAAAGGGTATTTTCGTCCCCGCGATCCGGCCTCCGACGGTGCCGGTCGGCACGAGCAGGCTGCGCTTGACCGTGTCTGCGGCACACAGCGACGAGCAGATCGACCGACTAAACGATGCCCTCGCAACGCTGTAGATCGGCGCGCTCGCACATCTGCGCTGATCACCGGAGGCCTCGGTGGGCGCGGCAGATCACGGGTTTTGCGGGCCTTGACCGCTTTATAGGCCGATACCGAGGATGCGTCTGTTGGTAGTAGGGATTCATCACGAGCGGCCGGACTGCGTCGTGTT
>JAJYQJ010000041.1 GCA_021794655.1 Actinomycetes bacterium | reverse complement strand
GGGTTGGTCGCGATGGTACTCGGGCTTCGCCTCCTCGATGGGTCGATGTCCTTTGGCGTCGCTCTCGCGATCCTCATCGTAGCACCGGAGGTCTTCTTGCCACTCAGGAGGGCCGGCGCCGAGTTCCACGCGAGCGCAGAAGGTAGAGCGGCTGCTAAGAGGATCCTTGACATCTTGGATCAAGAAAGCAGCCTTACTGTCGCCTCTGGCGGCCCTTCGATAACGCAGGTTACCCCTCCGAGCCTCTTGGAGAACCAGATCGTCGTCTCCGATCTTCGAATCCGTTACCCGGGCCAACGGAGTCCCGCGGTTGACTCTCTTTCGATCTCTATCTCACCGGGGGAGCACGTCGCGTTCGTCGGCCCGTCGGGGGGAGGAAAGTCGTCGATACTCTCTGCCCTCTTGTGCTTCCTCTCTCCTGAAAGGGGAACTATCGCCGTCGGTGACACGCCTCTTTCAAAGATCGATCCTTTGCTCTGGCGCACGCAGATCACTTGGGTCCCTCAGCACCCCCACCTGTTCCAGGGGACAGTTCGCAGCAACCTTGAGATCGCGTCTCCCGGTGCGTCGCGTCACTCCGTGATGGCGGCTCTGGAGATGGCGGGGATCGCTGAGTTCATCGATCAACTGCGAGATGGGATAGAGACCGAACTCGGCGAAGGTGGGCTGACGCTGAGCGCCGGCGAGCGTCAACGGCTCGCGATTGCACGGGCGATACTGCGCGATGCTCCGTTGGTGCTACTCGACGAACCCGGCGCTCACCTGGATACCTTCACACAGTCCCAGCTAAGGTCAAGCCTTGATCCATGGCTCAGGGACCGAACTGTCTTGATTGCGGCGCACCGTTCAGAGCTCCTCGATCGAGTCGACCGCCGGATCTACATTGACGCCGGCATCGAGCGGATCGATCGCCGGCCAGATGAGTAGCGCTCAAGAAGAGCTGGCTCCTGTGCGAGGGCGATCTGGGAGAACTCGCTACGACGTGATGCGCAAGATGTTCGCGATCGGAGCGCCGGCGCGCAACAGAATGATCCTTGCAACCCTCCTTGGGGTCGCGGCGTCCGCGGCAACGATTGGCCTACTCGCGGGGTCAGGATACGTGGTCGACAAGGCGGCGTTTCGGCCAGGGCTTGGCGCGATCGCTGGGATATTGGCAGTTGTCGAAGTCATGGCGTTTCTGCGGGCGCCGCTGCGCTACGCAGAACGCCTCGTCGGACACGACGTCGCGTTCAAGGCACTCAGTCGTTGGAGGGTGTGGCTCTACGATCGCCTGGAACCACTCTCGCCGGCCGGGTTGCGTGCGTGGAGGAGCGGTGATCTCCTGAGTCGCTTCGTAGAAGACGTCGACTCCTTACAGGATCTGTACTTGCGCGCGTTGGCGCCGTTGGTCGTAGCGGTTGCGTCGGGCATTCTCGCCGTGTCGGTTCTAACCGTGCTTCTCCCGCTGGCCGGGCTCATCGTCGCCGTTTCCCTGCTGGCCGGCTTGGTCCTGCCGGCTTGGTTGATCCTCGCTGCGGGCGGCGACGAGGAGCGAGAAGCTGAGCTGCGCGGCGAGTTGGCCGCAGATGTCGTCGATCTCGTCTACGGAGCTCAGGAGCTGATCGCCTTTGGGCAACAAGATATCGTGGGCGAGCGGGTCGAGAGGGCCGATGAAGAGCTGTCGCGAATCGCACGGAGGCGAGCGTTTGTGAGTGGAGCGGCATCGACGATACTCGGCGTGTTCGCCGGAGTGGCCGTCGTCGGCGTCGTTGTCGTGACGGTCTTAGCGGCGCACGCCCACCAGCTCGGCTATTCGATGGTGGCTGTCCTACCTCTCACCGCTATCGCGGCGTTCGAGTCGGTACCTGCGGTTACCCAGTCTGCACTCAGGGCCGGCGGCGTTGCAGCCGCGGGGCGCCGACTGCTCGCGCTTGTTGACATACCAGTGCCGGTCGTCGATCCCGACGATCCAGTCGAGTTGGACGCGGGTTGCCCAGATGTCGCGTTCGTAGATGCGAAGCTGCGCTACACCGAGCACTCGCCCTGGGCCCTCGACGGGGTCAGTTTCACTATCGCAGCGGGCGCCCATACGGCAATCGTCGGTTCCAGCGGGTCCGGAAAGAGCAGCGTTGTAAACGTGCTGCTTCGTTTTTGGAAGCTAGATGGCGGTAGAGCGACTCTGGGAGGAGTGACGATCGATCGTCTCGCCCAATCCCGGGCGCGCTCTGTATTTGCCCTTTTGGACCAGAGAGCTTTCCTGTTCTCAGGTTCGATACGTCACAACCTCGCGATGGTGGATCCAAACCTCAGCGATGCCGAGTTCAACGCGGCGCTCAACGCGGTCGGCCTCACCGAGTGGGTCGAGTCACTTCCAGAGGGTCTGATGACCCAGATCGGCGACCACGGAACGAAGCTATCCGGGGGTCAGCGTCGCCGGATCGCTCTCGCAAGAGCAATGTTGATCGACGCTCCGATCTTACTATTGGACGAACCGACCGCCGCTCTTGACCAGGAGACCTCACTAAAGATCATCCGGCGCATCCTGGAGGATTCGGGTGAGAGGACCGTTGTCGTCATAACCCACGACGAAGAGCATTTGGAGCTCTTTGATGGAGTCGTCACGATCGACGGAGGAAAGGTGGTCGAGTTCAAACGTTGACCGACGACATGAACTGCTCTGGATAGCGGTCCCCTTGGGCAACTCCCTTCGGGGCGATCTCCTCGATCGAAGCCAACTCATTCTCGGTCAACGAAACCTCCAGGGCCGAGACGTTCTCCCGCAGATAGGTTCGCCTCTTCGTGCCTGGTATCGCAACGACGTCGTCGCCTCGCGAGAGCACCCACGCTAGTGCGAGCTGGGAAGGAGTACACCCGTGGCTCTTGGACAGCTCGACGACGCGCTCGACAACTTCGAGGTTCTTGTAGAAGTTATCTCCTTGAAATCTCGGAGAGTTCTTCCTGAAGTCGTCTTCACTGAACTCGTCGGGGCTCGTAATAGCTCCGGACAAGAATCCTCTACCCAAAGGACTGTAAGCGACGAACCCGATACCGAGGTCCCTGATCGTGTCGAGCACTGCGTCTTCGGGGTCTCTTGTGAAAAGGGAGTACTCGCTTTGAATCGCGGACATTGGAAAGGTCGAGTGGGCCCTTCGAATCGTCGCCGGCGCCGCTTCTGAGATCCCGAGGAATCGAACCTTGCCCGAGTCGACGAGCTCTCCCATCGCACCCCACGTCTCCTCCACCGGAACGGTCTTATCGACACGATGCTGGTAGTAGAGATCGACGTAGTCGACACCGAGACGCTCCAGTGATGCATCTATGCACTTGCGCACGTACTCGGGTTTTCCGTTTACCCCAACTCGAGTTCCATCCGGCCGTCTCTCGTTGCCAAACTTGGTCGCCAAAGTGACCTCGGATCTCCGGCTACCAATCGCCCTACCTACCAGGCGCTCGTTGGTGAAAGGCCCGTACATGTCAGCGGTGTCGAGAAACGTCACACCGAGATCGATCGCGAGGTTTATCGTTGCAATCGACTCCGCCTCGTCGGCCGCGCCATAAGACTGGCTCATACCCATACAGCCCAACCCGAGAGCTGACACCTCCAAACCCTGAGTTCCAAGCGCTCGCTTCTCCACGTGAGAACACCTCCTTCTCGTTTTCGCTGCACCCAGGTTAGCGATCAACGATCAAAGGCGTGTCGCGGTTGTGTATTCTGATCGCTTAAACCCGGCGTATCCCGGGCGCTAACGACGGGGAGCAGCTAGAGTAGCCTTGTGACCGCGCCATCAAAGACGCACCTCTTGGTGAAAGAGGGTGATGCACTCGATAGCGACGGGCGCGTCGCGCGCGGCCAACTCACCCGGCGCAGGGTTGCAGAAGCACTCGTTGCCCTCTTGAACGAAGGAACGGTCGAACCGACGGCCCGTGAGATCGCAGAGAGAGCCGGCGTGTCGCTCCGGCTCGTCTTCCACCACTTCTCTGACCTTGAAGACCTGCATCGTGCGGTCGGCGAGCTGCAGTTCGAGCTTCATTGGTCCCGGCTCGCGACAGTGTCGAGCGATCTGCCTCTTTCGATTCGAACGGCCCTCGTTTCGAAGAGCCGAGGCGACCTCTACGAGGAGATCGGGGCGGTCCGGCGAGCCGGGATGCGAAAGATCGACACCTCCGAAGGCATCGCCCGTGTCATCGACGACTCGAACGAACTACTAAGACTCGGACTCGAGTCAACGTTTGCACCCGAGATCACTTCGCTGTCACGAACCGGGTTGAGTCCAACCGATCTCTTGGACATGTTGGACTGGGCCACGTCGTGGGAGTCGTGGGAACGACTCAGGCGCCATCAGAAGATGAGCCCGGACAGAGCCGTCGAGACACTACGGCGCATTCTCGACACCATCTTCGAGTGCTCCGACTTTTCCGCCCAGCCTTCGTGAGCGGTTCTACCGCCACGATTACGAGCAGCGCGTAACTTTGAGAGTACTTCGCACGCCCGACGATCGTTTCTCCAACCTCGTTGGTTTCAACTTTTCGCCCCACTACTCACACGTTCAAGCCGGGGACTCCGACACCGATACGCTGCGTGTCCACTACTTGGACGAAGGAGACCAAGACGCCAGAGAGACGATCGTCTTGCTCCACGGTGAACCGAGCTGGTGCTATCTGTACCGAAAGATGGTAGGGCCTCTTACTGATTCAGGCTATCGCGTTATCGCACCGGACTTGGTCGGTTTCGGGCGTTCCGATAAACCGGCGTCGAGAACCGACTACACCTACAGCCGCCACGTCGAGTGGATGCGCAGCCTGCTATTCGACAAGCTCGACCTGGATAGTGTCACACTGTTTTGCCAGGACTGGGGTGGGTTGATCGGGCTCAGGCTCGTAGCGGAGCACGGTGATCGGTTCCGGCGTGTAATAGCGGCGAACACGGGTCTTCCAACCGGCGACGCTCCCGCAAATGAGGCCTTCTTGAACTGGCAGAAGTTCTCCCAGGAGGCGCCGGAACTCCCCGTTGGCACGATCATCGAGTTAGGTACGCTAAACGAGTTGGGAGCAGATGTGGCCGCAGCGTATGACGCACCGTTCCCGGATGAGACGTACAAAGAAGGTGCGCGTCAGTTCCCGTTGTTGGTTCCAACGAGTCGAGACGACACGGCGCATGACGACAACGTGAGAGCTTGGGAGTCACTGCGATCGTTCGATAAGCCGTTCCTGTGCGCGTTCGGCGACGGTGACCCGATAACAAGAGGCGCCGATAAGCAGTTCATTGCCGAGATCCCAGGCGCGAGTGGCCAACCACATGTAACAGTCGAGGGCGGCGGCCATTTCATACAAGAAGACCGACCAGAGGCTCTAGTCGAAGTTATCCGAGCCTTCGTTGGCAGGGACGCTCGTTAAACGACAGAAGGTAAGGCCTGTCGGAGCGCCAGCTAATTCTTGTCAACGAACCGTTGGAGAGATGGAGGCGCAACAAGACATCGCTCGCGACGCCCGTCGCCCACGCTACGGCCGCCTTGATCGGAGTCACGTGACTCACGACGACGACATCGGCCGAGGCGGAGCGCGCACGTTCACCTTCTCGCGCAAAAAGCTCGACGCACGCTCTCTCGACGCGTTCTCTTACGTCACACCAACTCTCACCCCCGTTGAATTCGAAGTTCGGGTCAGACGCGGATCTACGTATTACGTCCAAGGGGAGATCCTTTAATGAAACGAGGTCAAAGTCCCCGTAGTCGACCTCGATCCACCTGGGGTCAATCTCGATCCCAACGCCTGCGCAAAGTATCTCCGCAGACTCGACGGCCCGCTCCAGCGGACTCGACGTTAACGTCGCCACCGGTCCAATATAGGGTCTCAACGCTTTCATCTGGCGAACACCCTCCGACGTTAACGGCGACTCTGCCCTCCCTAAGAGTTGCCTGTTGACGTTAGAAACGCACTCTCCGTGACGAACGAGGATTAACATCGATCTCGCTCAACGTTCATGAGAGCCCCCCCGCTCTCGAACCAAGATCCTCCCGCATTGGTCACACGTAACGACTACATCTGAAGAAAGGCGAGAGATCTTTTCGACTTCCATTGATGGGAGCTCCAGGTGGCACCCACCACATCTGTTCCCGACGAGCCTCGCGGCACCAGTCCCCTTCAACCGTGATCTCAACACCTCGTATCGATCCGCGAGGTCCGTCGGGAGCTTTACGGCCGTCAACCCCCTCGACATCGTCACCGTCGAGATCTCTGCATCCACGACGGCTTCGGCCGCACTCAAAGCAGCGCTTAGCTCGTCGGCGACCTTGGTCAGCTCCGCCAGTTCGCCTTCACGTGACTTGATCTTCGATTCGATCAGATCTTGTTCCTCCATGAGTGACAGCTCTGCATCTTCGATCTCAGAACGACGCTGGGTCAACTGAAGAACCTCGGCGTCCATAGCCTGGAGATCTCTCCCCGACGATCCACGTTCTTGATACATCCGTTCTTCAATAGCCTGACGCCGTCTGGATATCGCAGAAACTTGGTCGTCCATCTCCTTCTGGCGTTCGTAGAGCTGCTCTAATCGACTCCGCTCTTGAGATATCTCCGACACCATCTGAGAGATGACTCTTTGAACCTCATCCAACTCCGCTCGCTCGCTCAGACGGGATCGACGGTGATTTAGTTGAGCTATCTCGGTATCGAGGTCTTGTACCCGCATCAATACCTCGAGCGGGTGATCGTCGTCGTCTCCTTCACTGGAAAGTGAACTATCGAGTTCGACTCGGCTCGTCTCGGCGCCGTCAGGTCCCACTTGCACCGTCACCTCCCAGGCTCGACGGGTCGCCGCCCAGGCGACCACTAACTCCAGAATACTCCGATACCGTTAGAGCGATGCTACGCACGAATAACGGTCGTCCCAATCGAGATCTCCCGATCGAACCAAGCGAGGCGGTACGAACTTCACACCCAACCTCGCCTACGCTGTCGATCGAGGATCACATTTGAAGTCCACACCCACGAACCAAAGCGTCGATCAAGACCCGTCCAAACGCGACTCGCCACAAGAACGATCCGTCGTCGTCGCGACCTTCAACGTCCATACCGGGGTCGACGGTTGGGGTCGGCCATACGACCTAGTAGGCGCCTGTCGCAAGATCGACGCAGACGTCTTAATCCTCCAAGAACTGTGGTCCCGAGACGACGAGGCCCCGGCCGCGGACGCAATTGCGACCCCTCTTGGATACTCGGTGACCTCAGTTGCGCTCGCAACTGGCCGCCTGACCGCGCCTAACCCCGAAGCCGACCACCGTTGGATGAAGCGGCGGGACCTGCTCCACCTCAACCAGGCGTTTTACTTAGATAGTCCAAAACCGTTGCCCAAACGCGTACGCGACTCAAATCGATTCAGGTCAGGTGAGCCCGGCAGTTGGTGTCTCGCGGTCTTAAGCCGTATCCCGGTCGAAAAGACGGCCGTCGTCGATCTCGGCCCGGTCTTTCGAGACTCTGCGAGGCGCCACGTAATACTCCAAAGAGTTACGGTGGACTCAAGAGCGATGACGGTCGCCGGCGTCCATATGTCTCATCTGAGCTCGGGCTCCCCTGTCCATTTCCAAAGAATGAGAAGGGCGCTCAACGAATTCGACCCCGACGTCCCAAGTGTCGTCGCTGGTGACATGAACCTCTGGGGACCTCCGGTCGAGTTCTTGCTGCCAGGCTGGCGAAGGGCTGTCGTCGCAAAGACCTGGCCTGCGTGGAGACCCCACAGCCAGGTGGACCACATTTTGACCCACGGACCCATAGCAGTCGAGTCCGGCGAAGTGTTGGATCCGTTGGGATCTGACCACCGGGCGGTCAGGGCCACCATCGGCTTCAGCCGACCTCGAACTGGGTAGTCGGCCAGCCCAGCAACCACGGTGCCACGTCGATCCGATGAGATGCTTGAGTTTATAAGTAGGTATATACTGACCTAAATAAGGAGGGAGCATGCGCGTTGAGGTAGACGTACCGCCTGTCGTTGCCGACAGATTGAACACCGCGAGCGCTACTCGCAGGTGGTTCCCGTTCTCTGACGACGTAATCGACTGGTCAGTTCCGCTCGACGGTTCGTGGGCATACATGCCTAAAGGACACTCCGTTCTGAGTGGATCCGGAGTCCTGGAACGACTCGATCCATCCGATCGAAGTTTCGTCGAGCGCTGGGAGATGACCCAGAACATGAGAAACGTTGGCCACGGGGAGCATCTATTGAACCAAGGAATTCTTGCGATGCTATGGCACGTCGACCCCTACGATCCAAGCTATAGATACCTGCTTCACGAAGTGGCGGAAGAGTGTCAGCACATGGCCATGTTCAACCAATGGGTCCGAATCAACGACGACATCGAGACTGAAGGTGCCGGGGAGGAGAGTTGGTCAACGGAGCTGTCGGCATTCACAGAACAAGTCGCCGTCAAACTCCCTGAGTCGTTCTGGGTGAACGTCTTGCTTTTCGAGTTCATAGGCGACGAGTTCAACCAGGCCATGCGCTCCAACCAGAACTCTCCCGTCGGTGACGACGGAAGGCCCTTGCATCCTATCTTGGTCCAGATCGGGATAACCCATACCGCCGAAGAAGCCAGGCACATCGCCTACGCGCGCAGATGGCTCGCCGAGGGAGTTCCGCGCTTGGACGAGGATCAGTTGCGAGAGGTTCAAGGGTTGGCCGAGTACAGCACGCAGTTGGTTATCGATCGTCAAGCGACGGTACCGCTGCGTTACGGAAGACAACTTGCGCCTTTTGTAAGTGAAGAAGAGTTCCAGACCGGCTTGAGTACCACTCCAGCGTCTCTCATCGTAAAGAGGCAGTTAAAAAAGCTGGTCGACGAGTTCCACTCTTTGAATATCATTAGCGACGCCGCAATGAGTCGATGGGAAACTGCCGGTGCCTTTGCCTGACCGTCGCCGTAACGACACGGGTGAACGACTCGTTGGTGCGGCCGCAGCGCTGTTTGCAGACCGAGGATACGCGGGAACCACGATCGCCGAGATCGAGCGCGCGGTCGGACTGACCCCAGGATCTGGTGGGTTGTACAGGCATTTCTCCTCAAAAGAGGAGCTCTTACTTGCAGCGGTCCTCGCATACCACGAACGAGTGAAAGCGGTGCGGAGATCTCTCGGCGTCTCACTGGCGTCGGTATCGCTTGATACCAATCAAGCTGCATACTCTCAACTCGGCGTGATAATCGCGTCGCTGATCGATTTCCTCAGCGGCGAACAGGCGATGGTGCGAATCGGGGCAGAAGCGAGAAGCCTGCCTATTAGGGTTCGCCATGCGATAGGTGCAGCGTGGAACGAAGGTTACGGGATATTCGAAGACCTCTTTTGCCGCGGCGGAGTGAACGACCGGTGTGCGAAGACTATGGCGATTGCAGCCCTCGGTTCACTCTCTCACTACTTCGACCACATAAGCAGTTGGGGCCATGAACCACTCGACGTCGCGATGGAAGAGTACGTAGAAGTGTGGAAGTTGCACTGGGCCAACGTGCTCACACGACCCCAAGACGCAGACCTTTCGTCCCGGGATCGGGCGTCTCGCGAGAGTAGCGACCCAACCTCAAAGATGGTACTCGTCGAAAGTGAGATTCCTAGATGAACGATCAACCAGGACTTCGAAACCTGCGATTCGCGATTATTGGAGCCGGCATGTCTGGCATCGCGAGTGCGATCAAGCTGATCGAGTCTGGACAGACCGATTTCACCGTCTATGAGAAAGCTGACCGTGTCGGGGGGACGTGGCGTGAGAATACGTACCCAGGAGTGACATGTGACGTCCCGTCTCATCTGTACAGATATGCGTTCTCACCCAATCCCAACTGGAGCCACATGTTCTCGCCCGGCGATGAGATAGAGCGCTACTTCGAGTCAGTTGCGAACGACTACGACGTCAATCCCTACATTAGGTTCAACGACGAGGTGACGAGCTGCGTCTTTAAGAACGCTAAGTGGCATATCGCTACCCGTTCGGGTTTGAGCGACGAAGTCGACGTCGTAATCGCCGCAACCGGAGTTCTCCACCACCCAAACTACCCCGAGATAGACGGCCTTCGCTCGTTCAAACCCCCAATGTTTCACAGCGCTCAATGGGACCACAGTGTTGACCTCGACGACGCACGAGTTGGAGTAATAGGCACCGGGTCGACGGCTGTTCAGATCGTATCTGCGATCATCGACCAGGTCAGATCCTTGTCACTGTTCCAACGCACCGCGCAGTGGATACTGCCTATCTCCAATCCCGACTACTCAGAGGAGGAAAAGGAGTCGTTTCGCAAGAACCCCGAACGGATGCGAGAGACCTACGAGTTCTTCTCCAAGATGTTCACAGAAGGGTTCGCCGATGCGGTAGTCGATGCAGACTCACCCCAGATGAAGGCCATCGAGGAGGCATGCGTTCGCAATTTGGAGGATAACGTCCACGACCCAGAGCTTCGCGAACGACTCCGGCCCGACTACCGAGCCGCATGCAAACGACTCATCGTCTCGGCCAGCTTTTACGATTCAATTCAAAAGCCCAACGCTCATCTAGTGACTGAAGGTATCGAGCGGATCGAGGAATCGGGAGTGAGGACTCGAGATGGACAACTACACGAACTCGATGTTCTCGTCCTGGCGACCGGTTTCAAAGCCGACGCGTTCATGAGGCCGATGAAAGTGTCGGGCCGCGACGGCGTCGAGCTGAGCGATGTATGGGCTAAGAGACCAAACGCATATCTATCGATCTCGATACCGGATTTCCCCAACTTCTTCATGTTGAACGGCCCGAACGGTCCGGTAGGGAACTTCTCCTTGATAGAAGTGGCTGAACTTCAGATCGACTACGTCATGCAACTCGTCGACACTATTCGCTCTAGACGATGTCGCGAGATCTCTGCCACCAAAGAGGCGATGGACACCCTTGACGCTGCCAGAATAGAGGCAGCAAAACAGACCGTCTGGACTACTGGATGTCACAGCTGGTACCTCGACGATCGTGGGGTTCCTGCCAACTGGACCTGGACGTTTGAACGTTTCCGAGAAGTCATGGCAAAGCCAGACTTAGGCGCGTACGAGTTCGTTGGATAATAGGCCAGGCTCGCGCAAGCGATCCAGCGCACATGATGCAGCCGTGGACTATGGTACGGACGAAACGGTGACGACATCGAAGCACGCACCACGGCGAAGGAGAACGATCGGTGAGACCGGAGCGACTGGGCACGCTCGCACGAGCTTTTGGATGGACAGTTTCCGTGACTCTCCTCGCGGGGACACTTAGTGCGTGTGGATCGGCCGGTACTTCAACTTCGACACAGCGTCGCGTCTCCTCGGCCCAGTCGACCCCCTCGGGAGGGACTACGCCACGCTCCACTCAACCGGTGGCTGTAGGTAGCTCTTGTGTCGCGACCTTTGGGCCCGCGTCGGCGGTCAGCGCAGAGTTCCACGCGTCCGGGCCGCTCGTGCTCCATGGGAGCGGAGGCGGTGGCGTCGGGCTCGAGTGCTACTACTCGCTCGCATCAGGATCGTCTTTCCCGGTCCTTGGCCTCCTTGTCGGCAAGTATGTCACGAAGAACGCCCCAGCGTTCGGCCGGGCACCAGACGGCACCGGAGCGTCTGCACTCGCTATCCAACCAGCCAACGTCACGGTCACTCCAGCCAACGACGCCTGGCTGTCGCGTGCCGCAGCACGATATAGCGTCCACGGCTGATGCCTTCATAGCTGCTATTCGCTCTCCAACGCCGACATGGGTTGCGGGGGTCGTCGAACCACCTGCTCCCCGCAGCACAACCGGTCCAACCTTGTTAAGTGCCCCGTATTGGTGTGCGAGAACTCCGTCGGCACGCTGGCCGTTACCTGGAGCAGTTGAAGGCGGGAGAGGTCGTTGAGATCACCGAACGGGGGAAGCTCGTTGCCCCCTTGACACCCCCAGCCCGGCCGCTACCGGGAGGGACCACCTCATCGCTTCCGGCCACCTTGTGCCAGCAAAGAGTTCGTTTTGCTTGCCGAAGCGCCTAACACTCCCCCACGGGGAGGCGACCGGAAGTGAAATCCTCGCGGAGTTCCGCCGCGACCGACGTGATCCACTTCGACCTCTCCGCGTTGGTGAAGTTGATCTTCGAAGAGGCAAGAGCGTTGCCCTCGCCGACTGGCTGACCCTCTGAGCGGACTTTCCCAAACTGAGCAGCGATCTTTCGACAGCTGAGCTCCTCCGTACCTGCAGGCGCGTCGGCGAGGACGCAGTCGATGCTGCAAACCAATTGCTCGACGGCGCTGATCGCCTTGAGTCACAAGCGTGTCGTTTCGAGCCGTGCTATCTGAGTTGTCCAACTCCTATCACGCGAGGGCCGGTCGTGTACGCAACTGACCGATGTCGGACGGCAAGGACGTGGTCTGCCTCGGGGTTCGCGTTCGAGAAGGCCGATGGCCTCAACGACAGCGTTAGATAGGGGGCTACCAACTGCCGGCCAACGAGTGCCCACCAGTGCTCGTACGTATGTGCTAGTTTATGGGTGTGAACTTGTC
>JAJYQJ010000028.1 GCA_021794655.1 Actinomycetes bacterium | reverse complement strand
CCGGGGCGAGTGAAGCTGGGGTCGTCGACTACATAGACAACCTGTTGGGGGCGTTTTCTTTCGATCCGCCGAGGATTTTTGCGGGCGGTCCGACCTCCGGGCGATCTGGCGGGGAGGCGAGGTTTTCTGAGTTCGTCGCGCTCTCTGGCCTAGAAGAGCTTGCGTGGCGGATCCGGATCGAGGGTTCGATGGGGATCGCGGAGCGCGAGTTCAACGGCCCTGTGGTCGGCCTCCAGGAGCGCTACAGGGAGGGACTGCGTAGCCTCGGTCGAGAGTTCGTCTCTTTGGACGAAAAAGATATGGATGCTCGACTCGCTGCGAACGAGGAGTTCACGAAGCTTCTCTACGAGCACTGCTGTGAAGGAATGTACGGAGCGCCGGAGTACGGGGGGAACCGTGATCTGCTTGGGTGGAGCGTGATTGGATTCGACGGCGACGTCCAACCTCGAGGATGGAGCGATGAAGAGGTGTCGGGGCCTTCGTGAGTGTCGACGCTGTAGTAGTTGGATCGGGCCCTGGTGGAGCGACGGCGGCGGACGTTCTGACCCGCGCGGGCTGGTCTGTCGTGATCGTCGAAAAGGGCACGAACCGTCTCCTCGATCCGAGCGATCTGAGCCGACCGAACTTTGAGTTCTCGAACGATGAGGTCAAGTTCTTACGCCGACACTTCCTCGGTCCGGACCCGATCGTCGAACCGCGGACGTTTAGAAAGAGCGTCGCAGACGGTGAACGATCCTACGTCGGTGAAGTCAACTCGATTCCTTCGACGGTCGGTGGAGGTGGGGTCCACGCTGACGGGAAGGTGCCGCGCTTTTCTGAATCGGACTTCCACCTCCTGTCGAGTCATGGACCCCAGCCTGGAGCGGACGTCGCGGACTGGCCGATAACTTATGGTGAGTTGGAGCCGTACTACGCGGAGTGCGAGAGGTCGATTGGGGTAGCTGGAGCGGCGGGGACGAACCCGTTTGCTGCGTGGAGATCTTGTGATTTCCCGATGCGTCCTGGTGCACCGATGTATGGTGCACTTCTTTCGAGTTCGGCTGCGACAAGGCTCGGCTATCACCCGTATCCGGCCCCGACCGCGGCGAACAGCGTGCCCTACCGAGGGCGCCCCGCATGCAACAACTGCGGGTTCTGTGCGTTCTTTGGCTGTCCTATCCACGCAAAAGGTGATCCGATCGCACTCTTGACGCGTGTGATGGCGAGTGGGAGGGCTGAGCTTCTTTCAGAAACGTTTGTGTCGCGGATCCGCTTTTCGGGTCGCGTCGCGACCGGCGTCGACTGTGTCGGCCCAGACGGATCGATCCGGTCGATCGACGCGAAGTACGTCGTCGTCGCGGCGGGTGCGATCGAAACTCCTCGCCTTCTTCTTCTCTCCGGGTTCGACAACCCACTGATCGGTCGCTTTCTCATGGTGCACTTTCAGACGTTTGCGGTCGGCACGTTTGAAGACGACCTCCACGCGGAGCGCGGTAGAACGGTCACCCACGTCCACGACGACGCGATCGACGGTGACGAGGCGACGAGAGAGGCGGCCCGTGAAGCCGGGTTGCCCTACCTGCGAGGCGGGATGGTCGAGCACGGTGGAACGGGTTTGCCGATCATGGAGGCGATCAACTATCCCTGGGGGAGGCGCCACGTTGAAGCGATGCGAAACTCTGCGCTCCGGCGACGTCTGTGGGCTTTGACGATGCAGGGCGAGGACCTCAGCTATGCGACGAACGCGGTCGACTTGGATCCGGCGATCAAGGACGCGAGGGGATTTCCGGTCGCGAGAGTTACGTACAGTCCCGGCCGCCACGAGCTCGCGGCCCATCGGCACCACGGGCCTCGCCTGGAGGCGATCCTAAAGGCGATGGGCGCTCAATGGACGACGGTCGCGAGCTCTCCTGGTGCGTCGCACGAGAGGGGGAGGCCGGCTGCGGTCCCGGAGAGCCGCCACGTGATGGGTACGACGAGGATGGGAATCGACCCGAGGAGGTCGGTCGTAGATCAATTCGGTATGGTTCACGGGATGGATAACGTCGTCGTTGCAGACTCGTCGGTATTTGTGACGTCCGCGGGCTACGGGCCGACGCTCACGCTCGTTGCCTTAGCGGCGAGAGCGGCGTCACACATTGCGGGAGTGGGGACACCGGGCGGTGACGGTGGAGAGCGGTGACGGCTAAGAAGCGGACGCTGATCGTGGGGCACGGTGGGCGTGAGGCGGCGCTCGCGAGTGAGATGGCTCGACACTCCGAGGTCCACGCGTTCATTGGGCACGCAAACCCGACGATCTGTGATGTCGTTGCGTCGAGCGGTGGGTCGTTTCAATTCGGAGACGTCTGTAGCCCACGAGACGTCGCAAGGTTCGCGAACGAGGTCGCCGTCGATATTGCGATGGTGAGCAGCGACAATCCCCTCGAAGCCGGCGTTGTCGACGCGCTCGTCGCAAGCGGTGTCGCGACGGTCGGACCGACGCGGGCTGGAGCAGAGATCGAATGGAACAAGATCTTTTGCAGAGAGGTGATCGAAGAGATCGCACCGGAGGCAAACCCGATCCATTCGATAGCGCGCAGCGTTGAGGAGGTGAGTTCAGCGGTCGAGTACGTAGCATCGATCGGTGGTCCAGTAGTTGTCAAGCCGATCGGTCTTGCGGGGGGAAAGGGAGTAAAAGTTGTCGGACCCCACCTTGTCGACAACGCGGAGGCGGTGGCGTATGCAAACGACGTTGTCACGAGCGGACGCCACGGCGGCGCAGTCGTAATCGAAGAGCGGATAGAAGCACCGGAGTTCACGATCCAGGCGATCACCGACGGAAAAGAAGTTGTTTTCCCAGA
>JAJYQJ010000082.1 GCA_021794655.1 Actinomycetes bacterium | reverse complement strand
GGTATATCGAGGAGGAACGATGAAATTCATTATGAGCGAACGCCGCGGGGGGCGCGAATACAGGGCGGGGAACGACGGAGCAGTTGCTCGTGCCCCTTCTCTTGTCACTCACAGTGCAAGAACGGTGGTGTCTAGGGCACTGCGACAAGCAGTGGGCCGTGTAGGGGCGACGGTCGCGATCACGGCCCTCGTGATCGTCGCTACCGCGATGCTGCCGGTGAGCGAGGCGTCCGGCGCGGTTTCACACCGCGAGTCGCCGAGTAACGCGCCACACGCGATCCATCCCCATACCCTCAGGGCGGCTACCGGGAGTCCGACTACCCCTCCGTTTACCGAGTGCCCGGCCATCGGTGACGACAGCGCCTGTGGTCTGTTGATAGTGATAACGAACAACGGTGATCAGATCCTCGGAGATCCTGCACAGGGTCCATACGACGGGATAGAGGATACTTTGATCGGCGTCGTGAACAACTCTTCAAAACCGCTGTATCGCCTACAGCTGTCGTCGTCCTCCCAACCGATCTTCGGGTTCGACGGCGACGGGATCTGTGCTAACGCGACCGGTGGATACAACCCGGAGGGAGTGCCGACTGGATGGCCGGGAGACAGCTACTGCACGGCGAGTCAGCTGAACGGCTCCGACCCGGGGCAGCCTCAGGGTATCGACCCGAACGGCAGCGACTACCAAGGACCTGACAATACGTTCTCGTTGATCAGCAGTAACCAGCAGACGGGGAGTGTTAACTTCAACACCCCGCTCGCACCAAACGGCGGCAGCACCTACTTCTCACTCGAAGAGACGCTGACGTCGAATCAGCTGAGCGTACAGTACGGCTACTGGGAGGTGGCTGCCGATGGCGGGCTCTTCGCCTACGACGCCCCGTTCTACGGCTCGATGGGCGGCAAGCCACTCAACGCGCCAGTCGTCGGCATCGCGGAAGACCCGGCGACCGGCGGCTACTGGGAGGTCGCTTCTGACGGCGGGCTCTTCGCATTCAACGCATCTTTCCACGGATCGATGGGCGGCAAGCCACTCAACTCGCCGGTGGTCGCAATGGTTGCGACACCTGACGGTGGCGGCTACTGGGAGGTAGCCTCTGACGGCGGGCTCTTCGCATTCGGTGACGCCGGCTTCTACGGCTCGATGGGCGGAAAACCGCTCAACTCACCGGTGGTCGGCATCACTTCGACGCCCGACGGGAAAGGCTACTACGAGGTCGCCTCTGACGGCGGGCTCTTCGCATTCGGTGACGCCGTGTTCTACGGCTCGATGGGTGGGAAACCGCTCAACCAGCCAGTCGTCGGTATGGCAACTGACCCAGCGACCGGCGGGTACTGGGAGGTCGCCTCTGACGGCGGGCTCTTCGCGTTCAACGCAGCGTTTCTCGGTTCGATGGGTGGACAGCCTCTCAACCAGCCAGTCGTCGGTATGGCCTCAACGCCAGACGGCGGCGGGTACTGGGAGGTCGCGTCCGACGGCGGGATATTCTCCTACGGTAACGCGCTCTTCTGGGGTTCTACCGGTGGGATGCCTTTGAACGCTCCAGTCGTCGGGATCTCCGCGAGCTCCGCGTAGACAAGAGCTGGGTTCTCGCGGCTCGAACCGGGCCGAGACGGGCCAAGTGATGAGAACAAAGTGCTGAGGACAGAGTGGGCCGGTAGGTTTTGCGCCGGTCCACTCTGTTGTTCCCCAATCGTCCCCCGCCCCTCTCGAGCGATCTTTCCACCTACGCCGGGTCAGAGCTCGCTATTCGGATCGGCGGGCGACGATGTTAAGCCTTACGTAGTCGATAGCGGGTTCATCCATCGCGGCGATCACCTCTTCGACGAACGGGCGTCGCCGTTCCGGGGGAACCGTCGCGAGGTGTTCGCGCAAGCAGACGACTTCTAAGAACTCGGCGAGTGACGGGCCGGGTGGGAAGACGACACGTTCAGGGTTGGACCACGTCACGACGTCTGTGAATCCAGCTCGTTCGAGTCTGCGTGCGGTCTCTTCGCTCGACGCGTAGAGCCACGTCCCGGCTCGCTCCACTCCGAGCGATCGAACGGCTTCGATAACCGAGTCTATGTTACCCTCACCGCCGCACTGGGCTACTAGCTGACCCCCGGGTCGCAGCAGCGATGCGAGGACGTCGAATAGACGGTCGTGGTCGGTGATCCAGTGAAACGTCGCCGTCGAGATCACCGCGTCTACTCCAACTGAAGTGTCTACTCCGACTGAAGTGTCTACCCCATCCGCACCAGCGTGTTCGTTGTCTCGTGTGGTCGCTGCGATCGTCTCGGGTGTGAGGTCCAACAGATCGCAGTGTATGAAGTGAACCCGGTCTCGGTTGTCAAAGAGGCGCTGTCTTGCTTCGGAGAGCATCGACTCGGAGGCGTCGACCGCAACGACGCGTCCACGGGGGAGTCGTTCCAAGACGACCTCTGTGACCCTCCCACTTCCACATCCCGCGTCGAGCACGGTCTCGTCCCCGGAGAGGACGAGCCTATCGGCGACGGTCGCCCCCCAGCGTGCCTGCGGGTTGGAGATCGCGTCGTAGCGTGCGCCGTCCCACTCTCGAGTTGAGACGGCCCGCTCCTGTGATCGAGTCACCCTGGGAGCTTCCTCCAGATCGACTGAGGGAGGTTTCTCATGATCATGAAGATCCACCGCAAGAGTCCAGGCGACCAAACGACTTGGGCGTCGGTCTCGATGCCTCTTATGATCGCGTCGGCGACCTCTTCTGGACCCGTCGAGAACGGCGCCGGCTTCAGTCCCTCCGTCATCTTCGTGCGGACGAATCCCGGACGAACGACTTGGACTATCACCCCCGAGCCGCGAAGTGACTCCGCGAGCCCGATAGAGAAGCCGTCGAGTCCCGCCTTTGCAGAGCCGTAAGCGAAGTTGGAGCGACGCACCCTGACGCCGGCGACCGAGGAGAGCACGACGATCCTGCCGTGACCCTGCTCGCGCAACGTTGCCGCGATCGCGGTCAGAGCGCTCGCGGGCCAGGTGAATCCGACGGTGATGAGGTCGGCCGTCCGGGTCGGATCGCGCTCGTCTGAATCCGGACTACCGAGGTCACCGACCGCGACTATCACCAAGTCGACGGGACCTTCTGCCGCGGCGAAGCAGTTCGAAACCGTTAGATCTGCTTGTGCGACGTCGTGGGCGTCGAATAGGACAACAGGCGCTAACGACGCGCCGGCGTCGAGCGCCTCCTTCGCGGCGCTGCTCAGGCGCTCGGGGTCACGCCCGGCCAAGACGACGGTCTTGCACCGCGCACCGGCGAGTCTCCTCACGACGGCCCTCGCGATATCGGAGCTTCCACCGAGTACGATGACGGACTGGGGCCGGCCGAATGCGTCGTTCATCTTTTTCCTCCCATTAGATAACCGTAGCGATAACGTTCTACTCGCGCCACGTCGCACCTGGGTGACGTATGCCCAGTCGCCGAGAGAGGTCTGAGTTGAGCAACCCGTCGGGGTCGACGCGGCGGCAGACCTCTTCGAACTCTGTGACCCGTGGATACATCGCGGCGAGGAGATCGGGGCGAAGTCGTGAGTCCTTCGCGAGGTAGACCCTGCCGCCGGCGCCGACGACAAGCGAGTCGAGCTCGTCGAGAACCGATGGAAGCTGACGCGGGCCGACGGGAAGGTCGAGCGCGAGCGTCCACCCTTTTATCGGGAAGGAGAGAGGCCCGGGGTCGCCTTGGCCAAACCTCTTCAAGACGGCCAGAAACGACGGGACTTTATGGCTGCTGAGCAGCTCTATCGCGCTCTTGACGCAGTCTTCGTGGTCGTCGCCGACCGCGAACTGGTACTGCAAGAAGCCTCGCGACCCGTAGAGCAGGTTCCAGTCCGCGATCCCGTCGAGGGGGTGAAAGAAGCTCGACAGCGAGTGGATAGCACCGGACTTTTTTCGAGGAGCCTTCTTGAACCACAGCTCGTTGAACGCGGAGATGGTCGCCGCGTTGAGGAGTCCGTTCGGGGCTCGAAACGGGACTCGTAGGCGTGCTTGAACTGGCGCGACGAGCGGCTCGCTTCTCTTCGCGGTGGGTAAGTCGCGACGTCTCGCGTGTTCGCCGCGCGTGAGGATTGATCGTCCCAAGCCGCCCCGGCGCGTCATGCAGTCGACCCACGCGACCGAGTAGTGGTAGTTAGAGTCCGAACGTCTCATCTCGGCCATCAGCGAGTCGACGTCTTCGAAACGCTCCTCGTCGACCGAGATGTACGACGTCTCGATCGGGATCATCTCGACGGTCGCCGTCGTCGTGATTCCGGTCAGTCCCATCCCGCCGGCGGTCGCCCAGAACAACTCCGGGTCCAACTCTTCCGAGAGTTCGTGGGTCCCGGTAGGGGTTACGAGTGTCATCTTTGCGACGTGCGAGCAGAAGCTCCCGTCACGATGGTGGTTCTTCCCGTGGATATCGGACGCGATGGCCCCGCCGACGGTTACCTGCCGGGTTCCCGGCGTGACGGGTACGAACCAGCCCTCGGGCACCGTCGCCGCCATTATCGACTGGAGGCTCGCGCCCGCGCCGACTTCGATGAGACCGCTATCTCTATCGACGGGGCCGATCTCGTTGAAAGCGGAGAGGTCTACGACGATCCCGCCGCCGCACTGGGACGCGTCACCGTAGCTCCGCCCGAGGCCCCGCGCGATCACAGGGGTTCCCCGGCGGCTCGACGAGAGTACCGACGCGAGCTCGTCGACGTCGCGTGGGCGGGTGAGTGCGGCGCGAGAAGGTGACGTGCGACCCCATCCCGTGAGTAGCCGGTCTTCTGCGGTCGACATCTCAGGCATATATGCCAAGAGCGAAGAGCACTACCCAGACGAGCCCAAGAATCTGGAGGAGTCGGTCGTGGAAGACCATCTCTTCGGGTTCACCGACGTGCCCGCTGTCGGCGAGGCGAAGCACGTGGAGGATCCCGAGAATTACCGGCGCGACGGTGAGCTCGGTCCAGATCGCGTGGTGACCGCTCAAGCCGAGTGAGCCCGCGCGTTCAAACGCCCACAAGCAGTATCCAGTCGTCGTCACTCCGGCGGTCAAGACGAGAGTCGACTGGAGGAACGTCTTGGTGTAGGAGCCGAGGACAGGTCGGTGAGCTGGACCGTCGTCGCCGAGAGATATCGACTCCGCGGCACGCTTGCCGGTTACTATGAATAAGGCGCCGAACGAGATGACGACGAGGAACCAACTCGATAGGGGTATGTGAGTAACGACGCCACCCGCGATTGCGCGAAGTACGAAACCAGATGCGACCGCAGCGAGCTCGACGACCGGCTCGCGCTTTAAGTAGATCGTGTAAGCGACGGTGATCGTGATGTAGGACGCGACGACCGCGACGAGCATCCACCCGGAGAGGATCGCCGCACCGGCGACCGAGACGACGATCAGGACAACCGAGAGCGCGATAGCGAGAGGTTCGCTGACCGCGCCGGACGCGATCGGCCGGTGGACCTTGACCGGATGGCGCCGATCGGCTTCTGCGTCCATCGCGTCGTTCAAGAGGTACGTACCCGACGCCGCCGCACACATGATCCAGAACGCCCCGAGTGCGTGGAGGAAGCTCAACCTTTGAGAGAGGATTCCGGCAGCGGCGGGTGCGACGAAGACGAGGAGGTTTTTCGTCCACTGGCGGGGTCTGAGCGCGGTGATGAGGTCTATTCCGAGGTGGCGTCGGACCACGGGCCTCAGATGGCTCCCACCCGAGGCGGGGGCGTCGCCGCTATCAGCGGGGTTGGACGGGCTGGGATCTGCCACGATCTATCGACGGTATCACCTCCTGGGTCGTCGGTGGGCGTACTCCCTGAATGCCGGCTGATATGCCAGGTTGTATCCAGGTTCGTTGCCCTGGGCGCGGGCCAGGTTCGAGAACTGGCGGCGATCTCGCGATGAGTTCGAATTCGAGCCGGTTGGCGCGCGGGTGTCCCGGCCCGCCTATCATCGTGCTTCGATGAAACGTCCCTATAGAGTCGTCGTAGCGAAACCAGGTCTCGACGGCCACGACCGTGGAGCCAAGGTGATAGCGAGAGCGCTCAGGGACAAGGGATTCGAGGTCGTCTACACTGGGCTCCATCAGACTCCAGAGCAGGTAGTATCGGCGGTCGTCCAAGAAGACGCGGACGCACTCGGGTTGTCGTTACTATCGGGCGCGCATCTCACTCTCGTGCCGAGGATCATCGAAGGTCTGACGACGGAGGGCAGGGGTGACGTCGTCGTCGTCGTCGGTGGGATCATCCCCGAAGGCGACATCCCGACCCTTCGCGAGATGGGCGTCGCGGAGGTGTTCACCCCCGGGGCGCCGCTGCCGTCGATCGGCGACTGGTTGGCCGGATGCCTCGACGAGCGCGAGGCGGGGGCTACGACGGGTGAAGTGAGCGACGGTGGCCACGTTGGCGTATGAGATCGGCGAGATTAGAGATTAGAGAGGACGGCAGTGGATCTTTACGAGTATCAAGGTAAGCAGTACTTTTCGAGGTTCGACATACCGACGTCGGCGGGCGGCGTCGCCGGGACGACGGCGGAGGCGGTCGTCGTCGCAGACGCGGCGGGCTACCCGGTAGTGGTGAAAGCTCAAGTGAAAGTTGGGGGGCGTGGGAAGGCGGGGGGTATCAAGCTCGCGGCCGACGCGGCGGAGGTGACGGCCGCGGCCGACGCGATACTCGGGATGGACATAAAGGGCCATCGTGTCAACGTCGTCTGGGTCGAGCACGCGTCCGACATCGAGAAGGAGTACTACGCGAGCTTCACGCTCGACCGTACGGAAAAGCTCCACTTAGGGATGCTCTCGGCCGAAGGTGGCGTCGAGATCGAAGAGGTCGCGGCGAACAACCCCGACGCGATCGCGAAGATCTACGTTAACCCCGTCGACGGCCTCGATATCGAAACGGCCCGCAAGTGGGTCGACGCCGCGAACCTCGACGACGCGGCGCGCGAACAGACCGCGGAGCTACTCGTGAACCTCTACCGGTGCTACGTAGAGGGGGACTGTGATCTAGCGGAGATCAACCCACTCATCCTGACCCCCGCCGGAAACGTCCACGCGCTCGACGCAAAGGTGACGCTGGACGAGAACGCGTCGTTCCGTCACCCGGAGTGGGAGGAGTTCGCGTCGTCAGAAGGTGAGGACGAGCGAGAGACGATGGCGAAGGCGAAGGGGCTCAACTACATAGGGCTCTCTGGATCCGTCGGGATCATCGCGAACGGTGCGGGACTCGCGATGAGCACGTTGGACGTCGTCACCCAAGTCGGCGGCACGGCCGCGAACTTCCTCGACATCGGCGGGGGTGCGAACGCCGACGTGATGGCCGCCGCACTCGAGGTGATCAACGCCGACCCGGCCGTCCGATCTATCTTCGTCAACATATTCGGTGGGATCACCCGGGTCGACGAGGTCGCGAAGGGAATCATCGACGCGATCGACCGTGTCGAGTTGCGCTCCCCGATAGTCTTGCGCCTCGACGGGACGAACGCAGAAGAGGGCCGGACGCTGCTCGCTTCCCACCTCTCCGATCGCCTCCGGGCGGAGCCGACGATGATCGAGGCGGCGAAGCGCGCGGTCGAGATGGCCGGCCGGTGAACGCGCCGAGCGAGAACCGTCGCAGGCGCGGCGTTGCGGGCGACGGCGATAGATCAACGGAATCCGAGTTGGGCCGCGTGGCCCGGGAGGCAGCATGAGCATCTTCGTGGACGAAACGACCAAGGTAGTCATCCAGGGCATCAGCCCGACGAGCCAGGGTCTCTACCATGGCCTGCGCAACCGTGCGTACGGGACCCAGGTCGTCGCCGGGACGAATCCCGGACGCGGCGGCGAGGTGATCGAGGGCATCGACGTCTACGCGACCGTCGCGGAGGCGGTCGACGCGACCGGTGCGAACGCGTCGTTCATATCGGTCCCCCCCCGGGGGGCCGCGTCGGCGATCATCGAAGCGGCGGAGGCGGGGATACCGTTCGTCGTCTGCATCACCGAGGGGATACCGGCCCAAGACGAAGCGGTCGCGTTCAACCGTCTCGCAAGAGAGTTCCCGGCGACGAGACTGCTCGGCCCGAACTGTCCGGGGATCATCTCGCCGGGGAAGTGCAACATCGGGATAACGTCGGGGGAGATCGCGATGGCCGGTGGACCCGTCGGCATCGTGAGTAGGTCTGGGACCCTCACCTACCAAGCGCTCCACGAGCTCTCCCAGCAAGGCGTCGGTCAGACGACGTGCGTCGGGATCGGCGGAGATCCAGTCCCCGGCACGAACTTCATCGACTGCCTCGCCGCGTTCGAAGCGGACAGCGAGACGAGAGCGGTGATGATGATCGGTGAGATCGGCGGCTCCGAGGAGGAGCGCGCCGCGGAGTTCATCGCGTCCCACATGACCAAGCCGGTCGCCGCGTACATCGCGGGCGTGACCGCTCCGCCGGGGAGAAAGATGGGACACGCGGGTGCGATCATCTCTGGCTCGAAGGGAACCGCCCAGGCCAAGATGGACGCTCTCGCGGCCGCCGGCGTCAAGGTCGCCCAGAACCCGACCGACTGTGGTGAGCTCATCGTCGAGATCGTCAAGGGCCTCGACTGATCGCCAACACTCGCTCCTTATTATTGCTAGCGTGTCTTCGTGATCGTCGGCGTCCTCGTATCTGGTAGCGGAACGATCCTCGAAGCGATGCTCGAGCGCGGCGTCCCGGTCGGCGTCGTCCTCGCGGACCGGCCGTGTCGAGGTCTAAAGGTCGCCTCCGACGCGGGCGTCGCGAGCCTGCTCGTCAACCGGTATGAGTGGGGTGGATTCGGACCCGACTTCGAACGCTACTCCTTCAGCGAGGTCGTCGCCTCCCTCCTCGAGCAGCATCACGTCGACCTCGTAGTGATGGCGGGCTTTGGGACCGTCCTCGCAGAACCAGTCCACGACGCGTATCCCGGGCGGGTCTTGAACACACATCCCGCCCTCCTCCCAGCGTTTCCCGGCTGGACCCCGGTTGCCGACGCTCTCGCCGCGGGAGTTAGCGTCACCGGGTGCACGGTGCACGTCGCGTCGTTGGAGACGGACACCGGACCGATCCTCGCTCAAGAAGCCGTCGAAGTCCTCGAGACCGACACCGTCGAGACGCTCCACGAGAGGATCAAAGTGGTCGAGCGACGGATCTACCCAGACGCCGTGCTGGAGTTCATCGCCTCTCTCGAAACCGGCGCCGGCGGTCACGGTGCGTGAGGGGCGCAGCGAGGGTGGCCCTATCAGGACAGCGCAGCGTGAGGGGCGAGATGACGTTTTAAGGCGAGGAGTGTGATGTGAGAGCCCTGCTTTCCGTGTACGACAAGGACGGATTGATCGAGTTCGCCGCGGGGTTGTCCGAACTCGGTTGGGAGTTGATCGCGAGCGGCAACACGTCGGCGGCGCTCAAGGGGGCCGGTGTCGACCATCGCGAAGTGCAAGACGTGACCGGGTCGCCCGAGATGCTCGGCGGGAGGGTCAAGACGCTCCATCCGAAGATCCACGGCGGGATCCTCGCGGACCGCGACGACGAGTCCCACGTCGCGGACCTGTCGGAGTACGGCGTCGATCCGATAGACCTCGTCGTCTGCAACCTGTACCCGTTCACCTCGGATCCCTCCGTCGAGCTCATCGATATCGGTGGTCCAGCGATGGTCCGTGCCGGGGCGAAGAACTTCGCCCACGTCGGTGTCGTCACGTCCCCGTCCGACTACGAGAGCGTCCTCGAAGAGATTAGGCGTGACGGCTCGCTTTGTGACGCGACTCGCCTCGCCCTCGCTCGGAAGGCGTTTTCGCACACCGCGTCCTACGACGCCGCGATCGTCGATTGGCTGGACGGATTGGACGGGGTGGATGGATTCGACGGGGCGGACGGATTGGACGGGGTGGATGGATTGGACGGGGTGGATGGATTGGACGGGGTGGATGGGCCGCTAAGTGGAGGGTCGAACGCCGAGCAGAGCGTCGAGACGGCACTTCCACCAACGGTGTCGCTCAACCTCGAGCGCGTAGAGGTCCTGCGTTACGGTGAGAACCCCCATCAACTCGGTGCCCGCTATCGCGTCGCCGGGTTAAAGAGCTGGTGGGACTCGGTTACCCAACACGCCGGCAAGGAGCTCTCCTATCTCAACATCTTCGACGCGGACGCCGCGTGGCGTCTCGTCCACGAACTCGCCGCGGCGGATACCGGGGTAGATGCCGGCACAGGAGGTGACGGTGGAGGTAACGGTGGGGGTAACGGTGGGGGTAACGGTGGGGGTAACGGTGGGGGTAACGGTGGGGGTAACGGTGGTCGCGGTGACCGGCGCGGACGTGTCGCGGTAGCGATCATCAAGCACGCGAACGCTTGTGGTGCGGCACTCGCAGACGATCTGGCCGAGGCGTACCAACTCGCGCTCGACTGCGATCCGATCTCCGCGTTCGGCGGGGTCGTCGCGATCGGCGGCGAGGTGACCGCGGCGATCGCCGACGTGATCGCAGCCGGACCCCAAGCAGACGTCGTTGTCGCGTCGAGTTATGACCCGCGGGCTCTGGAGCTTCTCACGGCGAGGCGCAAGGCTACCCGGCTCCTGTCGGCTCGGGCTCCCGAGCCGGTGACGTTACAGGTGAGGACGCTCGGTTCCAGCGCACTCGTTCAAGGTCCCGACCTATTCGAGGCGGTACCGGCGTCTTGGAACTGTGTGACCGAGGCGACCCCGACCGACGATCAGTGGCGGGATCTGGTTATGGCGTGGAGGATCTGTGGACGCACTACCTCTAACGCGATCGCGATAGTCAACTCGGCCCAGGCGGTCGGCGTCGGCGCGGGGCAGCAGTCAAGGGTCGTCGCGGCCGAGATAGCTGTTTCGAAGGCGAAGGAGCGTTCCAAGGGCGGCTCTGCGGCGAGCGACGCGTTCTTCCCGTTCCCAGACGGGCTCGAGGTCTTGATCCGCGCCGGCGTCACCGCCGTCGTACAGCCGGGGGGGTCCGTGCGAGACGGAGAGGTGACCGCGGTCGCAGACGAGATGGGGATAGCGATGGTGATGACGGGTGAGCGCCACTTCAGGCACTGAGCGCGGCGGGGCGCCGGCTTCGAGCTGGTCCCCGGGAGCAGCCGTTTCGATCTACGCGCCCGACCTTTTTCGGGGCCGGGTAGCGGTCGTAACCGGCGCCGGGACTGGACTCGGGAGGGAGGTTGCGCTTTCGTTCGCCCACCTCGGGGCCGATCTAGTGGTCGCGGGACGGACGCAGAGCCGGCTCGAGGGCGTCGCAGATCTTGTCGGAGAGATCGGTCGTCGTTGCGTCGTCGTTCCGACGAACATCCGAGATCCCGCCGGAGTCGACAACCTACGCGACGAAGCGTACGGGCAGTTCGGTCGAGTCGACTTCCTCGTCAACAACGCAGGTGGACAGTTCTTGTCGCCGCCGTCGAAGATCACCGACAACGGTTGGCGCTCGGTCGTCGATCTCAACTTGAACGGAACCTGGAATATGGTGAGCCGTTTCATGGGGCCGATGGCCGAAGCCGGTTCTGGGTCGATCGTCAACGTCATCCACATCTACTCGTTCGAGCGAGGGGCGCCGATGTTCGTTCACTCCGGAGCCGCTCGCGCCGGGGTCGTCAACATGACGAAGACGCTCGCCCCGTATCTAATCGACCACGGCGTCACGATTAACGCGCTCGCGCCGGGATTCTTCATAACGCCGGGAATGCTCGAGTCCGAGCTGGAACCGGTCGGGCGAGACGAAGAGAGGTTCGTTGACGAGTTGCGTGAGCACGGGACGTCGTCTCGACTCGGGACGGTAGACGAGATGGCCGCCGCCGTCGTGTACCTCTGCTCGCCGGCCGCGACGTACGTGAGCGGTACGACGATGGTCGTCGACGGCGCCGCGTCACAGTCGAACTGGCCCCCTCTATTTGCCGACGGGGAGTTCTGAGCGCGATCACTAATAGACGACGGTACCGGCTGCTACGAGAGATGTACGAGGCATGGCCGTCGCAGGTGTAGTGCCCCGTGAGAGGCCACTGAGTTCATGGACGACGACCAAAGGAGAAGCGACGGAGTCTTTGTGACTTCGAGCAACGCCACTTTCATCGCCACGGCCAGTGACAGCCAGGGTCGTCCCAAGACGCGATAGCTGCTGACCGGCAAGCGTTGGACTTGAACAATACTCTTAATCTTAGCGGTATGGTGGATTTTTAAAGAGCACGCGTTGGACCTCGTACCCGCCGGCAAACAAGTCAAGCCCCACGGAATCCAACCCGACAGTGTTTAGAGGCGACCTGGGCAACTCAGGCGCATGGTTCTTGCAGATGGTGGGCCTGTTTGGCTCGTTGGACACCTACGCGCCGTCGTTCACCTATCTGTCTTGGTTTGTTGCTGTTGGACTCGTGTCCACCCTCGGGGTCATGGTTGCTCGACTCCGCGTGTTGGTGACCTTTCTTCTGCTGGTGCTCTTGACGCTCTTCCTGCCAGTCATCATCGAGTAATCGCAGGCTCGCCGGATTGGAATGGTCTGGCAGGGCCGCTACGTGATGCCGCTAGCCGTTGTTAGACGCCACCTTAATTGATCATCGAAGGACTGTTTGCCGCCATTGAGCATGAGCATGATTTGGTGATCAC